>NZ_JBWKCY010000028.1:0-103571 GCF_056436245.1 Streptomyces sp. NPDC043812
GGGGGGCGGAGGGAGCTAAAGCTCCCTATTGAATTCCGCCTTTCGGCGGAATTCCGCAGGAATTCGCCTGTCGGCGAATTCGGGGTGGGTTATGATAAGCCCCTTCGGGGCTTATTTTGAGCGGGGTTGAATTGCCTTTCGGCAATTCTAGGTTGTGAATTCTGAAAGCCTTTCAGGCTTTCTTTTCAATTCCCGCGTTACGGGATTTGACGGTGTGTGAGGTGACGGGGTGTCCGCCGGTGGCGGACATGGTGGGGGTGGGGGTTGGGCCCCTGTCGGGGCCGGGGGTGCGGGGGTGTTTCGTAGTGGTGGCGTGGCTAGAGTCTGGGTTCTGTCCCCATGTCCCCTGCCTGTTGGGCGGGGTGATGGGGTGTCGGGCGGTGTGTGGGGGCCCCTGTCGGGGCCGAGGGGGACGGGGTGGGGTGACGGTACCGGTACGGCGGTACGTGCCAGGGAGCCGCCGCCCCGTTCCGGGGCGCGGTACGGAGTGCTTCCCTGCCGCCCTGACGGGCAGGCCACTCCCCCCTTTCCGGCACGCACCGGAATTCCCCCGTACAGACACGTCGGCCCCGGAATTCAAACACGACCTTACGGCCGAAAATCGGGACCCAGAAAAACCCCGCCGAGGGGGCGCAGCACCCACCCGAACAATTCCCCACACCACCATCTGACGCCCCATCATAAATCATCGAACATGACGACACGTCAGAGAGAATTCAAAGGAATTAGAGCGCCACAAGAAAGGCAAAACGAAGGGGCGAAAGAAAGGGGGCAGACAAAGGAAAAGGCCCCTTTCGGGGCCGCTTTCCGGAGGGTTTCACGTCGTCAATTCGAGCTGCTGCGCGCCCGGTTGCACCGGGCTGGACGTCTCCGGGCCGTAGACGACGTTCCACGGGCCTGCCGTGGGATTCCCTCGGGGCTCCAGCACCATCACGACTGGCTCGCTGCCGTCCGAGGGAATCACCGTGCGGCGGGTCGGGTCGGTCCGCTCGCCGAGCAGCCACTTGGTGACGATCCCGGTGAGCGTCTGGCCGGTCTCGGGGTGCTGCCACGTCACCCAACTGCCGGGCGAGTAGCAGCCGGTGGCGGGCTTCGGTGCGGTGCCCTTGCGGCGGTCCCGCTGCCACGCCTTGCGTACCCGCTCCGGGGTGTCGGCGGCGGCTCGAACGGTGCCGGAGACGCGCGGGATGCGGTTCTGAGCGTCTGCCAGGATCTCATCCCGCCTACCGGGCAGGCCGGCCGCGAACGCCTCCCGTACGGCCGTGTGGTCGGTTCCGCTCACCGACACCGAGACGGTCCACTCGCCCTGTACACGGAAGATGCGCGTGGACTCCTCCCACTCGACCGGCTGGAAGGCCGCGCCCTTGGCGTCGATGGCGGCCAGAGCCTCCCGGCGCATCCCGTCCACCACTCGTTCGTGCGCCTCCTTGCTGGCGGTCCGGCGCGTCTCTGCGACCGCTGCGCGCCGCCAGCTCTCCACGGACGCGTACAGGTGCGTGACGTCGGCCGGAGGCTCGGCCCTCGCGATCTCGGCGAGCAGCGGGGCGACTTCCTGGTTCACGCGGGCCTCTGCTACCCGCTCCCAGGGCTGTTCGGCTCCGGCATAGTGCGCCGCCCAGCCCACGGGGCGGACGGTCTCCGGCAGGTGCGTAATGCTGCCGGACTCGGCGATACGGGCCGACAGGGTCAGGACGCTCACGGACTGGCTGACGGTCTCGGCGGTGTGCGCGCTCATCACGGGTGCCCTTTCTCGGGGTGGTGTTCTCAGCGCGGCGGGGGTGCCACTCCCCCGCCGCTGGTGGTTCGGGCCTGCGCCCCGGGTGGGGCCGGGTGGGCTGTCAGCCCCAGGTGACGCGCAGGCTCTGGGCCTGGGCGTACTCGGCGAGCTCGCGCAGCTCGTGCAGCCGCGACTGGACGTAGCCCTGGGAGCGGCCGCAGTCGATGAAGCGGCCGTCCGTGACGGCGGGGCGTCCGGCGTCCTCGGGTTCGAGGGCGAGCGCGAGCAGGACGCGGCCGAGGAAGAGCTGGGCGTCCTCGTCGCCGTACGGCTCGGCGTATCCGAGGGTGCCCAGCACACGGGCCGCGTTGGAGTTGGCCATGTTGACCGGCGCGCCGGTGAGTTCGGCGGTGAAGGTGACCGACATGGTGGGCTCCTCTCAGAGTGGTGGGTGTTTCCGGCTGCGGCGGGGGTGCCACTCCCCCGCCGCAAGGGGGCCGGAGCAGCCTCCCGGCTGCTCCGGCGGTGTGGGGCTTAGAGCTCCTCTTCGAGGCTGGTCAGCAGCGCCAGAAGCTTGTCCTTGCTGAGCGGCACCGTCTCGCCCTCGGCGTCCGCGCCGCCGGTCAGCAGGACGGGCCCGTGGTAGTCCTGGTAGGTGAAGCCGAAGCGGACCGCCAGCAGCGTTGCGAGCTTGTTGACCGGGTGGTTGTAGAGCCCTTCGTCGTCCAGCCACATGTCGAGCTGGCTGGTGAGCCCCACGACGTCCACCCGCTCGCAGCGGATCACGGAGCGCATGACGACCAGCCTGTTGTCGGTGTCGGCGGGCAGGTTGACCGGGACGATGTCCGCCTCGGGGGTGATGAGCAGGGCGTCGGGCGTGCGGGTCATGGGTGACTCCATCTCTCGCAGAGGTGTGTTCTCGGTGTTGGCCGACTGCCACCGCCGACCAACAAGACAACTATATCCCCTAAAGATCACGCGTGTCTAGCGAACCTCCCTTCGGCGGCGGGAAATCCGAGCGGCCGATCCGGGCCGGGGCGCAGCCGGTCGGGCTGCGCCCCGGTGTCGGGCGTCAGGCCTCTACGGGCGGGGCGTCGGCGTACTCCGTGCCCGGCTCCGGCGGGATCGGCTCGCCGGTGGCGGCGTCCGTGCAGTAGGCGCTGAAGATCTCGGCCCTGCCCAGCGGGTGGGCGGTGCAGTCGCTCAGTCGCCAGCCGAGCACGCGGGAGGTGTCGTCGGCGTGGTTGGTGCGCACGACCGCGCCGCCGATGCGGCCGGATGTCAGCGAGAGCAGCGCGATGACGTCGAGGGCGGCTTCCGTGTCAACGTCGGTGTACTCGCCGAAGTTGTGGAACGGCAGGACGGACACGGCCCCACGGGCGCGGCCGGTGACCGAGACGGTCAGGGTGTGGCACCCGTCGCCGACGGCGCCGAAGAGGCCCATCAGCAGGTCGGCGGCGCGCTCCACGGCGGAGGGCATCGGGGGAAGGCTGTAGGTCATGGGTCTGCCTCGCTTTCGAGTGGGTGTTCTCGGCGCGGCGGGGGTGCCACTCCCCCGCCGCCGGGGCCGGGGCGCAGCGGGTCGGCTGCGCCCCGGGGTTGGGGTCAGTCCTGGACGAGTCGCAGGGCGCGGGCCTGGGCGGTCGTGTCGAGCGCCGGGGTGCACCACTGGATGCTGTCGAGGACGATCAGGTCGGTGACGTCGTCGAAGCCCTTGGGGGCGCTGGCGAGCATGCGGACGTAGTAGGAGAACGCGAGCGCGTCGAGTTCCTTGGCCGGGCCGGTCTTGGGGAGCGGCGGGTTGGTGCGCAGGGCCGCGACGTAGGCCAGGGCGAGCAGGCCGAAGATGTCCGATTCGATGATCTCTTCGATCTTCCAGCCGGTGCGCTGCGTCAGCGGCACCATGCGGGCCAGGAGGTAGCCCATGGCGTCTTCCATCTCAGCCTCGGTGTAGGGCATTTCCGGCTCGGGGACCGGTGCTGGGGCGGGGACGGCGGAGAGGTGACGGCGGGCGTTCTCGTTCGGCATGGTTCTCCCTCGGATCGGAGTGTGCGCTTTCGGCTGCGGATCGGCTGCCCCCCCGATCCGCATACTTCAATTATGCATTCTCCGAGTATTCATTTCAAGGGCTCTGGTCAATTCGCGGCTGCATTTCCCGTGGTCGGGGCGGATTTTGGGCCCCGGGGGCGGGGCACTGTGCGGGCCGTGTCGTCGCCCCATGGCGCGCAGCGCCGTGGGCCGAGGGGAACGGCAGCGCGAAGCGAGGGAGCGGGGCGCGCAGCGTCCCCGTCGACCGGCTGCCGGGCCCCCGGTGCGTGAGAGCGCGCAGCGCTCGGTCCGGGCCGCAGCGCAGCGGAGCGCCCGGCACGCAGCGAGGTGGGGCGGGGAGCGAAGCGGACCGCCCCACCTGGGCGGCGCGGACGGCGCAGCGCCCCGCCCCCGGGGAGAGAACGGGAGCTGCGCCCCGCGGTGCTGCGCCTGCCGGACTGCTGCGCCCGGGCTCTCCGCGGGCGGCGACGCGGGGGCCGGCGGCTTCGGCGAGGCTCCGGCCGGCCTCCCTTCGCCCGGCAGCCGACGTGGGCCGGAGAGGTGAGGGGCGCAGCCGGACGGCCGCGCCCCGTGGATCAGACCTCGTCGTCCCACCTGCGGCAGTGCTCGTAGGCGAGGGCGGCGGCCGTGTCAGGGTCGGGGGCGTCGAACTCCTCAGCCCAGCGGGTGAAGTCGGCCTCGCTGGCGGCGAGCAGCTCGATCTGGTCGGCGACCGGGCCGGGCAGGACGGCGGCGATGAGCAGCTCGGTGCAGTCGACGTCCAGGGTCAGGCCGATGACGGTGAACGTCTGGGTGGCTGCTGCGGTCATGCGATCAGCTCGAACGTCGCGCTCTCGATTGCCCGGGTTCGCAGGTCTCCCTCGAACGCCGCGACGACGTAGGCGCCGTTGTCGCCGCCCCAGAGGGTTTCGGGACTCTCGCCGTCCTCGCCCTCGGCGCGGTGCGGAAAGTGCTCCAGAACAGCCTCCGCCGCGTTCCATTTGGCCTCGTCGAGGGTTTCCCCCTCGGCGACGACGGCGAAAGTCGATGCGAGATCCCAGCAGTCGTACCAGTCGCCGACGATCGTGTATTTCATGGATTTCCCTTTCTCGATTAATCCGGAGGGCCGGGCCCCGCAATTCACGTCCGGGGCCCGGGGTGACCTGGCGTCAGTGGCGCCGCGCGCCCGGTACGTGGGCGTTGATACGCAGCAGGTAGAGGTCGAGCAGCGTCAGGGCCTGGTCCTCGGTGAGCCCGTGGACGGTGTCGGTCCTGGGGTCCGTGGCGCCGGTGAAGACGACGTAGCCGAAGTGCAGGCCCGGGTGCGGCTGGTAGGCCAGCAGCAGGGCCGAAGCGTGCGGGTTGCGCGGGCGGCGCAGCCCGATGGCGTCCTCGTCCGTCCACATGGTCAGCTCGCCGGTGAGGCTCACCGGCTGGGCGGTGTCGCAGCACAGCGCGTGCCGCGGGGTGGTGGCGGCGTCCCAGTCGAGCAGGCGGAACGTGCCGGTGGGCGACACCCAGAGCGCGAAGGTCTGGGTGGCCGTTGCGGTCGCGGGCATAGCTGTCCCCTTTGTTCGGAGTGTGGGTTTCGGTGCTGGCCGACTGCCACCGCCGACCAACGAGACAACAATACCACACATGCATCACGGAGGGTGCCAACGGCCGTCCGACCCGGTGTAGGCCGGGCCGGGCAGGGTTGGGTCAGGCGGGAAGGTCGGGGAGCTCGATGGGGCGCGCGTAGCGGATCAGGGTGACCTCCAGCAGCCTCAGGCTGTCCAGGTCGATGCGGGGGGAGGACGGCAGCGGGCTGATCTGCGCGTCTGCGAGCCACTTGTAGTACCGGCGGACGTCGTCGGGGGTGCGGAGCACCTTGACGCCCCACGTGACGCGGTAGTGACGACCGGCCTGATGGGCACCGTCGGGCAGCTCGGGGAGGTCGGCCGGCTGGCCGGGGGCGGGGAGGTCGTCGAAGGTGATGAAGCGCTCGGTGATGTCGGTCGTGAGCTCAGCAAGAACTACGCGCTGCACGAAGTGCTTGCCGCTCCAGTAGTCGTGCCAGTACCGGACAGGGTCGGCCGACTCCAGGGGGAGAGTGGCGTAGACCTGGCGGTTATGGGCGTCGTAGGCCGTGACGGTCCACATCGTGCTGCGGGCGGTGCGCTCGAAGCAGTTGGCGTTCCACTGAAGGGTGTGGGACATGAGCCCTCTTCTCGGTGTGTGTGCTCGGTGGGGCGGCTGCCACTGCCGCCGTGGTGGTGGTGCGTATGGCCGGGGGCGGGGAGGCCCACCCCCGGCGGCGGGGCCCTATCGGACGAGGCGGGCCTTGCGGAGCCAGTAGGCCCAGCGGCCCGCCCGGTACCGCACGGCAGCGGATCCCGGGAACTCCCCCAGCCCCTTGTAGAGCTTGATCACGGTGCGCTCGGACATGTCCTCGATCGCGCCGATGGCGGTGACCTCGCCGGGGAAGGCGAAGCCGACGGTGCGCGGGTCGAACCCGGCGGGGCCGAGCGTGTAGAAGTACACGCGGTACCCGCCCTTGGGGTCGTTCTCGTTGAACAGGCCGAGCACGACGGCCTTGCGCAGGCCGGTATTCTTGCCGCCGATGTAGCGCGGGGCGCGCACGACCGTGCCCGCCGCCAGGATGACCTGGGAGGTGGTGGTGGCGGTGGCGACGGTCATGGCGAACTCCTTTGGGATGAGGGGGATGTGGTGGCGGGAGGCCCGACCAACAAGACAACTATATCCCATATTCATCACAAATGCCAATAGGCATCACGCGATCAGCACGACGTCCCCGATCGTCCTGGCACGGTGCACCGGGGCGGGGCCGCCGGATGACCTCTTGCGGCGTACCGGCTGCGGCAGTTCACGCAGCGGCCGGAAGCGGGTGAGCCTGCGGCCGGTGTGCTTGGCCCACTTCTTCTCGAAGCCTGGGCGCAGCTTGTCGACGACGCCGGCGGGCGCGGCAACGATGAACGCTTCGATGCGGGGCAGGCCTTCGATGCCGGGCAGGTAGTGGGCGCGGCGGATGCCTGAGACGCCGGGAGCGGTGCGGGCGGGGGCGAGCTGGGACGCCGGGGCGTGGACGGACATGCGCGTGACTCCGGGAGTTCGGGGAGCGGCGGCGCGGGAGGTGCGCTCCGCGCCGCCGCGCAGTGCTGAAGGGGTGGGCCGGGGCGGTGGGCCCGCCCAGGGGGTGGGCCCGCGCGGCCTACGCGGCCAGCACCAGCGGCTTCAGGTCCGGGTAATCGCGGTCCATCTCCAGGGAGATCAGCTCTGCCTCGGTCTGCGCAGCGTGGGTGAAGCGGGTCTCGCCGGTCGGGGCGTCCAGCACGAAGCGCATCCGGTGGATCGTGTAGGCGACGATCTGAGCGGGGTGGAAGGTGCGCATCTCGCCGCGCATCCGGCACATGGCCCGGACGATGATGCGGCCCTTGCTGGTGGTGCGGATGTCGTGGATCTCGATGGTGCGCACCGACTCTTCGCCGTCGCTGTCGATGTAGGTGATGGTCACGGCCCGCTTGCCGTCCATCGCGCGGACCAGGTCGGCCAGGGTGCGGGTGGAGGTCTGACGGGCGGTGCGCTTCATCGTGTTGAACATCGGGATCTCCCAGCGACGTGGTGTGTCTTCGGTGTTGGCCGACTGCCACCGCCGACCAACAAGACAACTATATCCCGTACGCATCACAAAGGGAAGCGAACACACCCTCTGATTCGACTCTCCCCGGAAGCCCCATCGGCCCCGGCGGCCACCCCCCGGACCACCCCCCCTCGCCGCAATGCCGGAGCACCCACCCCGTTGACACCGTGACGTGTAGTGGATATAGTTGTCTCAGTCGCCAGGCAGTGGCAGCCGGGCGGCGACCGAGAAACACGCACCTCAACAAGTCAACAGCGGACAGGAGCCCCCGAGATGGCCCGTACTTTCCACGACCGCCCCGCGCACCTCCAGTACGAGGAGCGGCCCTGGCTGACCCCCTTCCTGAAGGACGGCAGCCGGACGTGGCTTCAGAGGGCGGCGCACAAGCGGGACCGCGCGGCGCTCAAGCGGGCGCTGCGCACCGGCAGCGAGCCGCCCCGCCCCCAGCGCCGCCGCATCGACTGGGACGCACACTGAGTCGGCCCGACGAAACGGCCCCGCCCACCGGCGGGGCCGTTTCGCGTTCTGCCAGCAGCGCGGGATGAGCGGCGGCCAGATACGCAAGAACCCCGCCGACGGGGGAGGCGGCGGGGCGCATTCAGTGTGGCAGGAGAGTGCTACGAGCGTGCCCGTTTTGCCGCTTGGCTCGCCGCGCGTTGGCGAGCCTGGCGCGGCGGACGAGCGGAGCCGGGGCAGGAAGGCGGGGGCCGGCGGACGAGGCGCCGACGTGATGCGGGAGCCGAGGAGGGACAAGAGGAGGGACGACAGAGCGAGCAGGCCGCGCCGGACCGTCAGAGCAGAAAGCCTCTTCCTCCGACTATCGCGGAGAAAGAGGTGTCGGCGTAGGAAATGGGCTTGCCCAGGGGGTCTGACCAGGCAATACGCCCAAGATCACGAAAGGGGGGTTCACACCTCCGGTAGTACCTCCGGCGCAACTTTGGGTCCGCCTGTGCAGACAACTGTGCAGACAACTGTGGGTGCAACCCTCTTCCGGCGGCACGCCGGCAGGCTTGCCCAGACCTCACGGACCGCCCGAGCCGTCGAAATGGCGCAGGAAGTCGGCCAGCTGCCGACGCTGGCGCTGCTCTTCAGCGAGCTGCCGGGCGAGCTGGGAGCGGTCGATATGGGACTCCACCGCTTCGAGGACCAGGCGCTGGAGCTCGGCCGGTTCGAGGGCTTCGACCTCCCACTGGACGGGCCGGTCGACGTCGAAGCCGTACCGTCGCGCAAAGGCCGGCCAGCGGGGGTCGTCCCGTTTGCCCGCGGCCGCGGGAAGTTCGTAGGCCTGCGTCTGTTCGTAGGTGAGGACGATGCGCTCGACCTTCGACCAGCAGCTGGTGCGGGCGACCCAGTCGCGTTCGATGTCGGCGCCGGAGCAGTCGAAGTCTCCGACGTAGAGCAGCACGGCGGGGCGCGGATCGCGGGCGGTACGGGCCCGCACGACGTCCACGTACGACTGGGAGCCGAAGCCGCGTACGACCAGGACGGGGATGCCGAGGTCGGCGAGCCAGTCAGTGAACATGCGGCGCAGCGTGTCCTTCTCGGCTGCGACGTACAGCGCGGTTCTCTGGCCGGCGGTGCGGTCCAGGGCGAACCATCCGGGGACGTCGGCGAGGAACGCGGGGGCGTCGGCCAGGCCGCAGGGACGTGGACTTCGCGCAGGGTATCGATCAGCTCGGGGAAGTGGCCGTCGCGGCGGGTCTGGGCGAGTTGGGAGGACAGGCGCCGGTAGGTGGGTGGTGTGTTGGGGATGAGTCCTTCGGCGACGAGGCGGTAGTGGACCTGGCGCAGCGTGCAGCCCAGTTCCCCGTACGCGGTCACGATTGCCCGGGCGCGGTCGACGATGGCGGGCCAGTGGAGGCGTCCCATACCGGTACATGTACCCGATGGCGTTGCTGCTGGTCAGGGTGCTGGGCAAGCCTCGGGAGCGCGCAAGCTGTTGCGACGTAGCTGTTCCTGCTGACGACGTCACCTGTGGTACCGCAATCAGATCGGCGTCAATCGCTACCGCAGGGCAGGGGAACAGCGAACTCCTCTTCCCCAGCTATGAAGCGGTCTACGTCGCCGTTGTCGTCCAAGGCGAAGGTGATGACCTTGCCTTGGAACTGTGCTCCGCTCGGGGTGAAGACGAGTTCGTCCGTGTTTGGCTCCTTGATTTCCCCGGCGTATGTCGCCAGTACCTCGTCTCGTGTGCTGCCCCGATGGATTCCCGATGCGGTCGAGATTGACGCGGGTGAGAGGACAGAGATCGCGACGAGTCGGTCGTCGTTGCTGAAACGCAGCAGCAGGCCCTCCGGACCCCCTTCGATGGACAGGTCCTTACAGTCCGGGCCGCCTGGCCCTTCAGGGATGCGGGCTCCGATCGACCGTTCGGCTTCAGTGCGGGTCATGCCGATCTGCAGGGGGCCAATTCCGTCGACGGTGACGCGTTGTGTGCTCAGATCAGTCCGGTTGGGCTTCTTGACGTCGATCTCGGACTGCTTGACGAACCGGCTGCCATCCCAGCGCCAGGTGACGTGGCGGAGTATTGACGGGCCGGTGGCATGGCTGTCGCCCGGCCCGTAGAACTTGACGTCTGCCAGGAGGCGTCCGCCGCGGAACCTCACAGTGTCCGGTTGGTACTGCGGGGAAAGTTCGGCGACCTGGAATGTCGGTGTGCGGCCGATCTCCCGGCCGTCAGTCGTGCGGTAGACACGCAACTCCTGGAGCCTGAAGTTGCTCGGCTGCGGGCTGCAGGAGAACAGCACGGCGGTCACATCACCGAGGCGCGGCACTGTGCCCCGGGTGATCCGCTGAATCTGGACCTGCCAGTGATCATAGTTCCCGATACCGCTTCCTCGCGCGGTCCCTCGGCCGTTGCGTACCGTGACTGGCGCCGCCTTGCTTACGATGTCGTCGCAGGTCAAACGGTAAGTGCGGTTGCTCCAGTCAACGTTGACTGTGGAGGCCAGGAACTGCCCACCCTGCGTGGTGGACCGACCGGAATAACAGTGGGCGGAGCCGGGGCACTTCACGTTTTTCAGATCCACCGCTCGCAGCGTGAGGTCCAGTGTCCCGGCTCGGTAACCCGTCCCGCAGACCGGATCGCGGTAATTGCACAGGCTCTGCACCCGGTCGGCGAATGGAGGGTAGGGGGTACGCAGGCCGCGGCCGAGGATGACGGCCAGCCCCTGCCCCTTTCCGGGATCGTTCCACTGCGGGTCACCATACAACTGGGCCGCGAGCACCAGGGGACGACGGCGAGAGTCGGTGAGCAGGAATTTGTCGACGACCCATGCACCCAAGGAGTAGCCAGCGAGCACGAACTTCGTGGACGGGCACTGTCTGACAGCCCGGTCCATGGCGTGCTGGACGGCCGAGACGCCTGCGTTCACATCTGGCTCAACCCCGGTCCGGCTCTTGGAGGTCTTGTCCAGGAATTCCTGCGTCGTCACCTTGGGGAAGAAGATGAGGTTCCGAATTGGTCGGGCCGCCTTCGCGGCGACCACGGACTCGAACGTCTTCCAGGTCGCGTTGATGGGCGGAGACCGCAAATCGCTCTCCTCATTCAGGCCGTGCAGGCCCAGGAAGTGAACCGGGCACGTAGTGGCTGCGGCGGCAGGTATGGGCGGCAGGCTCACGGATAGCCCGGAAGGCACCACCAGAGCCGCGGCGAGGGCGATTGTTAGGCAGGCATTCCGTGTCATGTCCGGTGGCTCCGTAAGTGCGGTCGGCCCACCCCGAGCTGGACCCTCGGACTCTCCCAGAACATCACAGGGCTCCGCGCCGTGCATCTCACGGGCCTGCACCGCCGGAGTCTGGTATCGCAGCTGAGACGGTACGGCTATTACTCCGGTGCGGTTTCGTGATCTATCCAGCGGGTTCGTGTGACTGAGGCTCTTCAGTCTGCGGCGCGCGGACCGCCTGCCAAACGTGGTCGTGCCCTCGGGCACAGCCCGGCGTACAGCCGCCCGTGCTCCGTTACCGGAAAAGGGATCACTGCGACTGAGCGCCGTAGTTGGCCCGTCCGGCCAGGTACGCGCTCAGTCCGCCGCTGAGCTCATGCGCCAGCTCACGGCAGCTGCTCTGGCCTGATCCGCACGGCGTCTGCACGGCCGCCGACTCGGCACAACCCAGGCCCGCGCCATGATCGCCCGCCTGGCTGCCGCTTAGTACTCCAGTGCGGTTTCGTGATCTATCCGCTGGCTTCGTGGGCTGAGCGTCGTCGGTAGTGGCTGCACCGGGCTGTTGCCTGGTGGCGTCTGCGCCAGTTCGACCAGTGCAGCAGTCTGGCTGGGGACACGACTGGTGGGTTGAAGACGGCGGTGAACAGGTGGCGGATCTCCGGAACGGTCAGCGAGATCGGGTTGCTGCCCCGGGTGTGGTGATAGCTCGTACCCCTTTACGAGCAGGTGCTGGGCCGGGAACACCCCGACACCCTCCACAACCGAGCCATCTTCGCGGAGGTGACGGGGAAGGCTGGGTATTGGGCCGCCGCCAGGGACCAGTTTGCTGCACTGCTTCCCGTCATCAAGAACGTGCTCGGCCCTAAGGATCCTGAGACCTTGACAGTCCGATCCGACCTCGCCACCTGGACGGGGGAGGCTGGGGACTGGGCTGCCGCCAGAGACCAGTTTGCTGAGCTGCTTCCTCTGCGTACGTCTGTATCCGGGGCGGAAGCCCCAGAAACGTTGTCAGTCCGGTCAAACCTCGCTAGTTCGACAGGCAGGGCTGGGGATTGGGCCGCCGCCAGGGACCAGTTTGCTGAGCTACTTCCCGTCATCAAGAACGTGCTCGGCCCTAAGAAGCCGTATCTCTATCGGTCATCAGGACAATTGGGATCGAACAACGGCCCAGGTCGGGTGATCTCGGCCGGGTGGCTGGCACGAGAACAGAGCCTCCTGGGAAGCTCGGGGTCGCGCCGCCACTCGAGTGGAGTCCCTGTTGTTCCAGTCCCGTGTGCCGGTCCCCGCTCCGTCCAAACCTCCCGCTTGGCGCGGTGCGATCGCCTCGTGCACCGGTTCGGGGTCGGTCGGCCGACTCTTGGAGTCATGCCGCGTCGGGGTTGAGTAGGACGATTTTGCCGATGTGGTGGGCGTCCAGGATGCGATGGGCTTCTGCGGTTTGGTCCATGGGCAGGGTCCGGTCGATGACGACCTGCACCGTTCCGTTCTCGATCAATGGCCATACATGTTCCTGGACTTCGGCCACGATGGCTGCCCTCTGTCCAGCTTGGCGGGAGCGCAGGGTGGTGCCGTGCACGGATGCACGCCTGGCGAGGAGTTCGACGAGGTTGAGTTCGGCCGTCAGGCCGTTCTGCAGCCCGATGACGACCAAGCGCCCGTCGAGGGCCAGGGAGTGGATGTTGCGCGGAAGGTAGTCGCCGCCGATGACGTCGAGGATCACGTCGTAGGGGCCGTGCTCGGCGAAGTCCTCGGTGCGGTAGTTGATCGCGAGGTCGGCGCCGAGTTCTCGGACCCTGGCAGCCTGCTCGGGCCCGCCGACGGTGGTGACGACGCGGGCACCGTGGGCCTTGGCGATCTGAATGGCTGTCGTGCCGATGCCGCCGGCTCCGCCGTGCATGAGGAAGGTCTCGCCTGGCTTCAGCCCACCGGTCATGAAGACGTTGGACCACACCGTTGCGGTGGCTTCCGGCAACGCTGCCGCCTGGACCAGGCTGACGCCCTTGGGCACCGTGAGCAGCTGCCCTTCAGGGACAGCGACCTTCTGCGCGTATCCGCCTCCGGTCAGCAGTGCGCACACCTCGTCGCCGGGCTGCCAACGCGTCACACCCTCGCCGAGAGCGCTGATCCGTCCGGAGACCTCCAGGCCCGGGTAAGGTGACGCTCCCTCCGGAACCGGGTACAGCCCCAGCCGCTGTGCCACATCGGCCCGATTGACGGCGCTGGCAACGACGTCGATGACCACTTCACCCCTCGCGGGGACGGGGTCCTCCACATCGATCCACTGCAGGACTTCCGGCCCACCGGGTTCCTTGATCGAAACTGCTTTCAAGACATTCCTCCGAGTGCGCCGCCTGACGGACGGCACATACGCCGGTCCGACGTTGTGAAAATGCGAGTGAGAGGGCACGCCCGGCAGGCTCACGCTGGTCCGGGGCCGCCGCAGAAACTCCGCCCGAGCCTGCCTGTCCAGCCCGCGCACTGGAAACTGACGAGCCCAGGACCCGGACAGCCCTGAGCTCGAAGAACAAGCCACCTGTCACCGACAAGACGCGAGCAGAACCGTCAAACGCCCCGAGACACTTCACGAGCAGGACCGGTCCGGCCGATGCGGATCAAGGTCAAAGTTGGCGCAGCGTCTCGATGATCTTTGCCGTGACGACCTTGGTGGAAACGGGGTTCTGTCCCGTCACGAGCCTGCCGTCAGCGGTGGCGAAGGGGGTCATCGGGATGGTGGCCTTGACATAGTTCGCGCCCCGCTTGCGGAACTCGTCCTCCACCAGGAACGGCACCCGGCTCTTCACCATGGCGACTCGCTCCTCCGCGGTGGAGAACCCGGTGACCGTGCGGCCCTCGACGAGCAGGGAGCCGTCGGAGAGCGTGATGTTCAGCAGTCCGCAGGCACCATGGCAGACCGAGGAGACCACGCCGCCGTTCTCATAGATATCCCGCGCGACCTGCTGAAGCGCGGCACTGCCGGGGAAGTCCCACATGACGCCATGCCCGCCCGTGTAGAAGATCGCTGCATACTCGGCCGGGTCGACGTCGGCCGCCTTCCTGGTGTGGTCCAGGCTCGACATGAACGCGCGATCGTTCATGTACTTGCGAACCTCTTTGTCGGCCAATCTGACGCTTCGCGGATCCAGCGGTACCTGTCCCCCTTCCGGACTGACGATGTCGACCTCGAATCCAGCCTGGCGGACTCGGTCGTAGAAGTGAACCAGCTCTGCGATCCACAGCCCGGTCCGGTGGGGGTTCGTTCCGTAGGTCGACTGGTTGGTGACTACGGCGAGGATCTTGCTCATCTGTGTGCCTCCGGCGGTGAGGCAGGGCTGTGGCGGCTGCCCGGATCACGAGCCTTTTTTCATGGCCACGACCTGCCAAGAGTGAGACGGCTTGTGAGGAGTCGGCCGCCTCAGTCGCCGTTGTCATAGGTGCCGATGTCGTCCGCGTGCCTCACTGCGCCCGTACGGGGCCGGCTGGCGAAAGCAGCGTCTGGTGCCCCTCCCAGGCGCAAGCGGATATGCGAGGTTCAGGCCAGCTTCTTGAGGATTTCGGCTGCGGCGGGTCCGGCGGAGGCGGGGTTCTGGCCGGTGATCAGGTTGCGGTCGACGACCACGTTCGGGGCCCACGGCTCGCCCTCCTGGTAGTCCGCGCCGATCTCGACCAGACGGTCCTGGAGCAGCCACTTGGCATTGGCCGCAAGGCCCGTCTGGGTCTCCTCGGCGTTGCTGAAACCGGTGAGCCGATAGCCGGCGAAGGCGTTGCCGCCGTCGGCCGTGGTGGCGGCGAGCAGGGCGGCCGGTGCGTGGCAGACCACGCCGAGCGGCTTGCCCGAGGCGAGGGCATCGATGAGGAGCCTGCCGGAGGTGGCGTCGACGGCCAGGTCCTCCATCGGGCCGTGGCCACCGGGGTAGAAGACGACGGCGTAGTCGGCGAGGTCGACGTCCTCCAGCCTGATGGGGTGCTGAATCTCGTCGATCGAGGCGAGGGCGTCCGCCACCTTCTTCGCCCCCACCTCTCCGCCGTTGAACTGCGGCGCCAGGCTGCCCTGGTCCAGAGGCGGTACGACGCCGCCGGGTGTGGCGACGACGATCTCGTGGCCGGCGGCCGTGAACGCCTGGTACGGGGCCACGGCCTCCTCGGCCCAGAAGCCGGTCGGGCGCTTGGTGCCGTCCGCCAGCGTCCAGTGGTCGGCGCCGGTCATCACAAAAAGGATCTTCGACATGGTGTGGTGGTCTCCGAGAGCTGGGGGTTCACGCTTTGACGTTTCGACTTCAGAACGTCAGCGCTCCTACGTTCGAAACTAAAGCCGCCGAAGAAATCGCGCCAATGAAGGCATCGATACCAGGTATCGACGAACCGATGCCCTGCACGGGGACGAATGGCAGGTGGCTGCCGTGCGTACCTCGTAGGCTCGACGCCGTGAGCGATCAGGACACTCATGGATTGGGTCCGCTGGACCTGAACCTGTTGCGCACCTTCCTTGCCGTGCACCGCCTGGGGTCCTTCACCGCCGCTGCACGGCGGCTGGGGCTGTCGCAGTCCACCGTGACCACGCAGATCCGGGCGCTGGAGAACCGTCTGGGCCGTGAACTGTTCGAACGCCGGGCGCACGGTGTCACCTCGCTGCCCCACGCGGACGAACTTGCCACGCGACTGTCAGGCCCCCTGGATCAGTTGGCCGACATCACCGGCGAGGAGCCGAGCAGCACCGCGGGACCGGTGCACCTGGCCGGGCCCGCAGAGTTCATGAGTACCCTCGGCCTTCAGACGCTGGCTCCGCTGGTCGCGCAGGGCGTCCGGCTGCGGGTGGCCATCGGACTGACCGAACCGCTGCTCGAGGAAATGCGGGCCGGACGCCACGACCTCGTCGTCGCCACCCGCCGGCCCCGGGGCCGGACGCTGCAGGCCGAACTCCTCGCCGACGAGGAGTTCGTCCTGGTTGCTGCCCCCGTCTGGGCCGAACAGCTCATGGGACAGGAACTGCCTACTGCCCTGGAAAGCCTGCCCATGATCGCCTACGCCGAGGACCTGCCCATCGCCCGCCGCTACTGGCGCCACGTCTTCGACCGCCGCCTGCGCGTCCAGGCCGCGATCACCATCCCCGACCTGCGCAGCGTCCTCACCGCCCTCACGGCCGGCGCCGGCTGGAGCGTCGTGCCCAGCTACCTCTGCCGGACCGAACTCGCCTCCGGCGCCCTCCGGCTACTGCACCAGCCGGAGGACCCCCCGATCAACACTGCCTACCTCGTCCAACGCCCAGGCAGTTCCATCAATCCTCACGTCACGCTCGTCCGTGAGCATCTGCTCGCCGCTGCGAAGACCTGGTGAGCCCAAGCCGGTACCCCGAGGTCATGTCGGGCTGACATCGGGTTGCGTCGCCGGCACTCCCGATCAGCTGGGGCTACGAGCCAACACAGCGCCATTCGTAACGCAGAGTAACAACCCTCTACCGATCGTGAGGCTGGTTCTGATCGAACACGGTCCTTGGCCGGGCGATCTCGGCCGGGTGGTGAGTACGGGGCCCCTAGCTCGGGTTTGCGACCACTGGAGTGCCAGGAGGTCCTGTTGTTCCGGTCTCGCGTCACGGTCCCCGTCTCGTCCAACTCCCGCATGGCGTTGCCGGTGACTTTGCGGCCTTCCAAAGCCCGTCAGCGACAACATTGACGCAGGTCAACGGCTTGCGCTGCCGCTAGATGCCGCATCTCAACCAATCATGGAACGTGCGGTTCGAACAGGTTTCCCGCCGGGGTGATCTTCCCGCTGTACGCGCATGAAGGCAGGGCCTCTCGGTAGCTCGGGGATGCGAATCTAACCGAGTGGTGCCGGGAGGCCCTAGTGTCCTTGTTGTACGCGTCCGAGCCCGTTCAGTTCAACTCGGCTGCTCCATCGTGTGATTGCCTCGCGCACGTGTACGGCAACGCGGCCGATCATCCCGATCGGGTGCGCCGGTATCCGTCGGACATGACGGATGCGGAGTGGGCGGCCATCCGGCCTTTGCTGCCGGTGCCGGCCTGGCTCCAGGGCAGAGGCGGACAGCCCGAGGGCTACTGCCACCGCCAGCTGCTGGACGCGATCCGCTACCTGGTCGCGGGCGGGATCTCCTGGCGGGCGATGCCCGCGGACTTCCCCGACTGGGGCCGCGTCTACGCCTTCTTCCGCCGCTGGCGCGAGCACGGGCTGCTCACCGAGTTCCACGACCGGTTGCGCGGACGGGTGCGTGAGCGCGAGGGCCGTGAGGCGGAGCCGACGGCGGGGATCATCGACGCGCAGTCGGTGAAGGCCGCCGCCTCGGTGCCGTCCGTCTCGCGCGGCTGGGACGGCGGGAAGAAGGTGGGTGGCCGCAAGCGGCACATCGTGACGGACTGTCTCGGTCTGCTGCTGGTCGTCGCGGTGACCGCCGCGAACGTCGGGGACCGGGATGCCGCGATGGGCCTGCTGATACGGCTGCGGCGCCTGCACCGTGACATCTGCCTGGTCTGGGCCGACGGCGGTTACACCGGCGGCATCGTCGACTGGGCACGGGCGAAACTCGCGCTTACCCTTCAGGTCGTCAAGCGAACCGACGACATGGAGGGGTTCGTGGTGCTGCCGAGGCGCTGGGTAATAGAGCGCACGTTCGCATGGCTGATGCATTCACGCCGGCTGGCCCGGGACTACGAGACGTTGCCGGCCAGCAGCGAGGCGATGATCCGATGGTCGATGGTCACGCGGATGGGACGGCGCCTGGCACGGCCGCGGGCCGCCGGCCCGCGCTGAACATCCCCGACGTCTCCTGCACGAGCCACCCTCGCTCCGCCAGGCGCCTGGCCTTCGAGCGCACCCCCTCGACCTTCGCCGACGTCGGCTGAAGGCCCAGCACCACCGCGATCTCCTTGGCCTTCACCGGTCCTTGGCCCGCCGACTGCCGCTCCTCGAGCACACCCAGGATCCGCTGATAGTCCGGCGCCAGCACCGTCACCGGCAGTCCTTCGCGCCAAGGCGGCACGATCGAGCCCGGCACCGGCGCAGGTGAGGACACGGCTTCCGTCTCCGCCTTGGTCACAGCGGTGGTCTCGGCAGCCGTGGCCGCCAGGGCCTCGACCAGTTCCTCCCGCGCGATCACCCGCCGGTCCAGCTCGATCTCCGCAGCCTCCAGTACCTCGGACAGCCGCGCGACTTCCTCGCGCAGTCCTTCCACCCGCACCCGGGCCGCTGTCTCCCGCTCCCCCAGCATTCCCAACACCGACGCCATCGTGCACCCCTCGATCACGGAGCCGAAACAAGACGTCGCATGCCTCCCTCATTCCGAGCTAGACCATGCCTGACCAGCGGAAATCAAGTGATCACGTTCGGTTGAGATACG
This sequence comes from Streptomyces sp. NPDC043812, assembly GCF_056436245.1. NCBI lineage: Bacteria > Bacillati > Actinomycetota > Actinomycetes > Kitasatosporales > Streptomycetaceae > Streptomyces > Streptomyces sp. NPDC043812. The sequence continues at coordinate 18,396 of NZ_JBWKCY010000028.1, forward strand.
GCTTCTAAGGATCCTGCCACTCTGAACCACAGGGCCAACCTCGGAAATGCAACGGGGGAGGCAGACGATCCAGTCACCGCCCGCGCGAAGTTCTCCGAGTTGCTGCCTGTGTACGAGGAGATACTGGGGCCGGAGCACCCTGACACGCTCACCGCCCGGTCAAACCTCGCCGGCTGGACGGGAGAAGCTGGGGATTGGGATGCCGCCAGGGACCAATTCGCCCAGTTGCTGCCCCTGCGCCAGCAAGTGCTGGGCCCGGAGCACCCTCACACCCTCTACACCCGAGCGAGCCTCGCCCGAGCGAATAGGCATGCCGGGAATCCGGGTGCAGCACGCGACGAACTCGCCCAACTGGTACCTGTGTACGAAAAGGTGCTGGGCCCGGAGCACCCAGACACCATCGTTGTCCGGAAGAACCTTGACTCCCTGGAGGCCACAGGCCTGGCCGACTAAAAAGCGCATGCACTCGTCCCTACCCTGGCGGTGCCACTACCCCGCCCGCCAGCCGGGCGGGCCGCGAAGCTGGCCACTCGAAGGCGGCGAAATCTCGTACCGGGCTCACGACCGCCCCGTGAGCCGACTTCCACACGGCAACCCACCGTCGGGCCCCGCCCCAGTGTCCAAATCTCCAGCCGTGTCCGGCACCCGCGCACACGACCGCGAGATCGCCGAGAGAGCCAGTGTGGGCAACGGTCCCGCACCAAGGGCTGGGCTGAGCAAGGACGGGAACCATGCCCACACACACGCCTGTCGGGCACTCCCGCCGCACTTCTACGAAAACATCACTGAAAGTAGCGCAATCGCTACCCTGCGGCCAACTCCGGCGCTGACCCCGGCCAATTTGATCGCCAACCGGCCATCCAAAGCGCTAAGTCACAGGTCGCAGCCGGACCGGCAACTGCTCTGACCGGACGATGCGCGTTCGATTCTTGTTCGAGTACGGTGAGGGTGGGAGGTGTCGCCGTGGACGAGCAGTACGACCAGGCCGTGGGGGCCGGTTCGCCGATCCTCCATCTGCGCTGCCCGCAGGATGTCGATCCCGAGCTGTACCGCCTGCTGCTCGGCCTGGTGGCGGATGTGACGCCAGTGGTGCAGGCCTTGCCGCCGTCCGCTGCCGTGGCGGACGTCTCCGGCAGCGTGCGGTTCTTCGGTCGCGATCCGGCGGAACTGGCCCGGATGATCCGCGCGCGGGCACTGGCGCTGTACGGCCTGCCCGTGGCGATCGGGGTGGGCCCGAACTGGACGGTCGCGGCGATGGCATCCCGGGAGCCGGGGCGGGGCGGCGTGCGTGCGGTCGGCTCCAGTTCGGAGGCGGTGGCCGCGTTCCTTCACCCGCGGCCGGTCGGTGAGCTCCATGGCATCGGCAGCGCTCAGGAGCGGACGCTGACGACGTACGGGGTGCACACGATCGGGCTGCTGGCGAGGCTGCCGGAGGCGACGGTGCAGCGGGTGCTGGGCGGGAAGACGGGCCGGCTGCTGCGCGAACGCGCCCGCGGAGTTGACCGCCGCAGGGTGGTGCCGGCCGAGCTGCCGCACAGCGCGGCCGCGCAGCGCCGCTTCCCTACCGACACCCTGGCTCCGGAGCTGGTGCGCTCCGCGCTGCTGTCGCTGGCGGTCGAGCTCGGCGAGCGGCTGCGCACGCGCCGGCAGGCGGCGAAGGCGGTGACCATGACCGTGACCTTCGCCGACCGCACCCAGATCCACCGCCCGCCAGCTGCCCGGCGGGCCGTCCGCGCGCACCGACGATCTGCGTGACGTGGCGTACGACATGTATCGGGCCCTGGGGCTGCAGCGGGCCCGGGTACGGGCGGTCGCCCTGCGCTGCGAGCAGCTCGTGGACGCGGCCGCGGCCAGCGAGCAGCTCTCCTTCGACACCGACCGGGAGCACCGGCTGCGCGCCGAGCAGGCCATCGACGCGCTCAACGCCCGCTTCGGCTCCGGCACCGTGGGCCCCGCGGCGAGCTACCTGCAGGCCGGCTGACTCCTCTTCAGGCCTTGGGGCGCTTGGAGCCCTTGCGGCCGTCGGCGAGCGCCTCAAGCAGCTCGGTCGGCTCCGGCCGGATGCTGCTGCCGAGGTAGCGGATGCCCTCGCCTTCGGGAGCGGTGCCGGCGTCCTTGCCGATGGGGTGGCGCCGGCTGGTCGCGGTGCGCCATCCGTACCGCTCGTCCCACACCAACGCCGGCGAACTCTGGCCGACGGTGAGCGGGACGGCGGCCACCAAGTGCTCGTCGGCGAGTTGGCGCACCTCCACCTGGACCGGCTCGGCGACGTCGGCCTCGGCCAGGGCGTCGGCCACCTGCTGCAGGTACGGGCGGGCGCGGCGGATGCGCAGTTCAGCCTCGGCGATCGTCGCGGCGCCGCGGTGGGTGACAGTGGGGTAACCGAGGCGCTCGGCGGCCTCGAGCGGGGTGATCTCGGGGGTGGCCCCGACCAGGTCGGCGATGCGCCGGCCGCGGAGCTGCGCGAGGCCGGCCTGGGCGGTGGGGAACTTCGCAATGCCCAGGGTGTCGGCGACCTCGGTGAGCGTGATGGCCGGGTTGTCGTCGAGGAGTTCGGCGATCCGGGGCAGGACTTCATCGCGCGGAATCATGTCGCCGCTGCCGGTGCGGCGGCCGCCGCCGGCGCCGCGGCCGGGCCGGTCGGCCTTGTACTCGCGCACCACGCGGCGCGGCCAGTGCTCCGTACCGTCCTCTTCGGGGACGAGGACGACGTGCTCGGCCAGCTTGGGGTCGCTCTTGTACTTGTTCCAGCTGGCCGGCGAGACGCCGAGCTCGGCGGCGGCCTCGTGGCGGTCCAGCAGGTCCTCCTCGTCGTCGACCTCCGGCAGGGCCGGGACGGGCTGGCCGGCGTGGAAGGCTGCGGTCTGCTCGCTGTCCCACAGCAGCGCCCTCGAGGTTGGCGAGCTGATCGGGGCGGGGTGCCCCTCCTGAGTGTGGGGCTTCTTGTTGCGGAAGGTGCCGAGCGGCATGCCCAGTTGGGCGGCCAGGTCGGCCATGGTCTGTGCGTACTTGAGGCGTCCGGCGCGGATCATCTTCTTCGTTTCTCCATCACGGTGCGGGCGGGGCGCCGGCGAGGGCGCCCCGCCCAGGGTGGGCGTCAGGTGGTTGAGGGGTCCGGCAGGCAGTTCGGCAAGCACGGCTCACCGGGCTCGGCGCCGCATCCGTCGCAGCTGCGGGCGGCGGCGTCGATGAGCGGCCGCAGGTAGGCGAGGGCGCCGGCGGCGTGGGTGAGCGGAACCAGGGCGGCGGCGGTGATGACGTAGAGGGCGTGCGGGGCGCGGCCGGTGGCGCGGACGCGGATACCGGCGGTGTCGCCCGGGCCCGAGGCGAGGTCCGGCAGGAGGAGGCCGTCGGGGTGCCACTGCACGATGACATCGGCGTCGGCCAGGTCACGGGCGAGCTCGGCGAGTTCGGCGGACGCGGCCGCGGCGGTGGCCGGCCAGGCCAGCTGCGCGCTCTCGCCGGAGGCGCGCTCGGCGGCGTCGGTGACGGCGGGGGCTTCGAGCTCCTGGACGTGGTGGTCTGTATCGCGCCGGGTGAGGTAGATGGGCATGGGCTGCTCCTGGTGTGAGGTGTGTTCGGTGCTGGCGCGCTGCCACGACACGCCAGCGAGACAACAATACCCCCTTTGCGTCACCGTCGGCAAGGAAGCATGTACCTCACGTGGCGCCGGACGGATACACTCGCTAATGAGACCGCCTCTCGGGTTTTCCCGCGGAGTGTGTGTTTTCGGTTGGCCGGCGCCCTTGCCACCCGCTTCGGCGGATTGGGCGCCGGCCTTTTGCGTGCCCGCGAATCGCCAGGCCGCCCGTCGCGCATCAGCCGGGCCGCACAGCAGACACCTTCTGGCATGCCGCATTCCACGATTATGATGCGTGTGTGGTATAGTTGTCTTATCGTCTGGCGGCTGGCCAGCACGCGAAGACATGTACGAACAGCACGCCTTGCAGATCAGCAAGGAGACGCTCGTTGCCGCCAGGAGAACCGGTGAGAGATAGGAACGTCGTATCGGTCATGCTGTCCGACGACGAAAGCCGCGACGTTCTGACCCGGGTGATCCTTCCGGCGTGGACGAAGGGGGCTGTCCGTCAGGAACGGCCGGTCGTGGTGATCGTCGGCGGCCAGCCGGGCGCCGGGAAGACCGAAGTCGCCGACCTCGTCCAGGCGGCGCTGGCCCGCCGTGGCGGCGCGGTACGGGTCTGTCGCGACCTCTACAAGGCCGCGCACCAGCACTACGCCGCACTCCTGGCCGTCGATGTGCGCACGGCCGGAGTCAAGGTCCGGCCGGACACGCGCCGCTGGCAGGCTGCCGTCGAGGAGTACGTCCGCATTCACCGGTTCGACGCAGTGATTGAGTCGGCCCTGGCCGATCCCGCCGAGTTCCGTACGTCCGCTGCCGCGTACCGGCAGGCCGGCTCCCGGATCGAGGTGGTCGCGCTCGCGACCCCGCAGGCGCTGAGCCAGCTCGGGATCCTGGACCGCTTCCTGACCGAGGCGATCAGTGGAGCGGGCGGGCGGTACGTGTCGTGGGAGAACCATGACTCCTGCGCAAAGGAGATGTTGACGACGCTGTCGGTCATCGAGGCCAAGCAACTGGCCGACCGCATCACCGTCGTACGGCGAGACGGCACCGTCCTGTACGACAACGAGCTCATCGACGGGACATGGCGGCGTCGGCCCGCAGCCGAGAAAGCGGTGACATACGAGTGGAGGCGGCCGTGGAGCGCCCGGGAGACGGAAGTCTTCCGTCGTGACCTGGCCCGTACCGACCAGCGCCTGCACCGCGATCTGGCCGATGAGGACGGGCGCCTTGCGGTCCAGCGGGACGCCGAGCGCGCCGCCGCGCTCGCCGAGCCGGTCCGGCGGATCGCCCAGCCGCGCCGGACGGCGCCGGGCGTGGACTACCACCGACTGTCCGCCGAGGAACACCGCTGGGTCTTCGACGAGCTGATCGCACCGTCCTACCTGAACAACATCGTCGGCCGGGATGACCCGCGAGCCGTGTACGTGCTGGGCCAGCCAGGAGCGGGAAAGCTGCTTGCCGCCAGGATGGTCAGGCGGGCCATGAGGCCGGGGACGACTCACCTGGTCGGCGACGACTTCAAGGCGTCGCACCCGGACTACCTGCGACTCCTGAAGGAGGACCCCCGCACTGCCGGCTCCGCGATCCGGGCCGACTACCGCGCATGGTTCGCCGAGGCCGAGGCGTACGTACGGGCCCGGCGCGGCGACATGCTCATCGAGGGCGCGCCGGGCAGCACAGACGAATTCCTCTCCAGCGCACTGCCGCTTGCGACCGACCGCTACGGCATCGAGCTGGTGGTCCTGGCCGTCCGGGAGGCGGACAGCCTGCTGTCGACGGCGCTGCGCTACGCCCGCTCCCTGCAGATCGGCGGCTACGCCCGCTTCACCTCCCGGGCCGGGCACGACCAGTGCCTTTGCGCGCTGGCCGACGTCGTCGAGCTCGCCGAGCGGCATCCGGCGATCACGGCCGTGACAGTGATCCGGCGGGACGGACAGGCGCTGCTGCGCCACGAAGCCGGCGGAGCCGGGCGCGCATCGTGGGCGCTGGCCGCAGAACGGCTGCGGCCCTACACCGACCAGGAGGCCGCCCAGTTCCTCCGACTCCATCACGCGCTGCGCCTGGCGCTGCCCCAGCACCGCCGCGAGTTGGACGAGATCGCCGCGCTGGCACGGCCGTTGATGCCCGCGCGGGTGCAGCCGGCCCGGATCGACCGGCCGCACCCGCCCGTCTGGCCGCTCCCCGTGCTGAGGACGGCCCCGGACTACGACTCGTTGAGTTCCTTCAGCCGCGCGGCGTAGACGGCAGCGATCCGGGCCGCCTCCTCCGGGTCGGCGGTCGCCAGCTGCGCTTGGTCGGCTAGCGCGGCCTGCCGGGCCTGCTTGAGCTCCTCGATCCGGTCTTCGTCGGCTACGGGAGCCTTGCGTTCGGCGGCGAGCTGGGTGTTGTACCAGGTCACCACGTCCCGGACGACGTCCGCCGCCTGCAGTTCATCGCCGCCTTCCAGCCGGGAGAAGTCGGGACTGGGGGTGTCGGACACGGCAGTACCACCTTTGTGTTGATCTTGATGTGAAACGGCCATTGTCTCCCTGGCCGATTCCGGTGGCCCAGTGCCACGACGCGCCACGATCGGCGGGCAGAGCTCCTGCGCACGTCACAGCATCCAGGAGATGCTTCCCTCAAGGGGGCTCGCTCCGGCATAGGTTGGGCCCAGGTGATCATCGTTTCTCGGGGGTTGGGCGTGGCAGGTCGGGATCTCAGGGCGTTGTTCAGTACGAATGACCGCGGCCTGTCGACGGCCGAGGCGTTCACGAACCGCCAGTTTCAGTGGGAGTTGGTGGCTGCCGCGCTCGCCGAGCACCTGCGGCGCACCGCTGACCCAGCCTTCGACGCCGAGGACCTCGAGGCCCCGCGTGACAACCTGCAGGTGTTCCACGGAGTCGGCGGCATCGGCAAGACGACGCTGTCCCGCAAGCTGGAGGCCGCGCTGGCCGGTGCCGAGCACCGGCCAGCCCAGTGGGGGGAGCCCACCTGGTCCGGTGAGCGGATCCTGCCCGTACGAATCGACCTGGCCCGCTCCGCCGGCACCGACTTCGAGCAGGTCGTGCTGACGATCCGGGCCGCGCTCGCTGAACTCGGCCGGCCGCTGCCCGCTTTCGACCTGGCGCTACGGCGTTACTGGGAGCAGCAGCACCCGGGCGAACCTTTGGAGGAGTACCTGCGCCGCGGCGGCCTGGCCGGCCGGTTCGGCAAGGCGATGCCGCAGCAGATGCAGTCCGCGCTCGCGGACGTCGCCCAGGCACTGCTGCTACCGGGCAGCATCGGCACAGCGGTCGGTGCGGTGACCGGCTCCCTCGTTCGGGCGCTGCGCGAGCGCCGGCAGACCGTCCGGGCACTCGCCAGATGCGCGCGGCTCGCCGACCTGCTGGAAGCTGAGCCGGACCTGGAGGCGCTCTCCTTCTACCCGCACCTGCTGGCCTGGGAGCTGGCGCAGCTCCCGGCGGACAAGAAGGTGACGCCGGTGATCCTGCTGGACACCTTCGAGGACGTCGGGGACCGCACCCACCGGGACATGGAGCGCCTGCTGCAGCGGGTGGTGTGGCTCATGCCCAATGCCTTCTTCGTCATCACCGGCCGCTCCCGCCTGCAGTGGGCCGACTCCGCTCTCCAGGGCCAACTCGACTACACCGGGCCCACCGCCTGGCCCGGCCTGGTCGCGCACGACATCCCAGCTGCCCGCACCACATCCGCGCTCGCCGGCCGCGGCCGCAGGCGGCAGGTGCTGATCGGCGACTTCTCCCCCGAGGACTGCGACGACTACCTCGCCCGCCGGCTCGCCCGCGACGGACAGCCGCTCATCGGCGACGAGATCCGCCAGGTCATCACCGACCGGTCCCACGGCCTGCCGCTCTACCTCGACCTGTCGGTGATGCGGTTCCTGGAAATCCGCCGTACCGGCCGCGACCCGCAGCCGGCCGACTTCGACCACGACTTCCCGGCCCTGATCGCCCGCACCCTGTCCGACCTCACCCCGGATGAGCGTCACGTCCTGCGCTCCGTCGCGCTGCTGGACGCCTTCGACCTCGCCCTGGCAACTCGGGCTGCAGGCATGACCCACGAGGCGCCGGCGATGCGGCTGATCGAGCGGCCTTTCGTCCGAGAGCAGCCCTTCGGGCTGTGGCCGTACCACCTGCACGGCCTCATCCGCTCCACCGTCAAAGGCGCTGACGACCAGGCCGACGACCGCTGGTCCCCGCGCGACTGGCAGCAGGCCGCCGAACGGGCCCTCGAAGCGCTCGGCGGGCAGTGGGCCGCCGGCTCCGGGCGGGACCGGGTGCTGCTGGTCGGGTGTCTGCGCCAAGGCCTCGCCCTTGCCCGCGACTTCCGGCTCGACCTTGACTGGCTCGCCAGCGCGGCATGGAGCTACGTCAGCGACTCCGTGTGGGAGCCCATCGCCCCACCCGCCCGGCCAGACACTGAGAGGTCGCAGACCGCGGCCGACGCCCTGGTCGAACTGCTCAGCGCGCTCGCCCGCCGCCAGCACGAGCACCGCACCGTCACCGCCGACCGGCTCACCACCGTCGTCAACACCGGACTGCTCCCCACCGACCTGCACGAGATGGCCGTCTACTACCTCGCCAAGGCCCAGCGCGACATCGGCCGCTCCGACGACTCCCGGCAAGGAATGCAGCTCGTCGCCGACGGCGGCGGCCGCCTCGCCCCCGCCGCCCGGCGCGGCCTGGCCCACCTCGCCCGCCTCGCCGGCGACTTCCCCACCGCGTACGACACCGCCCGCACTCTCGGCTGGGAAGGCCGCCACCACCGCGTCGCAGGCGACATCCTCTGGCCCCACGGCGACATGGAACGCGCGGCCGCCGCATACGAAGCCGCCCGCCATGAGGCCGAACAGCACAATGTCGCCGGCGAACGCGCCACCAGCCAGGCCCAGCGTGCCTTCGTCCTGGCCTTCACCAACCCCGATGCCGCCGACGACGAACTCCACCTTGCCGAACAGCTGCTGACGGGGCTCGACCTCCGCGCCACCACCCTCACCACGAAGATCGCTGCCCTCGTCCGAGACGCCGGGGCAATCAGCAGCCTCGAGCCCGTCCGCCTGCTCCGCACCGAAATCAGCAACGCCGGCCTGCCCGCCGCACAAGCCGCGCTGGAACTGGCCCTGTGCTTCCACCACGCCGTCCAAAACGACTACGACAAGCTCAGCGCTGCAATCTCCCGGCTGCGCGATCTCACTCGCGGCGGCGACTACATGTGCTACGTCGACATCGCCCACTTCATGGCCGACCGCTCTCTCAGCGGCGCCTCAGCAGCGCGGTGGCTGGACGGCGAGCAGCCCACCCGCAGCCGATGGCGGACGCTGGTCACCGCACGACGCGAGTACCTGCGCAACGCGCGCTGAGAAGCTGTGTCACATCCTCATCTCGCAGCTCGCAGCTCGCAGCTCGCAGCGCTGTGCAGGGGCGGGGCCGTCCACTGCGCAGGTTGGCCGGTGAAGCCGTGTCCGGAAGTACGGCCGAAAGCCTCCCGGCCTGCGCGGGGTAGGCCATGATGTCCTGTTATGAGACGCGGGGGGCGCGGCCGGGAGCCGGGGCGTGTGGGCAGGGTGTATCTGCTGCTGTCGGTGCTCGGGCCGGTTGCGGCGCTTGTTTTGGCTCGTCATTTTGATCTCAGTGTGGCCGCAACTGCCGTGTCCGTGCTGCTCGGACTGGCGCCGGCCTACCTCAGCTGGGCAGCGTTTCGTGCCGACCGCACCGAGGCGGACCCTGTCGAGCTGGACGAAGTCTTAAAGCAGTTGGCGGTGGCGGTCAAGAGCCAGTGGGACGGTGAGGCGGCCGTGCGCCGGGTCAACGACCCCTATCCGCTACCCGTGGCCTGGCGGGCCGCGGACGGTGACCTAGGCGAGCCCTGGCCACTGCTTGCGGACCTGGCGCGTGCCTGGCCGGGCGGCCCCCCGGGCGACCCTGCCCTCTGGCCGGCGGACGCTGCCGGGTTGGCGGGTCGGAATGCGGAGATCGGGCAGGTCTTCTCCGAGTGGGTGCCCACCCGGCGCCTGGTGATCCTGGGCGAACCCGGGGCTGGCAAGAGCGTGCTGCTGATCCGGCTGCTTCAAGACCTCATCGCACGCCGCAGCCCCGACGCCCCCGTACCGATGCTGTTCTCCCTGGCCTCCTGGGATGCCCAACAGCCCTTGGAAACATGGATGGCCGATCAGTTACGCCGTACCCACCCCGGCCTGGCCTCCGGCGCTCCGTCCTCGGTCACCCTCACGGACACTGCTAGCAACAGAAACGGGCCCGGTGATCTGGCGGTGCACCTGCTGAAGGCGGGCCTCATCCTGCCGCTGTTCGACGGCTTCGACGAACTGCCGCCCGCCCGGCACACCACCACGCTCGATATGCTCAACCGCGCTCTGCCCGCCAAGCAGCCCCTGGTCCTGACCAGCCGCACCGACCCCTACCGCACGGCCCTGACCCGCCCAGGCACCACCGTCCGCCTCAACGGCGCCGCCGCCATCCAGCTCCTCCCCCTCGATGCCCAGGCCGCCGCCGACTACCTACTTCGCGACGCCGGCGGCTCCCACACACCCGCCGCCCAACGGTGGAACTCCGTAATCACACATCTGGGCACCGCCAGCCCCGTCGGGCAGGCCCTGGCCACACCACTGGGCCTGTTCTTGGCCCGCACCATCTACAACCCCCGCCCCGGCACACTCCCCGGAGCCGCCCTGGTACCGCACCCAGACGAACTGTGCGACACCACCGCCTACCCCGATCCCGGCACCATCGCCACTCACCTCTTCCGGGCGTACATCCCCACTGCCTACACCCCTCACCAGTCCCGACCACCCCGCTGGACACCCGAACAGGCCCACCACACCTTCGTCTTCCTCGCCCAATTCCTACAGCAGGAGTGTGCAGGCAGCCCCGACCTCGCATGGTGGGAGCTCCCCAGAGCCATCCCGCGAACTATCCGCCGCCTCGTCGTCGGGCTCGCGGTCGGGCTCGCGTTCGGGCTCGTGGCAGGGCTCGCCTCCGGGGTCATGGTCGGGCTCGCGGTCGGGCTCGCGTCCGGGCTCGTGGCCGGGCTCGCGGCCCGGGGAATGAATCCTGTACCGGGCATGCGGGTACGACTGTCACTGTCCAAGCTCGCGGTCGGGCTCGTGGTCGGGCTCGTGGTCGGTCTCGGTTTCGGGCTCGGTTTCGGGCTCGTGGTCGGGCTCGCGGTCGGGCTCGACTCCGTTCTCGCGTTCGGGCTCGCGTACGGGCTCTCGGCCGGGCTTGACATTGTCAATCCCGACCTGACTACGGCCTCCGGGCCAGTCACACTGTTTTCCCTGGACCGCCGCACTTGCCTCGTCGTCGGGCTCGGTTTCGGGTTCGCGTTCGGGCTTGCGGTCGGACTTGCGGTTGGGCTCGTGGCCGGACTCGCGTCCGGACTCGCGTCCGGGCTCGCAGTCGGGCTCGCGTACGGGCTCGTGGCCGGGCTCGACTCCGGGCTGCATGGCGGCACAGCACGGGGGTACTTCGTCATGGTCCGCGCTTACCTAGCGGTACGTCGCAGCACACCGTGGGACCTAATCGCGTTTCTGCATGATGCGCATGAACACCGCGGGGTACTGCGTCGAGTTGGGGCGGTATACCAGTTCCGGCACATCGACCTGCAACGCCATCTCGCCCAGTAGCAGCAGTGCGCTCAAGCGGAGCTGTGGCCGATGCCCGGAACGTGGACGCTGTTGGTCAATCCGGTTCGTCCGTCACGGGCCGAATGGCCGCTAAGTGCGAGGTTCTGGTCCTCGCCCGGGGCCGTCGCGCTAAGCCAGGCATCGATGCGGGTGAGGTTGATGGCCGCGCCGGTGAGCTGGACGATGCGGACCCGACGCAACGCGCGGGGCGACGGGCGACCTGATGTCCCATGCCGGAGCCCACATCCGGTGGGCGTTCAGCACGCTGATGTCCCGCCGTCTGGCCCGGAAGCACCGCCGACCCGAGGCAGCCTCGGTCCCCCTCGCGGCAGCCGCCTGAGGCCTCTGCTGCCGTTTGGATGCCCGTCCCTCGACGCCCATCCGAACGAAAGCAGCATCACCCCCCACTTCATGGCACGGTGACCAGCGGAAAGAGGATGTGACACAGCTTCTGAGCATGCAGTCGGCGGCCGCTTCCAGTGGAAACGGCCGCCGTTCCTGCGACGTGCGCCGGCGTCTGGACGCTGCGCGATCAGGTGGGATTCAGCGGGGTGATGCCCGTTCCCGCGTACAGCTCGGGCTCAAGTGACAAAACCGTGAGCGGCTCACCCGCCTTGACCGCCTGCCAGGCGATCGCCGCGGCGTGAGCCACCGGCCAGTCCACGTTTCTCCAGTCCATCGCATCGACGGCGTGCGCCGTGCTGAACGGGACGCTCTCCGCGAACCGCAGCGACGCGGCGTGCTTGCCCGCTCCTGCAACCTGACGCTCTGCAGCCAGGACGGACAGCGACGGAACCAGGACACGACCGGTGCCGCGCGAGGCCTCGATGTACAGGCCGGTGAAGAACGGGTCCGCCCGATAGAGAGCGGTCAGCGCTGTGTGGTCCAGGACGGCCGTCAGATTCACGCGGCGCTGCCCTGATGGGCGCGGATCTTCGCCCAGGCGTCCTGGCCGGCCTGCTCGACCTGCTCGGTGTACTCGACGCCGAGCTCGCGAGCGGCCTCGAGGGCACGCTGCTCCCGCTCGGCAGCCGTAAGCTCACGGGTGGCGAGCTCCTCCAGAAGCTCCGTGATGGTGGTGCCGCGCTCGTCGGCAAGGGCGCGCAGCCGGTCGCGCACGGCCTCGCTGGTCTTGATGCTCGTCGGCTTACTCATGCCGACGATTCTACCGCCGGTAGAACTCATCGGTCCGGCGCTCGCCCTCACGGAAAGGGCGGCAGGAGAAGGTCGTCTGCGTCATGCGCAGGCCGAAGCTGTCGCCGTCGGCGGTGATGGTGAGAGTGGACCTGGGGGGATTGCGCATCGCGGGGTGAGCGCGATGCGGTTGGGGCACTGGAACCCGGTGCGCATGCTGAAGGGCACCCCCCATCGGGTAGGTGCCCTTCAGTCCAGATCCGTGTCTAGGCGAACCGGCCTGGCGTCTCTGCTGGCACCGGCGTCATGACCAGTCCGCGTGCCGTGGGTCCCAGGAGCCCTTCACGGATCCGTCGAGAAGGGGGTTGAGGAAGACCTCCGCCACCTGCGCCGCTTCCGCAAAGGTGCGGCAACCCTGGAGCCCGAGCACCAAGGCAGCCGCGCTCGGGTAGCCGTCGGGCCAGTCGGGACCGGGCGACTCGAAGGCATCGGGAAGCCGTACCGTCGTTCCCAGAGCGCGCCGCCGGTCCGCTTCCCGGTGCAGAGCTTCGTGGACGTGTCGCCCGTCGACCGTCTCCTGCTGGGTGATCAACAGGAGATCGGCGAGATCGCGGTACCGGTTCGATCCGTACTGGTCGTCGGCGCCGTGGCGTTCGTACATGGCGCAGATCTTGTCCACCACGTGGTCGATGACCGGGTAGAGGCGGATCTGTGGCCAGTCGTCGGGCCACTCAAGTGCAACGGCTGACTTGAGCGGGCGGGTTTCGGGCGTCCCGGTCAGGGTGCGTCCGACGACGAGATCGACCTTGATGTCCGCGCTCGCTGTGGTGCCGACGTAGACCTTGAAGTGCTGTTTCCCGCCCCGCCCTTCTTCACTGTGGCCCTGGAACTTGGTGGGGGTGAAGCGGAGGAAGTCTCCGAGGTCCAGCGCTGCGGCCTCGATCAGTTGGGCGGCGGCTTCCTCCGCGGTCCGTTCGGGAGAGGCGCACTGCAGGTCGATGTCGCGGCTGAGCCGGGCGGCGCCGTCGTAGCGGACCAGGAGGGCCTGGCCGCCTTTGATGAGCCAGCCGTCGGGATCGGCGGTGAAGACGCGGGCGGTAAGACGGTTGAAGTAGAAGACGTTGATGAGGTCGGCAACACTCATCCCGGTGCCCTTGGCGGTGTTCTTGGCGGCCTGGGTCAGAGCCGTTCTGAAGTGAACCGGGCTGGTGTACTTGCCCATTCAAGCCCCCCGCTTGGTGCCGTTCGCGTCTGTCGACCCTACGGCTCGCGGTCTTCGCCGTCAGCCGGTTCCCTGCTCTCGTCCGGCTCGTGCTCACCCGCATCGGCAGGCGCGACGTGGGGGGAGACAGGCGTGGGCTGCAGGCGTTGCAGCTCTCCGACGATCCGCAGCAACACGGGGTCTGCCTGGAGGCGTTGCAGGTTCTTGGCAGCCTGCAACAACGCGGGTGCCAGGAGCTCAATGTTCTTCGGCATGCGGTCCAGCGCGGGCGTGAGGGACCGAGTCAGCTCCGGCAATGCCTGCTGCACTGCGGCCGCGGCGGATCGGTTGGCCGCCTCGATGGCAGGGCTGGTCTCGGCCAATCGCCTGAGGACAGGAGCGAGGGATGCCTCATGGTGGCGCCGGAAGATGTCCTGCAGGAGTGCACCTTGGGGGCCGGTGGCCCTGAAGAGTTCCAGTGCATTGTTGAACCCTTCCTGGCTCGCGCGCTCGAGCTGCTGGCTCCGCAGGCTCTCGCCGGCCTGGGACACCAGATGCTCGATGAGGGCTGCTCCGTCGCTGCCGCGGGGCATCCCGTAATGCCGGGCGAAAGGAGTCACGTCGTCGGCGAGCGTCGCTGTGGTGATCAGATCGCGGCGCTCGGCCTCTGCGATCACACCACCGACATGCCCGCCGTCGGCCTTGACTCGCAGGAGGTCAAGAATCGTCCTGTGCGCGGTGGTGACCGGAAGTCCGTCGACCAGCACGACATCCGAAGGCTGGAGCTCCGCGGTACGCAGGCGTACGAACTCCTCAGTGGTCACACGCCGCCGCGGCACGCTGATCTCCACCTGCGGGGACGGGATATCGCCGAGGTCGTGAAGACGGCAGGCAGATGTGTGGGAGACCACCCCGGAGTCGGGGCCGCCGGGGGTCCGCTCCCACGCAGGCACCGCCGGCTGCAGGCGCAGCCAGGCCACCTTGATCTCCACGTGCTGGGGCTGCCCTGCGGCCGTCAGCAGATACACACCCCGGCCGACCTTCTCCACCAGCATCGCCTCGGCAAGCCGCAGCAGCTGCACACCGTTCACACCGGCGCTCTTCGCCTGCGCCGATGTCACCAGCCCCCACTGATCAGCAGCAATGCCACCCAGCAACGCCAGCTGCTCACCACGGTCCATGCATCGATAATTACACAAGCATCGCAGGGATAGTTACATCCAGGAGTAACTATCTCTGCAGAATCACGCACTCGAATGTAACTATCCCTACCATTCCTCACACGGTCCTCCACCTCGTCAGGCGGCCGGCATGTGGATGCAGGACTCTGCGCGCCCTTCTAGTCGAGCATTCCGAGCTCGGTATCGGCCCGGCAGTGCGAGCATGCCTCGACCCCGTCGGCGACCGCCCGTGTCGCCTCCTGCCGGGAGATCTCCCGCACTCGTCTGCCGGCCATGTGGCAGCCCCCGACGTGCACATAGAGCGGGGCGTGGCGCGCACCGATGCCCATCTCGACCAGCCAGTCCGGGACCGGCGGCCGCGCCCTGGCCCCTCGTCGGTGTTCACGCTCGCGCTGCTCCTCGGCCGCGATCCGCTCCCGTACGCGGTCCAGGCTCATGACCAGCCACGTCTCCAGTGTGCGGAGCCGGGGAAGGTCTGGAGGCAGGTCGGACATGCGGGCTCGGATCAGGCGACGGCAGCGACGTCGGCCACGGGCACGGAGCGGGTGACAGCCTTCAGCTCCATGCGAGCCGACACCCGCTTCTCGCCCTCGACGGAATCCCAGTGGGGATGGGCGGCAATGCGGATCGACAGGTCGGTGCACTCCATCCGCAGCCGCTTCACCGCCTGCTTCTGCTCCTTGGTCCAGCCGGGGCTGCCCTCGCGGCCGCCGCTGATCTCACCGGTGTGCGGATGCTCAGTACCCGGCCAGCCGGCCATCGGCTCCACACTCCACGGCAGCGTCCGGCACAGCGCAGCCAGCTCGGCGGTCGCCTGGTGCAGGCGCGTCTGAGCGTCGCACAGGTCCTCGGGGAAGTCGGTTCCGGCCATACCCGAAACCATACTCCTGTTCGATTTTGGCAGGCGTGTGACGACACGCGCACCGCTCTGCCGATCGTGGACGGTGACCATGCCACCGCGCGACCGTGCCCTCGGGCGGGGTGTCAGCACGCTCCCTCAGGGCAATGTGCCTTCGCCGGCACCATCCTGACCCCCACGACGCCCGGCCGTAGCCACGGTGGCCTGCTCGGGTGACGGACGTTGGGCGACGGCGAGTCGGCGGTTCCTGCGCGTCGACATTGCTCACGGTGTCCTCCGAGGCTGAAGCCCGCTGGCTCAGCCAGGAAGGAGGCGCCGTGAGTCCGGTCCGGTGGGAACGATGCACCGCACACGTGCTGACGGCGGTCTCGGCCGGTCTCCTCATCGTGGCCGTAGCTTCTTGGAATCGGCTGGTCGCCCTGGCCGTCGGCATCCCTGTCGTCCCGCTCGTCTTCGTAGTCGCTTCCGTGGCCTGTGCTGCGGTGGCCGGCCAGCTGTACCGGCGAGCGCGGCCGCAGCGGTACAGGCGCTCTGCCCCGCGGATCCGCTGGTGGTGGGTGGTGCTGGCGTTCGCGGCCGTGGCGGCCGCGGTGTGGATCACCACGGCCCTGCTGATGCCCCAGACCGACGGCATCCAGCCGGACAGCGAACGGACACGGCAGCGAATCGACATCGTACGTACCGCGCTGGCCGCAGGTGCCGGCATGGGTGCCGCAGTCACGGTGCTGCTGGCATTCCGCCGACAGCACCATCACGAGACGGCCACTGAGCAAACCGAACACGACGCCACCGAACGGCGTATCACCGAGCTCTACACGAGGGCCGTCGAGCAGCTCGGCAGCCCCCAGGCCCCCGTCCGCCTGGGCGGCCTGTACGCACTGGAGCGGCTCGGCCAGTCCGCCCCCGACCACCGCCAGACCATCGTGGACGTCATCTGCGCTTACCTGCGCATGCCCTACACCCCGCCCGCGGACCCCACGCCGAGGGAACCGCGGCCGGCGGCGCTGTCCCGTGCCCGACAGGCCGCCCGGGCGCTCATCAGGGGCAAGGCGAACGACCAGCGGCGCCAGGAGCTCCAGGTGCGGGTGACCGCCCAGCGCATTCTCGCCGCCCACCTCCGTGACACCCGCCCCCCGGAGCAGCGAGAGCGCATCCCGCCCGACGACCGGTTCTGGGACGGCATGCGCATCGACCTCACCCACGCCATGCTCACCGACTGGGACTTCGACGACTGCCACGTCGAGGAGGCGAACTTCAGCGACGCAACATTCACGGGCTACGCCCAGTTCGGGGGCTCGACGTTCACGGGCGACGCCAAGTTCGTGGGCGCGACCTTCACGAACGACGCTTGGTTCGTGGGCGCGACCTTCACGGGCGACGCCGAGTTCGTGGGTGCGACGTTCAGCCTCACCGCCCAGTTCAGGGACGCGACGTTCACCGGTACCGCGCGGTTCGAGGGTGTGACGTTCACCAGTACCGCCTGGTTCGACGGTGCGACGTTCACCAGTAACGCCTGGTTCTGGGGCGCGACGTTCACCCGCACTGCCCAGTTCGGGGGCGCCCGGGTGACACGTCTACCAACGCCGGAGGGTGCCCAACCCCACCACTGGCCACCAGGCTGGGGCGTCCGGCCCCTTCCCGGTGGTGGAGGGATCCTTGAGGAAGCCCAGGGCCATGCGGCCCCCTGACCAAAAGAGAGTGGAGAAGCCGGGTCGCGCGGCTTGCCCCGTGCCGGTGTACGGGCCGTCATTCAACTGCGGAACCAATACAGGAACGTGCGCGGCATGGCTCCCCGGGGGTGGAGACGAACTGGTCCGCCTCCGCTCTCGAATGAGGGCTGAGGAGGCGGCAATGTCCAGCGCGGGCCATGCCTTGCGGGGCTAGCAGGGCTGTCCCGCACAGTGCTGATGGCCCGGCAGGTAATCGACTCTCTAGAGCCATTTCAGCAGGGCACTGCTGTCGCACTGCCTGCGCAAGACGTAAGGGCTGACAGCCGCTCTTCATCATTCGCGTGCAGATGGCGCACGCCCGACTCATGGGGACACCACCATGACCACGACTCCCCCGGCCTCGACTCCGCCCCGCGCTCCGGAACCCGGCCAGGACCGGGGCCGACTGCTCCACTACGTCGTCACCGCGCTCCTGGCGGCTGGCTTCATCGGCTACGTCCTGTACCAGCACCCCGCGCTGCGGGAGACCGCGGCGGCCGTGGGCGGGCTGGGCACCCTGGCCCTGGGTCTCGTACTCGCCGCAGTTCGGAACAGGTGACATGCCCGGCGCTGGGTGTCCCGGGGGCGGAGGCCTGGGACACCGCAGCTGCAGGCGGTACGGGGCCGCCGGCGCTGGCGACCGTCGAACGGGTCATCTCACGGTGCCGCGCTGAGCGGAGCGCCCCACGGCCCGGTCACCACCTCGCGGCAGCAGCTGCCCCCCTCCGGCCACGGCCGGCGGTGCGGTCTCCTCACGCACCCGTCATGTACGACGGCGGGAGTACGGCGCCCGGCCCGACTCCGGCGGGGTCGACGGCGGGCCGGACCCGGGCCACCCCTCCCCCTCCCCTAGCCAGCCTCTTCTCCGGCGCCACGGCGGCCGCTGCAGTCGGCAGCGCGCCCGCCACGTAAACCGCCCCCAGTGGCCGTGTCACGTCAGGCGGAGCGCTCTTTCTCCGTAGCGGTCACGGGAGAGGAGGCCTGCTTGCTCCAGCTGCCGCAGTTGGTAGATGACCGATCCGGTGCTCTTGAGTCCTGCGGCGGCACCGATTTCGCGCACGCTGGGGGCTATCCCCGTCTCTGCGATGTGGTCGCGGATGACGGCGAGGATGCGGCGCTGGCGGTCGGTGAGGCCCATTCCCCCATGGGGGCATACGTTCGATTTTCTGCGCAAGCCTGCCGGGCTTCACGGCTACGTTGCAGGCTGATCGTCTTCGCTGCGTTGCTTCCGGGCGGCCTGGACGCTGGCCTCCAGCGCGGCCATCAGGTCCACTACCGGTGACGCCTCCGCCAGCGCGGCCGGCATGCCGCCGCTGGCCTTGGCCGTAACCAGTTGCTCCAGGGCGTGGGCGTACTCGTCGTGGAGTTCGCTCACGTTGATGCCGGTCAGCTCCCCGATCAGGACCTCGGCGAGTGCCAGCTCTCGGTCGGTGACAGGTGTGGACGGGGCAAGGTCGCCTGGTTCCCGCAGCTCGTCCTCCCAGAGCAAGGTCTGCAGTACGAGTACTCCGTGTCGTGGTCGTAGCAGGGCCAGGCGCTCGCGGCTTCTGATGGCGATCTTGGCCACGGCCACGTACCCGGTCCGGGCGAGCGCCTCGACGAGCAGGGCGTACGGGCGGTCGGCACCCGGGCCGTCCGGTCCTGTCCAGTACGGCTTGGCGTAGCTGATGGGGTCGATGTCCTGCCCCGGGACGAAGCCGAGCACCTCGATGGTGCGCTTCGTCGGGAGCGGAAGATGCGCCAGGTCCTCGTCGCTGAGCGGCACCATGCGGCCGTCCGGCATCGCGAAGCCGCGCCCCACTTCCTCGTACGGGATCTCCCTGCCTTCGGTCCGACAGAAGCGTCGGTGCTCGACCCTGGAGCCGTCCGCGGTGTGGATTTCGTGGAGTCGCACCGGGTGCTCTTCCGTGGCCGCATACAGCCGGACCGGCATGGCGACCAGCCCGAACTGGATCACGCCGGACCACATCGCCCTCATACCCCCAGCCTCGGCCGCCGCTCATCGCAGCGCATCTCAAGGACCTGGGCCTTGCAGCAACTGACTACTCTCCGGGGGCCGACAGCGGACGTCCCATTTTGTATTCGTTGCCGACGAGGCGGCGGATGGATTCATCGCTTGGTGGTTCCGGAAGCCGCCGAGCCAGCCTCATGATCACCGCGTCGGCCGCGGCCGCCTGCTCACCCCTGCCCTCGGCAACTGGGTACAGGAGGCGCAGAACGGCATGGGCCTCCCCCGCGGTCAGCAGGGGAAGGCGGTCGCCGGGCGCATCGAGCAGGTCGTCAAGATCCATGCCACCTCAACGGCCAGCGGCGGGCCCGGTCACGGCGGAGCCCTCGAATTCGCCAACCAGTCGGGGGCTCACCGTTTCGCGGCCATTCCGAGGCCCTCGACCTCTGGGCAGCCCGTGACCTGCGATCTTCTCTATCCTCCGCAGTGACGGAGAAATGCAAGGACCCCGCTTTGGGTGCGTCGCCGCGCGCTCTCCCAATTGGGGCGAAGCGGCGCCCGTTGGAGAGCGCGGCCCTTCCGGCCAGTCCGCGCTTACCGGCGAAACGCAGCGAGCGTGAACCCTCGGCGCGCTGCGGGTCGCTCCACAGCGGGTGCGGCTTCTTCATGTCGCAGCCGGGGGCGAGGACTCTGCGGCCGGCGGCGGTCTCGCGGAGGTTGGTCTCGGCGAGCTCGTCCCAGAAGCGGGTGGAGCCGCCCAGGCAGACGACGGTGGGCCGGTCCGACGGGTACTGGACCGGCAGCGAGCGCAGGAAGGCGGCTGCGGTGGCGTCGTCGGTGATCTGGCTGGTGTGGGTGAGGAGGGTGGTGGCGTGCTTGTCGCGCAGCTGCTGCTCGAACGTCATGACGGGTCGGTACCTTCGCGCTGGGCGGGGCGGTGGACGGGGAGGTCGAAGAGGGGGACGTTGGTGCGCTCGAGCTCGAGGCGTTCAACGAACGCGTTACCGCGGGCTGTGATGCACTCGGGGCACAGGTGCCGGATGGTGGCCATCCAGCCCTCGGAGGTCATGCGCCGGGCCCAGGCCGCATCCAGCTGGCGGGTGGGCAGGGTGAGTTCGTAATCGCTGTCCTCGTCGGGGCCCTGGACGTAGTAGGTGGCGCCGCAGCTGTCGCAGGCCACGACGTAGACGGTGCGGGGCAGAAGAGTCATCGGTTTCTCTCCGGACGGGCCGGGCTGGCCGGTTGTTGGCCGGCCCAGCGGTCCGGCCGGGTGTTGCAGAGCAGCGCGTGCGCTACGAAGCCGGCGCCGCCGCCGGTACGGAGCAGGGTGATCCGCCCCGTACCGGTGAGCGGCTGGCTGGCCTCCGCGTCGGCGGGTAAGGCGGCCATCGGTTACCCGGCCCGGCGCTGGGCGGGGACTGCCGCCTTGCCGTCCCGGTTGTTCCAGGCGTCCATGACGTCCTTGGAGATGGAGCCGACCTGCGAGACGGCCATCCCCTGGGCGCGGGCCCAGGCCCAGGCCCGGATCTCGTCACGCTGGCGCTTGTCGTCCAGCGACTGACCGCTGGCGCTGGCGGCTGGCTTCGTCGCCTTGCCGCCGTTCTTCAGGCGCCGCAGCTTGGCCTGGGCCTTGGTCAGAGTCTGGGTCGCCTCGGCGACTTCCTTCTCGGCCGCCTCGATCGCGGAGGCGTCGCGCTTCAGCTGCTGCAGCTCGGTCAGGCTGGCGCGGGTGCGGGCCGCCAGGTTGCGGATGCGAGCGGTGTGGCTGTTCTCGCCCCAGGCCAGGGCGGCCAGAGCGTGCGCCAGCTGCGGGTCGACGTCCGGGATCGGGGAGGTTCCGGCCTTGGCGTGGGCTCGGGTCAGTCCCTCGGTCTCGGCGATGGCGGCGATCTCGCCCATGGTCACGTCGGGCAGCTGCGCGCGGATGTCGTCGGCGGTGGCGCCGTTGTTCAGCATATCGACGATGGCGGCACGGTCGGCGTCGTTCACTTCGGCTCCTTCGGGGTGGTGGTGGTGAATTCGCGGCGCAGCTGGGAGCGCCTGGTGCGGGTGGTGCCGGCCCAGATGGCGTCGCCGGCGTCGGTCGGGTGGTCGAGGGCCCAGGCCAGGCAGGCCTCGCGCGTGGCGAGGGGGCAGCGGCGGCAGGCTAGTTGAGCAGCGGCTCGGTCGTTGGTGTCGTCGCTGGTCCACCAGTCGGGGTGGGAGTCGGGTGCCTGGCAGGGCTCGGTTCCGGTGAACCGGGGGAAGGGGGCGAGGCGGCCGCTCACGACGTCGCTCCGATCGGGCGGACCACGTGAATGTCGCCGTTGCGGTCGGCGTGGCTGTGGGCGCCGTCGCCGAGCTCGGCGGCCAGGTGGTCGGCGATGCGGGTGTTGTCGTGCCTGCTGGCCGAGACGGTCTCCAGCACAGCGACGGGGCGGCCGGCGCACCGGCGGCAGGCAGTGGCGGCCGGGCGGGGCGGGTCGGTAGTCATAGCTTCCGCTGCCTGGGGCCGCACGTTGGCGATGCTGCCGACGGTCGGCAGCAGGAACTCGAACGGCTCCCACGCCTCCAGCTGGTACAGCTCGAGTACGTCGAGGTGCAGCTCGTCGCCGCTGTTGACGTCGCCCAGCTGGGGAGCTTGGCGGAGCACGGCCGCCTCGTCGGCCTTCTCCGGGTCAGTGTCGATGTCCAGGTGGGCGACGAAGATGCTGGTGCGGGTGCGCTCCAGGACGTAGAGCCGCTGGGCGGGGGCCTCTTCGGGGTCCACGTCGTCGCGGCGGGCCCAGGTCTGGCGGGTGGCGGCCAGTACGGCCGGGTCGCCGGCGTCGGCCGCGTCGGTGATGCGCTGGTAGGCGTCGGCGCGGGTGAGCTGCTCCCGGTCGACGAGGTCCTGGACGGCGGCGATGAGGTGGTCGCCCAGCGCTTGGGCGCCGATGAGGTCGATGAGGGTCTGCAGGGTGCTCATGCGAGGGCCGCCTTCCGGGAGTTGCGGGGGCGGGCGGCGGCGTCGACGGCGGCCAGGAGGCGCTGGAGGGCGGAGCCGCGCCGGGTGCTGCGCAGGGTGGCGGGCATACCGCAGTTCCAGCAGTCGGCCTCTTCGCCGGCCCACGCGACGAAGCACTGCTCGCGCTCGCAGACGGACTCCGCGGTGGTGTGCAGGCGGGGGTTGCGGCGGGCGATGGCGCGCATGATGGCGGCGGCGGTGCGCTGCGTGGTCTTCGGTCGGAGAGTCGGGGCGTGCATGATGGGGTTCTCCTTCTCCGCTGTTGCGGGGTGAGGGGCCCGGGGCGGTCGGTGGTTTCTCAGGCCTTGTGCGGCCGCCCCGGGGCGTAGCTAGAGGACGATCTGCTTCTTCTCGGCGCGGTCCCAGCGGAGCTCCCAGTCGGGGCGCAGTCCGCGGGCGGACCAGTCGACGCGGCTGGTGCCGGCGGGGATCGGCTGGCCGGACATGGCGTGGAGCTGGGCGATCTCGCAGGCGCGCAGGGCGGCGGCGATGGCGTCGCTGCCGTTCTCGGCGAGACCGGTGAAGACGTGGACGCCCTTGCGGGTCTTGTCCTGCCGGTGCTCTATGGGGACGTCGATCTCCCACACGGTGCGGGGGCCCATCACTCCTCGGCCTCCGGCTCGTACACGGCGGTGAGGGTGAGCGGAGTGACGAGGTAGCCGGTGGAGCTGTTCTCGTTCTCCGCGCCGGGGCCGAACACGGCCAGTTCCTCGATCGCTTCGTCGTCGCTGAAGTCGGGGATCCAGGTGAGGATCGCGCCGGTGGGCAGGCCCTCGCGGAAACGGAGGTCCTCGCCGTGGGCGCGGGCGGCGTCGCGGTTGGTGTAGAGGCCGAGCGGCAGCTGGCCGTGCTCGTATTCGGTGCGGTAGATGGTCAGCTCGACCGGCTCGCCGGGGGCGAGCCGGGTGATGCCGGGGAAGACGGCCTCGGCCGTGGCAAGGCGCTGCTCCAGCGTTTCGATGTGGGCGAGCAGCTGCGGCACGTCCGCGGTGGGATTGCCGGTGCCGGCGGCGGTGCGCAGGCGGATCTCGTGGACCAGTTCGCTGCGGTCGATAGGGGCTGCGGGCTCGGTGCGGGTCAGGGTGGTCGGGGTCACGGAGTGCTCCGTTTCGGGTAGCGGTTGCGGGCAGGGCCGGGCTGTCCGGTCCCCCGCGTCGTCCGGGCTGGTGGCCTGCGGACCGGACAACACGGCCGGGTGGACAGATCAGGGGAACCGGGGCGAGGCGTGGGGCGGTTCGATGCGGCCGCCGGCAGGGAAGGCGGTGCCGTCCCAGCGGATGTCGGTCGGCTTCACCTGGGCCGTGAACTGGTGGGCCAGGGCTTCGGCGGCGTGCAGCGTGTTGGCTGAGTTGTCGTGCAGAACGCCGATGTAGGAGACCCGCGACAGGTGGGAGCGGCCTTCGCGCATGTGGGAGTGGTGCAGGCCGCGGAGGACGACGTAGGGGGCGGTGGCTCCGCGGGCGATGTAGTGGACGACGGTGACTGTGCCGCGGGCCGAGGGGTGGGTGAACTCGCGGGCGTAGGCGCGGCCGAGGGTGCTGACGTCGTCGTCCAGGTTGCGGCCGTCGCACTCGCGCATCTGGCCGATCTCGCTCCAGTGATCCGCCCAGACGTACCCGATGGACTCAGCGAGGACGGGCCACAGGAGGTTGTCCCGGCCGTACCGGGAATCGACGACGGTGACCTGCGTGGCGTTCATCAGGCTGGCGAACAGGCCGCCGTCGATGAGGTGCCCCGGCCACAGGACGCGCAGGTGCTCCGCAATGACCGTGTCGAAGCTCGTGTAGACCTGCCCGTCGACTTTCGTTACTGGGATGTCGGTGCCGCGGCGGTTCCTGCACACCAGCAGCCCGGCGTCCCGCGCGGCGGTCGTGATGCGGCGCACCAACTGCTGGTTGTCCTGGTCGATCCAGCCGGTCACGGCGGCCCGCTGCTCCCACAGGACTCCGTTACGACCGCGCTCGATGAGACCGGGCTGGTAGTTGTCGGTCAGGTAGCCGGCACGGTTGGCAGCCGCCAGGACGGGGATCAGGTGCGCGGTCTCCTCGTCGGGCCCGGTATTGCGTGTGGCGCAGCCGGGGTGAGAGCCGATCTCGCCGTCGAGCCAGAGGGCGGTCAGGCCCGCGAGGTCGGCGAGGGAGCGGGCGGCGCGCCAGCGGGCGCGGTCGGTGCGGGTCATCCAGGGGAGCCGGATGCGCATGGTCGTCACTCCTTTCCGGCAGATCAGGAGAGGCTGGAGGCGAGGGATTCGGCCCTGTGGGCTTCGATCTCGCGGCGGTCGATGAGCCGCTCGTACTGCTTGACCTGCCGGCGCGGCAGCTGGTCGACGTCCCAGCAGTGCCGCAGGTACGCAATCTGCTCGGCGCGGGCCTGGGGGTTGCCGAGCTGGTGCGCGTGCACGAGTTCGTGGACGACCGTGGTCGTCAGGTCTTGTTCGGTGCGGTGCTGGCGCAGGTTGACGTAGATGGCGATGCCGTTACTACCGAGGACGGTGATGCCGCTGTTGCGGCGGCGGCCGCGGCGCACGGTCCTCTGGTGCGCGGCCTGCATACGGCTGGACACACCCGGCACCAGGGCGAGCTCGGCGTCGGCGGCCTGCTGGGCCCATCGGTTGGGGTCGCCGACGATAACCAGCTGTGTCGGGGGCAGGGCGCCGAAGCGGCGGGCGACCAGGCGTGCGGCGTCAGGCGTGATGGACTCGGTGTGCTTGGCCAGGCGGCGCTGGAAGAAGGAAATGCTGTCGCTGGTGACCGTGATCATGGCGTGGCCTCTCCGGAGCAGGGCGGGGTGAGTGGGCGTCAGCGGACGGCGCGGGCACGGGCGGCGGCGGCGAGAAGCGCCTGGTGGACCTGGGCCTCGGTGCGGGCGAGCCGGTCATTCCAGCCGGGGACCGAGCGGGAGCCGGTCACGGCGAGCAAGTGGCTGTTGGCCTCGGCAGCGGTGGCGTGCGTGCCGGTTCCGGAGCGGATCAGGTCCCGCTGGGCACCGAGGACGCACACGCCCCGGCTCGACTCCATGACGTACTGGGCCCAACCGCGGGTGTGGATGTGCTCGGACGTGGCCTGAAGGAAGTCGGCCGGCGCCACGGCCCGGTCGGGGCTCGGCCGGTGCTCGACGGCGAGGTGCCAGGCGACGCGCAGCGCCCCGACCAGCAGGACGCCGGCGCAGAGGGCCGTGTGCTTGAGCAGCCACCAAGCGGCCCGGGCGGCGATGTTCGATGCCTTCTTCAGGAACTGGCCGGTCGCGGAGGGGCTGCGCGGGTCGGGCGGGCAAGGCCCGGTGACGATGCCCGCCTGCCGGATGAGGGTGTCGGTGTCCGGGAGGTCGATGGCGGGCCTGCCGGCCGGTGCGGCGTCGGCGAGCGCGGCGGCCAGTTCCTCGGCGAGCGCTTCGGCGAAGACTGCGTCGACTGCTGCGGCGAGGGCCGCTTGGGACCAGAAGGTCCGCGGGGCGGTCGCGGTATCGGAGGCGGGCATGGCGAGGCCTTCCTGTCTGGCAGGGGGTCGGGTCGGGAAAGGTCCGCGGGGCGGGCGGCTGAGTGGTTGGCGACCTGGCGGCCGGCCCCGGGAGGGTGCAGATTCAGCGGGTCAGCGCGGTCATCGCCGCCCGGTCTTGCGCAGTTCGTGGGTGTGGCACAGGACGGACCCGATGAAGAGGCTGATCCCGTTCACCGTCCACCTGCCGCCCGTGAGCGGGCCCGGCGGGACCTCGTCCACGATCCGGCCGGTGCGGCCGGCCGCGCGGGGGTCGTCATCGCAGGAGGTAATGCGTACCTCGTCGCCTGCCTGGAACATCGCCACTCTCCTGATCAGTCGTTGACGGTGAAGGAGGCGTAGTTGCCGGGCGGGTAGACGTAGTTGGACAGCGCGCCCTCGGAGGCGACGGCGACGGCGCCGAGTCCCGCGATGGCCGTGGCGGCGGCGGTGCTGTGGTCGGCGGCCGTGGAGGCAAGCAGGGAAGCGGCCTGGCTGGCGCGGCGTGCACCGGCGGGCGAGCCGTCCGGGTTCGTCATCGCGTCGTACGCGGCGGAGCGGAGGCGGTCGCTGAGGCGGCCCATGGCGTACTCCTCGTACTGGTCCGGGTCGGGAGGTCCGGGGGCGGCCGGCTGAGTGTTGGCGACCTGGCGGCCGGCCCCGGGCAGGGTGCGTTAGCTGTACTTCTTGGTCTGCTTGAGGATGTGGTCGCGGGTGAAGCCGAGGACTTCGACGGCGTCGGTGCGGGCGCCGTGGTACGCGCCGTCCAGTGCGGCCTTGACCGTCTTCCACATCTCGGCTTCCGCCGCTTCGCGGACCTTCTCGGCCTCTGCGAAGATCTTGTCTCGCTTGGCCTTGGCCTCGGCGAGGGTCTTCTTCAGGTCCTCGCGGGCCTGGGCGATGTCGTCGGATCGGGGGGTCATGGTGCTGCTCCTCGCGGTGATGAGGGACGATGGTTCCGGCCCCCTGCTCCGGTTGGAGCGGGTTGGGAGGCCCGGGGACGGTGGGCTGAGTTTGGCGACCTGGCCGCCGTCCCCGGGGCGTAGCTACTCGCCGCCCTCGAGCGCGGCGATCTTGTCGTGGCCGTATCCGATGTTCCGGTCGGCATTGTTCAGGTGCAGGGCAGCGGCGAGCAGCCGCTGCTTCTCGTCCGCGTCGCCGCGGGCGGCGTACGCCGAACCGAGGGCGCGCAGGGTGCCGGCGAGTTCGGGCACCAGGTTGCTGGCACGGAGGCTGTCCAGGACGTCGTCGATGTCGGCGCCCATGTCGATGTCGACGCGCAGCTTGGACAGTTCGCGGGAGAGTTCGTGCGCGATGTCGCCGTCCCAGCGGTCCGGGTCGACCATGTCGGCGACGTACTCGGCGACGGCGTCGGCCGCGGTCTTGGCGCCGAGGACGGTGACGGCGTAGAGCAGGACTGTCCAGTGGTTAGCGGTGATGAGCCAGGCCGGGCCCGTGTGGGTGAGCCACAGGCCGGTCATGACCACGAGGGTTGCGCTGGCTACCGGGTCGGTGAGCTGGCGCAGTCGCTGTAAGGCGCGGGTGGTGAGGCGGCGGGCGGTGTTGGGCGACTGCCGGGTCTCGACGGAGATGGCCATGTGCTGCTCCTTCGGTGACGTGGTGCTGAGGGCTGCGGGTCGGGGGCCCGGGGGCGGCCGGCCTGAGTGTTGGCGACCTGGCGGCCGCCCCCGGGGCGGTGGGTGTTACCAGACGCGGCCGTTGTGGGTGGAGGTCTTGAGCTCCAGGTGGCCGGCGCCCCGGACGTGGATGTTGCCGTTGTGGGCGCGGGCGGAGAGCCTGCCGCTGGAGGCCGGGGTGGCGCTGATCGTGACGTCGCCGTTGTGGGTGCGGGCGGAGCCGCGCTGGCCGTTGTAGGCGCCGATGGTGATGGAGCCGTTGTGGGTGCTGGCCTCCATGTCGGTGTCGACGCGGTCGACCAGGACGGAGCCGTTGTGGGTCTCGGCCTCCAGGCTCTGGACGCCGGCGGCCTGGACGGAGCCGTTGCGGGCGTCGAGCCGCAGGTTCTTCAGGTCGCCGCGGACGGTGGTCTCGGCGTTCTTCGTGTTGACCGAGAGGGAGGATCCGGTCGGCAGGGTGACGTCAAGGGTGATGGTGCCGCTGCCGGCGACGACGGTGCCCTGGTCGGCGACGACGCGGCCGCCGGAGACGATCCTGCGGCCGCCGATGGTGATGTCGCCGCCGCTGATGACCACGCCGCTGCTGCTGCCGATGACCATGCTGTTGCCGCCGAAACTGACGACGCTGCCCCCGGCGTTGAACACCGTGCCGCTGTTGGTCTCGTCGTCGGGGACGATCACGCGGAGCTTGGCGCCGTTCTCGGTGAACGTGGTGTTGGTGACGGCGTCGGCGATCGAGCCTTCGGTGTCGGTGGTGTGGACGGTGACCTTGGCGTGGGTGGCCTTCGGGTCGACCGTGACGTTGATGCGGCCGTTGGAGACCTTGACGCCCAGCTCGCTGGCTCCGGCGCGGGCGGCGGTGCGGTTCTGCTGCGTCACTTCTGCTTCTCCTAGTTGGGTGGTGCGGGTTGGAAGGCCCGGGGTGGCCAGCTGAGTTGGCGACCTGGCGGCCGCCCCGGGTGCTTGCGACACCTCAATAATGCAGACTTCGAGTATTCATTTCAAGAGTATGCATACATTGAGTTCGGGTTGCATGTGTTCTGGCTGGTCAGACGACTACCCCTTAGCTCGATCGGGTGCTGCCCCCACGGGTGACGCTGGTGATGGGGGCGTTGTTCGTACCGGCGACGTGCACGCCGCTGGAGTTGCGGGAGGCAGCCGAGCTGACCGCGTCCCGGACGGCGGCGGCCTGGTCAGCGGTGAGCGGTCGACCGCCGCTGCCGGCGGGGGAGTTGACGCGGATGGGCTGGTTGTTGTCTCCGTCGACCGTGACGCCCTGGCCGGTGACGGGGGTGCGACCGTCGCTCTTTCCCGTCGTCTTGCCGCCGGCGCCCGGGCGGGCGCGGCGCGATGGGGTCTTGCCGGTCCGGGCCCGTTCGGCCTTGCGCTCGGCGGCGGCCATCGCCGCGGCGGCGGGGCCGGCGCACTCGGTGCAGCCGATGCTGATGCCGGGTGCGGTGATGCGGCCGCTGTCCTCGCAGACCAGGCAGGCCGGGCCCTTTTCAGGGGCGGGCATGCCATAGGCCTTGCGGTACTTGGCGACCGAGGGGATCTTCAGCTCGGGCTCGCCCTTGCGCTTCCTGCCGCCCTCGGTGCCAGCCGACTTCCCGGTCTTCGGCGGGTCGGCGGGCACGCCGCCGGCCTGGAGATTCCAGGCGCCGCGCAGGACGGCGGAGACGGGGGCGAAGGCGAGGTTGAGGGCCTTCTTCTTCGCCTTGCGGATCGGGGTGCGCACCGCGCGCCTGATCCGGGTCTTGGCCTTGCGCTTGGCGTACTTGGCGACGCACTTGGCTGCGCCGGCGATGTCGGCGGCGTAGTCGATCGGGGGCGGCGGTTCCTCGCCGAATCCGGCGTCGATGATCCACAGCGCCTCGGGCTGCGTGTCGACGTAGCCGTGGAGCTCGGCGTAGGTGCGGAAGTGGCCGGGGTCGACGAGGGGTTCGGGCCAGAGGTGGCCGGCGGGGCAGAGGGCCTGGACGACGTCCTGGGCGCCGCGCCCGTGAAAGAGGGTCAGGCCGGTGTCGGCGGCGCAGATCGGGCAGGTGACGGGGAGGGTCTGCCACACGGTCCGCAGGGTGTGGGCCGGGTCCTGCTGAAGGTACATGAATCGGCGCTCGGCGGTGATCCGGTAGTAGCCGGCGGCCGGTTCGTTGGGCCGCAGCGGGTTGAAGGTCATAACGGACTCCCGTGATCTTTGGGGCGGGGAACAGGCGGGAACGGGGAGGAACCTGCAGGTCAGAGCGGGGGAACGCTGCCGGAACGGGGGCCCGGGGGCGGAACACTGTTCCCGATCTCTCGAGGTGTTCCGCCCGCGTTCCCGAGCTGTTCCGGGCCCCTGACCTGCATGTTCCTCACCTGTTCCGGACGATCAGGAGCCGTCCGCGTCCTCGCCGGTGATCTTCTTGAGGTGCCGCAGGCAGTAGCCCTTGACCGTGCCCGCGCCGGGCCGCGGCCGGTAGCTGTCGGTGGTCCAGGACTTGCCGGCGGGGGCGAGCACGGCCTTGATCGCTGTCTTGAGCGCGGCGGCGCGGGCGGCCTCCTGCTCGGTGGTGTCCTCGCCGTCGAAGGCGGCGAGGTCCCAGCGGTCGGGGTCGAGCTGGCCGAGGCCGGCCGCGATCTCTTCCAGCTGCAGGCCGCTCGGGTCGCTGAGTGCCTGGAAGACCTGCCGGATGGAGGTGATCAGCTGCGGGACGGTGTCCTGTGCCTCTCCCCCGGTCGCGAACGTCTCGGCGCTCGCGTCCATCAGCTGCTTCAGCGTGATGCGGCTGAACTTCGCGGACTCGGCGTCGATGTCGACCAGGCCGGCTGCCGCCCGCTCCTTGCCGCGGCGCAGCAGTTCGTCGTCGGTGGCGTAGCACGCGCGGTACGGGATGGGCTCGCAGTACGCGTTGCCGGCCATCACGTATGCCACGGAGGCGTCGTTGAGCTGGTCGCCCATGGCGGGCACGAGCCGGTCCGCGCGCCAGCCCTGGGCGAGCATGCCGTCGCCGAGGATCTGGACGACGTCGTCCTTGTCGCAGGCGGCGAGTACCTGGACGGGCAGCTCGACGAGCCACGTGTTGTCCTTGACCTTCTCCTTCGTGACGCCCTGCCCGGCAATGATCTCCGTGACATCGCTCTTCGCCGAGGTGATCGCCAGTTCGGCGAGCATGCCGTCCAGGTCCCAGGACACCTGCCGCTTGGCCTCCTCGTCGTAGTAGCCTTTACGGCTCTCGCGGACCAGGGCCGGGAACTCGTCGACGACGACCGTGATGCCGGGCCGCTCGCGGGAGGTGACCCAGTTCTCCCCCATGCCGAGCGGGGTGAACAGAGAGGGACGGCCCTTGCCGATGTCCAGCGCCCACTGCAGGGCAGCCCGGGCCTGGGCCGGAGTAGTCGCTACAACGTGCATCGCATGGCGCAGGCCCCCGAAGCCGGATCCGGCGCTGCCCAGGTCGATCCCGATGATGATCTGGTCCTCGGTCGCGGTGAGCGCGTCCAGAATGGCCCGCAGAATCGTGGACTTTCCGGAACGGCTGGCGCCGACGACATTGACGTTGGTGCGGCACATCGGCAGGGCCAGGGAACGGCCGGCCATGTCAGCGCCGATCTGGGCCTTGTGAATGTCCTTCGTGGAAATGGACCGCGGCTTGCGGTAGGGGAGTTCGGGAACGGCCTGCCAGGGATTGTCGCCGGGCACGCGAATGACGCAGTAGTTGCGGGACTGCGCGGACTGCTGCAGCAGGATGCTGCCGGTACGCACGCCGGGCAGGCAGGCCTCCAGCAGGTCCAGCCCAGCGGAGATCTTCTCCGGGCTCATCCGCTCCAGCCAGACGTGGATCTCGAAGCCCCACGCATGCGGGTCGACCCGCAGCGCGGAGAGGGTGACCTTCAGGTCCTCGGTCAGGGCCTGGCGCATCATCTGCTCGAACATCCGCGGCGTCATGCCGACGCTGACCTGCTGGGGAACGCCGGCCTCGATCTGCTCCAGCTTCTCCAGCTCCTCCTCGGTCGCCTCGACATCGCGGCCCAGCCAGGAGGCACCGACGAGGTTGAGCACCAGGGCGCCGAGGAAGCCCCACACGTCCGCGAATCCGTACGCCGCCGCATCGGCCACGACCAGCTGGCCGTAGGTGACGCCGGCGCGGATGGCGACGACCTTCTGCGCGTGCTTCTTCGCGCTCTGCGCGACGACCAACTGCTTGCCGGCCTCCAGCTGCAGCGCCTGGGCCGCGGCCCGCTTCTTGTCGCGCTGCATGAGGGCGCGGCCGGCGCGGCGCGCGGCGCGGTCGGCCTCCTTCACGGTGGCCAGGGCGAGGTTGACGTCCGCGCGGGCCTTGGCGCCCTCGACCCCGACGACCCAGGCACGCATCCGCTTCTCGCCGCGGAAGACACGGGGCACGAAGCCGTGGACGGTGCGCTGCCGGGCGGCGGCCTTGCGCGCCCGCCGGCGAACCTGCCGGCCGATGTAGCGGCGGCGGGCCTTGCGGCCTTCCGGGGTGCGCAGCGCCGGGTTGATCCAGGGACGGTCACCCTCAGGGTCGGGGCGCAGCTCCCACTCGTCGGCGGTGTAGACGGTGCCTTCCACGGGGCGGTCGTGCTCGGGCTCGGGCTCGTCGACCGGCACCGACACCGGCACGACCGGCGCGACGTCCGGGGCAACCGGCTGGGTGAAGTCGACCGGCGCCGCCTCGGCGTGACGGGCCGACGGCAGCACGGTCACCGTGGCGGTCGGGCCGTCGCCGTACAGCGCCTCAAAGACCGACTCGAGGTCTTCGACCAGCCTGATCAGCACGTCACGGGCCTTGGAGCCCTGGTCCGGGCCGACAACCCCGAGGTCCTCCATCACGTCCATGACCTGGGCGGTCTTGTCCCACCCGATGCGCAGCTTGCGCTGGAGCATCGACTGGGAGCCGAACTGGGTGGAGACGAGCAGCTCGGCCGCGTCCCACAGCAGCTTCCGGTCAAGGGCTCCGCTGCCGATTTCCGTCGTGGTGTCGATCTCGGTCATGCTGGTCACGCCTCCATCTGTGGGGTGGGCGCGAGACGGGTGCCGGGCTTCGCTTTGGTCGGTAGAGACCGGCGGTTTCGTCTCGCGCTCTTCAGTTGGTTGGTCTTCGCCTTACGCAGCGGCGGCCGCTTCGTTCGCGCCGCCGGGGCAGTCGTTGCAGACGCCGTACCGCTTGGGGATCTCGTAATCGCGCTCGTTCTTGCAGGCCGGGCATATCCGGCGGGCCCGCAGCGCCGTGTGGATCGAGGCCCACATCGCCTCCGTCATCTGCCGTCGCGGTAAGGCCAGTTCGACGCGGTAGAGGTACGCGAACTTGTCGCCGCTACGGGTCCGCCAGCCGAGCTGGCCGGCGACCGGCTGGCCGCCCGGCCGGAGACCGCGGGCCTTGAGCTGCCGCATCGTGGCCCACTCCTCCGGGGGCGGCCCCATCCGCCAGGGCCAGGTCGGGATCCCGAACCGTTTGCCTTCCGGATCGAAGTACCGACGGTTGACCCGTGGCATCACGCACTCCGCCGACGCAGCTTCGCCTTGCCGATCCGGTCGTAGACCCACGTCCGGCTGGGCTCGCTCTTGTCGCGCTTGTTGCGCTCCTGGCGGCGGCGCATCGTCTCGGTCTTCACGTCCGCCGGCGTCACGTCACGGCTGGCCTTCAGCTCGTCCGCGATCCACTGCTCGATGGCCTCGTTCTCGTCCACCGAGGCACGCTTCGCGGTGACCGAGGCGGCCTTCTTCGCGCCGGCCGAAAGCTTCCGAACAGTCGCCTTCCGGGAGGCCTTACGCGTGCGCGCGAGTGCGGTATCGCGCGTCCGCGCAGGCGCGGATTCAGACGTGCGTGCGGACGGGGGGACGGACGGGTTGATCTGCGGAGATGCCGTCCGCAACAGGGGCTTTCCAGACGGGTCCACAAGCCCCGTCACGGACGTCTCGGCGGTCCGCGTGGGGAGGATTGCGACCCCCGGGGCGGACGCGGTCACGGATGCTTCAGGCTCCGTCTCGGACGTCCTGCCGCACAGCTTCGCGGACGCTTCCCGACGCCAGGCGCGGGCTTCGGCGAGGTCACCGAGGACGACCGCCAGACGAGCCTCCGCCTCCACCCGCAGGCCGAGCATGTCGGCCGACAGCAGCCGCAGAAGATCCTCCGGCATCTCGTCCTCACCGGCGCCCTCATGGACTCCGTACGCGGCCTGCCAGGCGTCCTCCTCGGACAGCTTCTCGTGTCCCGCAATGGCCCGCAGCCGACGGGCCGTTGCCCACACCTTGGGCAGTTCGCTCTTACGCTGCTCCCGCGTGTTCGCCGCGGCCTTGCGGGCCTGGCGGGCCTGCTTCATCAGCTCGCGGTACTCGCGGTGCCGGCCGAGCTGGACCAGCTGCCACACCATGATCGGGATCACGGACGAGGCGGCCAGGACGGAACCAAGGATGACGCCATACTCCTCGCCGCCGACGTGCGAACCGTGCCGGTAGTTGACCCACGCGGCCAGGCCGACGAACGCGTAGATCGCGATCCGGTACGGCCACGGCGAGCGCTGCTCCTTCATCGCCTTGGCCTCGCCGGCCGTCGCCGCCCAGGCCGAGCACTCCAGCATCACCGGCAGCAGGACCACCAGCAGGAAGCCGACCCAGCCCATCTCCTCGACCACGCCCGTGGGCCTCAGCGACGCAGCCTGGGAGATAAGCGCCGGCACGATGCTGCACGCCATGACCGCGAGCGCCGCCGCCAAGTCCAGGTGCTCCGCCAGCCACTTCGGCGCCGCGTTGAGCCGGGCAACGAACCGCTCGCGCCGCTCCTTGCGCCGCCGGGCCTGCTCCCGACGCCGCTCCTTGTCCGCCCGCTCCTTGGCGGCCAGGGCGGCCTGCTTCTTCGCGAGGTCCGCGGCCTCCTTGGCCTCACGGTCCTTGCGGATCCGATCGGCCTCGCGGTCCTTGGCCTCCTGCTCGGCTGCCTTGCGCGCCAGCTCCTGCTTGAAGGCCTGTTCCTTCTCTTCACGAGCCAGCCGGGCCTGCAGCTCCTCGGCCTCACGGGCCTGTCGGGCCCGGGACTCCTGGTCTTCCCGCTTGGCAGTACGGAAGTCGGTGATGCTCATCGGGTACCTCCAGCGGGGGCCGCCGCATGCGGGGCGTAGTGGTACAGGGCGGCGACCAGGGCAATGACGGCGCCGACTGCGAGACGCTGGCCGGCATCAGGCATGAGGCCGAGCAGCCATGCCCCGCCGGCAACGGCGAGCGGGATCTGCGCCCAGTTGAGGTCGGAGAGTGCGCGGGTCAGGCCGGCGCGGATCTCGATCACGGCGTCGATGCCGCGGGCGTCCAGGTAGGCCAGGCAGGCGACCGGGAGCGCGAGAAGAATGCGCTGCCACCAGCTCGCCTCAAGGCCCAGCGCCCAGGCGGCGCCGAAGAGAATCAGACCCGTGATGGACCAGGTGGTGACCACGGCCTGAAGCCGGATCAGGAACCGCCCCGTTGCGTCAGTGGTCGGGGGGTCGGTGGCGGTCGTGGCGCTCATGCGGCCCGCACCTCCGCCACCAACTCACGGACGGCGGCTGCAGAGGCAGCACCCATGCCGACCCGTGCCTTGCCGATGAAGACCGGCAGCTCCGGCTCGGTGTGCAGCTCGTCCGCGCGCGCGATGTTCTCGTAGGCCTCGAAGTCGGCCTCGGTCCAGACGACCGGGTCTCCATGCGCGTGCCGGAACAGCAGCGCCGGAGCATCGACCGGCTCGCCGAGCACCACCCGGTGCAGCTCGGCCACCCGGGCAGCCTTAGCCTTCTCGCCGGCCCTCATCGTGTCGCCGTCGTCGATGCCAAGAATCACGTCGGCCAGGAACTCCAGCCGCCCGGCCCGCTCGTCCGACTCATCCGACGCACCAACCCAGAGGTCGGTCTTCACGCCGGTCAGCGTCTGGAGCTCGAAGAGGGCCTCAACCTGGGCAAGTTCGCTGGGCTGGGAGGCGGGTCGGTGACCTGCAATCATGGTGTTCACGGGTCGTTCTCCGTTTCAGTCGGGACGGCTCGTGCGACGGTCCCCGGGGCGCAATCCCGGGGGCCGTTTTGGGTATGGCGGTGCCGTTGCGCTAGGCAGCCGTTTCCGACCTCGCTAGCGACGTTCCGAGAACAGGGAACGCCCCTTCGCTATGGATGTCAACACCTCGCTAGCGATGTAGTATCCGTGTCGGATGCCGACGTGATCGGCGTTTCCTGTGGGTCATAGGATCGCTAGCGAGGTAGGGAGAGGGAGTGACTGGCCGAAAGCGCGAGAAACCGATGTACCGGCAGATTGCCGATGCCTTGAAGGCGGCGATCGACGCGGGCCAGTACGGCCCTGGCGATCGGCTTCCAGGCGAGAACCCCCTGGCCGCGGAACATGGCGTAGCCGCCATGACCGCCCGTCAGGCTCTGCGAACGCTCGCTACTGAGGGCGTAGCCGAATCTCGAAAGGGGGCAGGCTTCTTCGTCCTCGCTCCGTTCACGCCGATCCGTCGGCGAGGTGTCGCTCGGCTCGCCCGGGAGCAGTGGGCGTCTGGCGCCTCCATTTTCTCCGCTGATGACAGTCGGAACCTGACCGCGGAAACCACACTGCTGGGCCCGGTATCGCCTCCCGACAAGATCGCGGAGGTCCTGCAACTCGAGGCTGGCGAACGCGCCTTCGCGCGCTATCGCCGTCACATCGTTGAGGACCGCCCAGTGCTGCTATCGACCTCGTACCTGCCCCTTGCTCTGGTCGAAGGGACTGCCATCACGGAGGCGGACACAGGCCCAGGAGGCATCTACGCACGGCTCGCCGACCTGGGCTACGCACCAGCCCACTTTCGCGAAGAGATCCAGGTCCGCATGCCATCCGACGACGAGAGAGCGGCCCTGAATCTGTCAGGCAGCACTCCGGTGATCAAGGTTTGTCGAACCGCCTACACCGACGAGGGTCGTGCCGTGGAGATCAACGAAATGGCGTTGGACTCTCAGGCTTACGTACTCGAGTACGACTTCGACGCCTAGCGCCCATCCTCTGCGGCGCGTCGTCAGTCCGCCGCTCCTGAACCGAAGTGGAGAATGCCCGACATGAACTTCACGAGCACCCCGTAAAAGGGTGACGGCCGCTCCTGCTGACACAGGAACGGCCGTCGAAGCGACTCCCGCCGGCAAGCATCGGAGTCGTGGTCAGCGCGGTGACCGCGCTGGGTGCCTGGACACAGGGCCCGTCGGTCACCGACATCAGAATAGACAACGATCGCTCGCAAAGCCCAGTACGGGTCCAGCTCGGTGGTCCGCGTCACGTTGATCTGCTGATCCCGGCTCCCTAGAAATCTAGGGACCAAAGTGCCAATCCAGCACATCCCCGCAGCTCTCACAGCTGCAGCTTCAGGAGCTCCGCTCGCCCGTCGAAGCGTGAGCTCGGCGGGCTTGCCCACATGGGGGTTGCCCGCCCCCAGCCCAAATGGGCAAGCCTCCCCCCTACTCTCTTCGCGCCCTGGGCAAGCCTTCGGGCAAGCCAGGCTGAGGAGGCTTCACGGCACAGCATCCAAGAGGAGGTGTGCCATGCTCGACTGCGGACACGCGCAGGGACCCCGCGACGCGTACATCACTGGCAACTGGGCGACGCTCGGGCGTCGGTCGGATGGCCCGCGGCACGGTGGCTTTGCAAGGGTTCCCCTGGTCCGGTCGGAGCCTCAGCGTGCCTCAAGCGCGGCCGCGGCCAGTCCGGGCGGCGCTGATTTCCATGCCGCGGCGCCTACGTCAGAAGTCCTGGGGCGCATGGTCGTTCGGGTGCCGGAGGGGGCCCGATGACGGCTGCACACATGGGTCTTGTGTTCGCGGCCGAGGGCCTGGACGGTGCCGAGAAGCTGCTACTGCTGGCCTACTGCAATCGCACAGACGACCACGGCTACTGCTGGCCGGGGCAGAAGAGGCTCGTCGACGACTGTGGAACATCGGCGGCCACCGTCAAGCGCGTCAAGAAGTCGCTGGTGGACAAGGGCCTCATCAGCTCGGTCCGCCGCGTCCACCCAGTCACAGGTGATCCGATCACGAACCTCACGCGGGTGAACCTGCGGCTCCTGGAGCAGATGGCGCGGTCGAAGACGGCCTACGAGGACAACGTCATCGAGCAGCTCACGTTCGCGGAAGCCACCCCGCTTCCGGCGAAGCGCAAGAAGGCCAAAAGCGCCTCTGGCCAGGTGAGGGCTCATTCTGAACCCGACCCTGACCTGCAGATGGCTCAAGATGAGCCCACCCCTGGCTCAACTTGGGCCCACCCCCCGATCAAGATGAGCCCACCCCCGGCTCAGGATGAGCCACTAACCCTCATCCATCCCTCAGAGAACCCGCAGACATCCCTCCATCCTTCCGGCTCGCCGTCATCTGCGGTTCCTACGGGAGGGAATGGAGGGATGGACGGGAGCGGCAGCGGTATCGAGGAGCAGGGGCAGCACGAGGATGCAGCGGTCGACTCGTCGGCGACATCGGACGCCAGCCCGCAGACGGGGCAAGCTTCGCCGGGCGTGAACGTTCTCCACGCGATTGCGCAGGAGTGCGGCCCCGAGTTCCTGCTGACCGGAAAGATTCTTTCTGATCAGGCTGCGGCTGTGGACTCAATGCTCACCGCGGGCTGGACTGCGGCACAGATCCGGCACGTCGTTGTGGGCCCAGGGTGGCCGAGCGTGATCAAGACGAGCCGCGAGGCCCTCATCGCTGCTCGGCTGCGCCGTGCGGCCGACGGTCCGGTTCCTGCAGCTGCGCCGACCATTCCAGCTCCGTCTGCCCCGAATCGTGGCGAGTCCTGGGACAACGGGGTGGGGGACACGGCGGCGACATGGACACCGCCCGCGTGGACGGGCGAGGTGCAGCACATCCTGGCCGAATGCAGGGACTGTGGGAGTCCGGCCCTCGCTGATGGGCACGACATGTGCCCGGCATGTCTCGGCTGGCCAGAGTGCGTTGGCAACTACTGCGGAATCCCCGGCACTTCGAAACGGCGGGTACGGCCTGACGAGCCGACCCGTATGTGCTCGGCCTGCAGGGAGAAGCACGGAAGTCTCGAGGAGGGCATCGAGCTGGCTCTGCGGGAGATGGCGATGCAAGCGCATGACGGCGATGCGAAATGAGCAGGGCTCTCGAATGGGTCTATGTCATCGGCGCCCCTGGGCTCGCGACGGTGAAGATCGGGCGTTCGGTTGACGTTCAGCGAAGACTGCGCGCCATCCAGTTGATGTGCCCGATCGAGCTCTCAGTCCTCTGGTCGTGCGAGGGCGGGAAGGAGCTGGAGGGTGCGCTTCATTCGCGCTTCGCCGAGTATCGCTCGCACGGCGAATGGTTCAGTTTTCCTGGTGATCCTGTGCCGTCGGTCGTGGAGGCAGCGGTTGGGCTCCAGTCGGCACTCCCCCAGAGTGAGACGCTGCCGAACGGGCTCATGGCAGAGACCCGCTCGCCTGGTACTCCTGGACAAAGGTTGGTGCGCTGGGACTGCGGCACTCCGCTCGACTTGACCATCAACGTTGCGTTCTACCTCCAGATCCGCCGCGTCTTTGGCGACGCAGCCTTCACCTATCGGGCCGCGGCAGCTCGCCTTGGCGAGGTGGAGTGTGTCGTGAGGGGGAGGATGCGCCGCCTCCTTGAGCAGCGGTTCATTGATCCCGCGGGGGTGGAACCGGGAGCGTATGTCAACACCACGCGACAGCGCTTCACTGCTCGCTGCCTTCCTCGAGGAGTGCGTCCGGGTTCTTTCCGTGGTGTCCGGAGGGACTTTGAGCTTGGTGATCTTTCCTACGCCTACGAGCCGGCCCTTGTCCCTCAGGACCTCTTGCACTCCGAACTTTAAATCTGGCAGACTTTGAGATTCAGAGTTCAGAGTGAAGGGTTGAGTATGCGGCGGATCGAGATCGACGACGAGGTGTTCGCCTATCTGCAGCGGCACAGCGAACCGCTCGTTGATACCCCCAACGACGTGCTGCGCCGCGAGCTTCTTGGCAAGAACAGGACGGACGTGGATCGGGTGTCCCGCGGCTCGGGGGCCTTGATGTTCATCATCGAGGCCGGACTGGCCGCGGCCGGCGACAAGTTGCAGCACCATCAGCCCCGCCGGCAGCGCACGCACGAGGCCACCATCACTGCTGATGGCTGGGTGGAGATCCCCAGTGGGCAAGTCTTCGCTCAGCCCTCCCCTGCGCTCAAGGCCCAGACCGGCATCGACATCAACGGCTGGGGCCAGTACATGCACGTTCCCAGCGGCCGCCGCCTGCAGGACCTCCGCGAAGAGGCGCGGAACCGCGAGGCGTAGACGGTCTGACCACATTGCTCCGACCGGAACGCGGCGGAGTCTTCTCACCGACCAGGGACGCTGGACATGGACAGCAAGGCCTATAGTGCCGGCCTCGCCGAACTTCGCGAGGTCCGTGATGAGATCAAGCCGCTCGAGCGTCAGCTGGCGAAGCTGCACGCCGAGCGCGACAAGAAGATCGTCGAGTTGGGCGCGTACGAGAAGGCCAAGGCCGACCGGCTTGCGACGTCCGCCGGCGTTTCTGTGATCGACGTGGTCGCCCTGGCGCCGTCTCTCGGCCCCCAGGGGGCCGTCAGCGTGCCTGTGAGGGCTGCTTCGGCCGCTTCCGCCGACGGTGATCACCTGGAGCCTCAGACGGCCGTACAGGAGATCAAGGAACCGGCCGGCGCTCCGGCACCCGCCCTGCGCCCTGCGGCGCAGCCGACGGCGGCCGCCGAGCAGGCCGGGCAGCAGGCTGACGCCACCGAGGACCAGGAGCTGGCGGCCGGCGATGCGCCCGCCGCGACGGTCGCGCCCTCCCCCGCCCCCGCACCTGCGCACGTGGTGCCGGCCGGGGGACAGGAGCGGACGCTGCCGTCGATCCCGGCGGCTGAAGCAGGGGACCGCTGGTTCTACGCAGAGCCGAACCTGACGTCGAAGCGGCCCAACTTCAAGCAGGCCACGCGGCAGATGGCGTTTCTGGACACTGCAACTGGTGTGCTCGTCTGGCAGGCCGGCAGTGTCACGCTGGACCTGGGGCGGGCGAGCGTCGCGGAGATCCTCACTGCGGTCTACGCGACGGTGCCAGCGGATGTGGAGCGCATCTACATCACGGCAGGTGACCCCTGGCACCAGGACGCAGGGCGCCACCAGTTCCTCAAGGACGCGGTGGCCGAGTGGCTGAACGGGCCGCTGCCGGAGGGCTGGCAGGTCGAGGCGTCGCGCGGCAAGGACCGGCAGGCCGGGCACCTGGTCCA
The DNA here is from genome assembly GCF_056436245.1 of Streptomyces sp. NPDC043812. Classification (NCBI taxonomy): domain Bacteria; kingdom Bacillati; phylum Actinomycetota; class Actinomycetes; order Kitasatosporales; family Streptomycetaceae; genus Streptomyces; species Streptomyces sp. NPDC043812. Next base: position 58,958 of record NZ_JBWKCY010000028.1, read on the forward strand.
CCCCCGCAACCCGGTGGGCCGCTGGCAGCGCGGCAAGGACCAGCACACCGAAGTCCGGTCCGTGGGTGAGTGGTTCGACCCGGAAGGTGCCGACCCGGCCACTGTCCGCGCCGCCTTTGTCGAGCTGTGGAAGGCGCTGCGCCGGCACTGGGACGACGTGGTGCTGATGGGGTCGCCGTCGCAGACGGGCCGGGACCTGTGGTCGCGGACCATCCCCGCCAAGGCGGGTGCAAAGTGGGCGGATGGCTACCCGGTGATGTCGCAGGAGATCCGCGGCCTCATGCACGCGACCGCTGGGCAGGGACGCACCGAACTGATCACCCCGCCGCGCGTGGCGGAGCGGGTGCCCGGCTGGTACGAGGCCGACCGCACCTTCGCCTACGCCAAGCACACCTGGACCAGCGGCGTCGGCGTCCCGCAGCGGGTGACGGCAGCCTCGTTCGCGGCCATGTGCGAGAAGGAGCAGGCCGACGCCCTGTTCTCGCCCGGCCACTGGCAGGTGCGGGTGACCATCCCGAAGGACTGGAACCACGTCGGTCTGCTGCCGGCACCCGCCCCGGGCGAGCGGTCCTGGCACTACCCGTACGAGGGCGGCCGCACCTTCACCACCTGGGCGGGCGGCGCCGAAGTCAACCTGGCGCTGCGCAACCCACTGCAGCCGTGGCGGATCGAGATCCTCGACGGGCTGGTCTGGGAGAAGGGCGACCCGCTCAAGGAGTGGTCCAACAAGCTGAAGGACGCGTGGCGTTCCCTGCGCGCCGTGGGCGAGGTCCACGGTGACGAGCAGCAGCGCCATGCCGCGCGGCTCGCTTCCCGCGCGGTCCGCAGCATCCTGCTGTACGGGATCGGGACGTTCGCGCAGCGGCCGCGGATCACTACCGGTTCGCTCGAGCTCGCCGCCAGCGGCGAGGTTCCTGAGATCCCGGACGGCGCCCGTCTGACCAGCCTGACGGACACCCATGTCACCTGGGAGCGCAACGCGGGCTTCGCCCGCGACCCGTACGCCCACCCGGAGTGGGCGGCCGGCGTGTGGTCGGCAGCCCGGGCCGCGCTGCTGTCCGGCCCGACCGGCACGAAGGACCCCGAGACGGGCAAGCCGGCCCGCGCCGGTGCGCTGCACCTGCCCGCCGGGTCGATCCTCGCGTTCCGTACCGACGCCATCTACAGCTCGGTGCGCCCGGATTGGCCGTACAGCGGGGAGCCGGGCGACTACCTGCTCAAGGGAGCCATGTCCTGGGAGCAGACCACCCCCACCACCGACGCTGAGTTCTACGTGCTGCAGGACCTCGGCCGGCAGGCCCTGGAGGCTGAGGAGCTGTGAACGCCGAGGTGGCATGGGGCGGAGAGTGGGAGCACCCGGCGTGCGGTGCCTCTGGTGAGGCGGTGTGGGACGACGAGGACACCGCCTCTTCGGAGCACGACTGCGGGCGCGACGGTGAGGTGACCTGGAGCGCGGAATGGGTGTGCCACGGCTGCGGCGCCGGCGGTGACGACCAGTTCGACGACGACACCACGACGTACCCCGACCATGAGTGCGCCGATGACGAGGGGGTGGCAGCGTGACGCCGCGAAGGAGAAGGGCGACGGGCCGCGGCCGGCGGGCGCAGCGCAATGAGGCGGCGCGGCTCACCGACCAGCTGATCGCGGAGGGCTTCAACAAGAAACAGGTCGGCGAGATTATCGGCCGCAACCCGAGCCTGGTCTCCCAATTTTTCACGAAGAACAAGGGCGCCAGCTTCGTGGAGGCCCTGCGGGCCGTCGTGCAGGAGGTCCAGGCCGGCGGCCCGCGCGATATGCAGAGCCTGAAGGCCCTGGCCGCCGGGCATGTCCAGCCGCGACTGGACCGCGAGGGCAAGAAGGCCCGAGTACGGACCAAAAATCAGGTCCGGGCGGAGAAGACCCTGAAGGACAGGAAGGGCCGGCCCGTGCTCGGTCCGGACGGAAAGCCGGTGAAGGCGTGGAGCTCGTCCCTGGCCAAGGCCGGCAAGCAGCACATCGCCTCAGGTGCCTCGCGGTTGCGGCCGATCGTCGACGACGCGGCCGCGAACCGCGGAAAGATCGCGTTCACCGTGCGGGCCCGGAAAGGCGCCTTCACACACGACGCCGGCCGCAGGGCCGACTCCCCCGGCGTGCGACGCTACGTGGTCCAGCGAACCGACGGCACCGAGGAACGCGCGTACGCCAACAACATCGGCGGCCCTGGCTCCGGCATGGAAGGATTTGACGCCGTCCAGTTCAAGGCCATGGTCGATGCCGCCAGCGGGGATGTCTCCGCCGCGGTACGAAACTGGCTCGTCATGACCGGCCGCCTCGACCCCGACGCTCCCATCGTCGGCCTGGAGATCCGCGCCTGGAAGCCAGAGGACTGACGCACACATGCGGGTGGTCCGGAGCGCTGCTCCGGACCACCATTTTGCTCTTCTATCTACTCCGCCACTTCCACTGGCTGCCTGGTCCGCCTGTCCCGCGCCGACATCGTCACGGTGGGCGAGCGACTGCACACTGCCAGGAGACGGTCGACCGACGGCTCAACTTCTCCAGAAATCCCGTTCCATCAGTTCACCGAAGCGGGCGGTCCCGGTGGACAGGTCTACCAGGATGGGCCAGCAGTCCAGCAGCATGTCGTGCGTGCGCCGCGTTGATAGATAGAGCGTGGAGTTGTAAGGCGCAATGAGGTATCCGTCCTTGGCCCTCACTCGTGTCACATCGATCGCAAGTTCCGGTTCATCGGCTTGGCGACTCTGCTGAAGAAATTCGTCAGCGATCCCCATCGCTACCTCTTCAGAGATCATCAGTCTTTCCTCATACAGTTGTTCCGTCACCAGCTAGGCGGCTGAGCACCACGACTGCCTTGTACCCTAGCCTCGATCTTTCGTGATGGGCCGCCGACGAAGTCGGGGGCCCATCACGAAAGATCGAGGCTAGAAACCGCCGTGGCCAACACCGCACGGTCATCGCACCGCCGGCGGCCACCGCCGTGCGCACGCACCGGAGCCTCCGGCGCCACGTCCTGGAATACGCCGGTAAGGATAGATGTCGGAGCTGCTGGCAGGCCGATAAAACACCACGCAGGCCATCTCGCACTTCCTGAGGGGCCCTTGAGTGCTCCAAACGAGTGCCGCCGGAGATGTGGCTGAGCGATTTAGTTGGCCACGGCCCCGGGTCGCGACATGCGATCCGGCGGCGACTCCTGCCCAACCCTCAGATCACTCCTCGCCGTAATCTCCCAGAACAACGTCCCACCGAAAATCGAACCAGAAGGTGTCGTCGGCGTACGCGTCGGGATCCACGCCCCGCACCGACTCCTCCACTCTTTGGGCGGCCGCTTCATAATCCTCATAGTCGGCATCTGCTGAATAAAACGGATAGAGCGCCAATACCCTCTTGACGCATTCCGAAAATGCACCCAGAGACGAGTTGATGAAGAAAAGTGGCCCGTGAGGATAACAGCCCCACACGCTTCCTGAATGATGCAGCAGGGCGCTTCCATTACGGCCGAGGACGCCAAATTTCACATACTCAATATCATTCACGAGAAATGGTTCAGTACACTCGAATGCCGCATAGTTTAGAAATTCCCTCGGAACGACGATGCTACCCGAACCGTCGCGATCATGAAGTTGCACTTCACTGAACTTCATATTGTCATCCTCCGCAGGATCGGCGCTGGCACCCACGTACAGTAGTGGGGCGCCAGCGCCGACGATCGACCAACGACACAGGTGCTATTTGAACAGTTCCTTCATCGCCGCCTGCCACTCTTTCGTGCCCCTAGCTCTGGCCTCAGCGCCGCCGTTATGAGCAAAGGACCACGAGATATTGGAGACGCCTGCGGCCTCGAGCGCACCCGCACACTTATTGCTACATGGCTCGCGCTCACTATACAGGGCACTGATCTTCCGGCCGGCAGCTTGCTCGAGGATATCCTCCTCGGCGTGAATCCCGTTGCGTCCCTTCCCCGCCGAGCGCCCATACAGAATCGTACCGTTTTCGAGTACAGCCGCAGCCCAGTTGCCATCCTTGTCTTTTTCCATCAGGCGCTTCAAACCGACGGCTCGACTCAGGAAGTTTGCCCCGTAGGAAACCTTTCCTTTCAAGACCTCTGCGGCCGCCCTCTTGGCGGCCGACTTCCCAAGGGCATTGAGAAGCGCCTTACCTAGGGCTCCTGCGCCCCCTGGTTCAACAGTGCCGGTCCGCATGCACTCTGCGAAATGGATTCCATCAGCGCAGCTCTCATTCTCGAAGAGGCTTTCCCACGCTGCGTCCAAGTCTCCTTTGAGGAGATTCCCCAGAGGGCTGTCCGGCAGCAAGCTCGACCAGTCAATATCTGTCGAATCTGTCGGTCCGTACTGAATCGGCTCACCAGAGGCAGTGCAGTTGCCCGTTCCCATTGCCCAGTGGCATTCCACCCCTCCTCCCGAATCCTCACCGACCGGCTGATTAGTGTTTGATTGGCCTGGATTTACTACACCGTCCCCGTTCGGGTCCTTCCAGGGGCACCCTTCCGGGCCGCCCCCATTGCCGCCGCATGGGATTCTCGCCCCGGTCGGGTCGGCGTTAGATACGGGATTCTGAGCACCATAACTGTACCCATTCAGGGTTTGGTGCAATTCCAGTTGGAGCACTGGGTCGACGGTGAGGAACTGGCCTGTGCTGGGGTCGTATTCGCGAACCCCTATGTGAGTGATCCCTGTTCCAGTGTCGGCTGATTTCCCAAGGAACTGTTTATCGTCCGGCCATTTTCCGGTAGGTGTACCGCGGGTCGCACCAAAGGGTGCGAGGTAGCGCTTGGAGAGGGTCTGGTTGGTGCCTCCGATTGACACATTGCTGGTGCCGTGGTGATCTCCGGCAAGGAACGAGACCGTTTCGGTCCCCGTTTCATTGCTGCGCAGACCGACCGTCGTGCCCCCGACGGCGTAGTAGCGGTTCGCCCACTTCTTGCCAGCCTTCAGGTGTACCTCGGTTGCTCCGAGGTACAGAACCGTCTCGCCGGAGGAGCCAGTGCCACGGCGGATGAGGAGTTCCCCGTTGGCGTCGTAGATGTACCCGGTTGCAGTGGAGCCTTCGGTGAGTTGGGCGAGTTTGCCTTCGGCATTCCACACCAGAGCCTGGTTGGTGGTGCTGCCAGCACTCTTGGCGCGCTTGGTGGTGTTACCGGTCTTGTCGTACTCATACTGGGCTGTGAGGCCCTCGCACTGGCCGGTGGTCGTGGTTGCAGTCAGAGCATGGCGGCGGACTGCGTCGTAGCAGTACGTAGTGGTGATCGGGGTACCCGTGCTCTGTTTCTCCGTCACCCGCTGGCCTGAGTTGTTGTACGTGTAACTGGTCCAGTACGGGGCGGGGCCACCCAGGTTGGGGGCGGAACGCCCGGAAGCTGCGCAGTCTGCGGTCTTCGGGGTCCACGCCTCAGTGAGTCGCCGCTGGTTGTCATAGGTGAAGCACTGGTTGTCCGTGCCCGTCCCGATGTTGGCCCGGTCCAAGATCGACGTGACGTTGCCTGCCTGGTCGTACGTGTAGGCCAGGTCTTGGACAGGTCCTCGGGTCTGGTCGTCGATGCTGGTCGTCAGCAGCCGGTCTGTACCAGGCTCGAAGGTGTTGTTGATGAAGACCCGCTTGGCGGACACGGAGGTGCCCAGGTGGAGTTGGTGAATGTGTCCCTGGGCTGAATAGTCGACTCCCAAGAGGTAGTTACTCAGGCCGGACTGCTCGATGGGCAGACCCGCGGGGTTGTAGCGGGTTTCGACAATCTCGGCGGGTAGCCCGCCGGCTCCAGGCTCCTTTGTGTTGTTGACCGTGCCGTCCAACCGATAGTCGGCGCCGAGGGTCACAGTGCTGGTGACAGCCCCGGAAGTCACCAGCGGGTCGTCCGCGGGAAGGGTCAACGAGGCCGAAATTACCCGGCCGAGGGCGTCATAGGTGACTGCCTTCTTGCTGTATGCCTTGCCGCCGGTGCCTCCCTCGTAGCGGGTGGAGGCGTGGGGCAGTCCCTTGACGAGGCTGTCGTATGTCCATTCGGCGAGCTTGTTGGGGGCTGTGCGGTCTTTCTGCCACTGGCCGGTTTTGCGGCCGAGTTCGTCGTAGTCGAACAGCAGCAGGTTTTCGGCGTTCTGGGTGGTGTCGACCTGGTCTAGCGTGGTGTAGCCGGTGGTGACGGTGCCCTTGTCAGGGTCGGTCGCGGTGGTCTGCCGGCCGAAGAGGTCGTATGCGTAGGTCCACTCTGCCCCGTCCGGGCCGGTGATCTTGGTGGGCATGCCATCGCGGGTGTACTGGTGGGCAACCCGGGTGTACCCGGTTCCGATGGTGGCGCCGTACTGCGTGTCGGCGGGCTCGGTTCCCCCGTAGGTGCGGGTTTCCGTGGTGCGGCCTTGTGGGTCGACGATGGTGCGGCTGGCGGTGCCGCCTTGGAGGGCGGTGGTCGCGCTGGAATCACCGGTGTAGCTGGTGGTAGTGGACCCCTTCGCTACGCCCCAGGACGAGAGGGTGGTCTTCACCGGCCGGCCAGCTGCGTCGAATTCGGTGTCCGTCTGCTTGGGCGACTGCGCGTTGGCGACGAGGGCGTACTCCCCGTTGGGGGAATTGGCGCTGTCGTAGGCGTCCGCCTGCTGCTGGTAGGCCAGGCCGCGGGTGTCGTAGTGGGTGTTGGTCAGAATGCGGCCGGTGCCGATGGCCGCTGGCGTCTGTGTCTGCAGCGGGCGCAGCAGGGAGTCGTAGAGCGCGTAGCTGGTGCTGTAGTTCGTGCCGTCTGCCTTGAGGGAAGCTTCCGATGTCCACGGCGCGTCGGTGCGGGTCAGGGAGTAGCCGAATTTGGCGTTGGGGCTTTCCCCGCCGGTCCTGGAGCGGTTGGGCAGCCAGGTGGCGGTGATGCGTCCCAGTGCGTCGTAGGTGTTCTCGGTCTTCTTCAGATTGGTGTCGAGGGCCGAGGTGACCGAGCCGCGTGCGACGTCGAAGTAGGTGTAGGACTTGTGCTCCTGGCCGTTGGCGGCCAGCTTGGGGCTGGTGACGATGACACCGGTGACCGGGCCTGCTGTGGCCGGGTAGTAGGCCGTGGTGGTGACGTGACCCTTGGCATTGGTGACGGTGAGCGGTCGGCCGAGTTTGGCCGTGGCCGTGTCGTAGGTGGTGGCGGACACCTTCTGCCATCCACTACTGCCGGCCGGGTCGCGGTCATTCGTGCCGCTTGCTGCGGGGTATGCCTTGGCGCGTCCGCTCCATGTGGGCAGGCCCAGCGACGGGGTTTGGGATGCGGTCCAGCCGGTGGCATTGGGGTCGTCGTAGACGACGGCGGTGTCGGACAGGACATCGCCTCGGGTGCCGCTCGAGGCGGGCAGGTTCAGCTGGGCGTCGGTGGTGGTACAGGGTGCTCCGACGGTGCGGGTGCGGGAGACGAGGCTGGTGAGTCCCTTGTCGTCGTTGCGGGCGTACCAGGTGCGGGTGCAGGTTTCGTCGCCGGTCGTGGACCAGTCGCCGTGGCCTTCGGACGTGGTGGGCATGCCGTAGGTGCCGTCGTAGGTGTACGACGTGGCTGTGGCCCGCCACTTCTTGGCTGCGGTGAGGTACGTGTACCCGTAGTTGCGGCTCGGGCGGACGAAGTGGGCCTTGACGTGGGCGTACGACTTTTGCTGGCTGGCAGTCTCTTTGGCCCACAGGTTATTGAAGGTGCTGGAGATCGCGGTCGACCCGTTGTATGTGATCTGCTGGCGGATCTGGCCCGCGTAGTAGTCGTGGTCGTCGGCGTCCGGAAGGTCGAGGTTGTCGGTGGTGGTCGCGTCGTCGTTGTCGAGGTCGATGCCGCGGACGACGGCGGTGCGGCGGGCCGTGGGGTCCAGGGTGCGGCCGTCGTCGGTTGCGGGGGTGAGCAGGCGGTCGCCGTTCATGCCCTGCATGAACAGTTTGACGGTCTTGGACCGGACCCCGCCCGCCTCACCGGTGTAGGCGGTGACCTTCTGGTAGCCGCGGAAGGCGGACCAGGTGCGGTGCTCCTCTTTGGTCAGTGGGTCGTCGTTGTAGCGCCAGCCGGGGGAGGCGTACTCGTAGCTGTGCTCGACGCCGGGGCTCATGCCGGCGGGGTCGTTCATGCTGACGGCGATGACCCGGTACTTGTGGAACCAGTCGAGCAGTTCGTCGCCGCCGTTGGCGGGCCAGTAGACGGGGAAGCAGGAGAGGTTGTTGCTGTCCTCGGCGGCGGGCATCCGGCTGCCGCGGACGCAGTCCGGCTCCGAGTAGGAGATGGTGGTGACGGAGCCGGATTCTGACGTGATGGTGGACAGGCGCGGCCTGGTGAGCGGGAGGATGGTGCCGCCGCCGGGCAGGGTGCCGCCGGCGACGCGGTTGGCGCGCTGGTGGTAGGTGAAGCCGATGGCCGGCAGCGCGATGGCGGTGCCGTTCTTTCCGGTGCGCTGCAGTGACTTCAGGACCAGGTGGTGGTCGGTGCTGTTGCCGATGTCCTGGCCGTCGTAGAAGCCCTGGTCGAGGGTGTACGTGTCGACCGGTGTGTAGGCGTCCGGTGTGGCTGCGGTGGACCACACATGGGTGTCGATGCTGGTCAGCCGCTTGCGGGTGAAGAACGCGGGTGAGGTGGTCTTGCAGTCGATTTCGTCCGCGGTGCAGATCGCGTCGAAGGGGACGTCGGGCCAGTTGTCGGCGGTGTCCTCGGTCAGCGCGGAGCAGTCGGCGGCGAAGCAGCGCTCCTTGTGCGTGAAGGTGACCTTGCCGGAGGCGGTGCCGGTGAACAGGGTGTCTACGCGCTGGCCGTAGCGGATTTCCTCGAGGTAGCCGCCGCGGGTGTAGGGCGCGAGTTTGGTCTTATCGCCGTTCTTGGCGTAGTGGTTGTTCTCTGCCGTGTACCAGTAGGTGGAGGCGTTGCCGTGGACGTCCTCGACGAGGTCGAGGTTCCAGCGCCAGGTCTGGGTTGTGGTGCGGTCCGCGAAGGTACTGCCGTCGTCGTAGCCGGGCTCGCCGCTGTCGTCGCCGAAGACGGGGGCGTTCCAGCGGGAGTTGGTGCGCTCGGTTCCGGCGCCGGGCAGTTTGTCGAGACCGAACGTGTGGGTCGTGCCGTCGCCGGTGACGACGGTCCAGTACTCGCCGCCGTCCGCGTCGGTGCGGCGGGTGACTTGGGAGGCGTCGTCGTTCTTCAGCCGCCACTTCCCGGTCGTGTCGTCCTTGACCAGCTCGCTGGCCCGGCCGTTCAGGACGAGTGAGGCGTTGTCGTACTTCCAGCAGAGATCGAGCTTGTCGGCATGTCCGTCGTCCTCGCAGGTCCCGTACTTCCGCTCGATGTAGCTGCTGGTCAGGTCGAATCCTTCACCGACCAGGGTGCCTTGGTTGTTGGTGTTCGCGGTGCGTCCGTCGATGCTGCCGGAGTCGTAGGACAGGGCCAGCGACGGTACGGGTCCGGCGGCTGCCGGAGGCAGAGTGAGCGGGTATGACCACGTGTAGGACCCTGAGTTGCCGCCCGCCTCCCAGGTGGACGAAGCGGCCAGCGGGGTCGCTGTGAAGTCGCCGCCGCCCCCGGTCGAGGTGGTGGTGCTGGCGGCCTGAACGGCCAGGACGGTGGGCTGGGAGCCGGCCTTGGAGGCGAGGGTCGTCCGTGTGCTGACCGTCTCCTTGGCCAGGTTGTTGTCCGAGGCAAGCGGGGTAGCGGTGCGGCAGGCCGGCTTCTCCGGCGTCGTGAGCACGCACGCGGGCAGGACGGCAAGGCCCAGTCGCGTTGCCCAGTTGCCGCCGATCGCGGAGGCGAAAGCGCTGTAGTCAACGGTGACCTGTGCCGGGCCGGGAACATCGGCGGCCACAGTGAACAGGACGCCGGTGATGCCAGCTTTACGGGCGGTCTTCTGGTCGAGGACCTTGACCGTGGCGGTACCGCCGGCAACTGCCCGGGGGCGTCGGGAGGTCGTGCTGGGCTGGGCGGCCACGTCGACAAGCGCGTCGTCGCCAGCCTTGTCCGCCACGTCCTGGGTGAGGGTGGCCGGCTTGGGCCAGCTGGCGCGGCGCTCGGTGCGCGCCTGTTCGGCCCAGCGGTTGTTCGCCGCCTTGTCCTTGGCCACCTGTGCCCGGGCCGCTTTCGCGCCGAGACCGTCGGCAGTGGTGACCTTGCTGACTCGCGAGGTGGCCGGTTCGGGAGGGCCGGGCAGGGCCGCAGCAGTGCTCAGGGGCATCAGCGAGGTGGGTACCGACAGTGCAAGCGCCAGCGCTGGGATCACCGGCAGGCGGCGCCGTCGCCCAGGAAATATTGCAGGCATGTACATGCTCCAAGGAGTGCTGTGGCCGGCTACGGGGCGGCCCGAGTACAGGGGCAGAGCGTTTGAGGGTGCGTGGTGTGGCCCGGCGTTCCGGACCACACCACGGGTGGGGAAGGCAGGCCTCAGCTGCCGACGACGTCGCTGACCTGCTGCGCGTCGGCAAGCGCGCCGGCCCAGAGCCGGACCTCGTTGACCCTGCCGTGCAGCTGATTGCCCCACGTGCTGTTCAACCAGCCCTTGCCCACGGCGAGCGCGCCCGTGCCGACGGCTGCCGTGTAGGCGAGCGGGGCACCTTGACGATCAGAGAGGAAAAGCCTGATCTCTTGGTCCTGCGCGTCGTACACGCCCACCAGCCGTACTTCCGCGTCCACCGCCGCCAGTTCGTCACTCTTCACCGACGTGCCGGAGCCGTCGGCTGTCAGCCGTCCGAAGTGCCACTTCCCGATCGGCCCGACCTTGACCTGGGGCATTCCGGTCGACTCGTCAATGACCGGGTCGCCGTTCTCGTCGAAGACCGGAGACTCCTCGGTTCCCGTCTTCTCCAACCACAGTCCCCACGAGGAACCCGTCGCTGTGCGCTGCCCCAAAACCTGGACCCTGTGACCGTTCGGCTTGTCCACCAAGGCCTCGCCGTCGACGAGGGCCTCGGCCGCCACCGTGAACGAGCCCGAGTCATCGACCAGCGGACGCGCCCCTGCAGACTCGGCGCCGCCCGAGCCGGTCAGGACAAGACTCTCTCCGTCGAGCGTGGCGCCTGCGCCCAGGTTCAGAGTGTTGTCATAGCCGGACGTGTCCGTGAGGGTCGTGCTGCTGGCGGCCCCGACGGCGTTCCAGTGCGCGACGAGCTCGGCATGGGGTCTACCGGTTTCGCCGCCGTCCAGCAGCTTCGCTTCCACAGCCACCTGCGTTTCTGACTTCGCGCTCTGCCAGATGGCCACCTCATCGATCTGGCCGGGGAAGTAGTCGGTGTGAGCGCCCTGGTGCTTCGCGCGCCCGATCTGCAACGCCCCGGCGGCCGACCAGTTGGCTGTCGCCGGGGCAGTGGCCTGCGGTCGGCCGTTCACGTACAGGGTCACGGTGTTCTTCTCCTGATCCACCACCGCCGCAAGGTGGGTCCACACCTTGAGCTGGGCAGGGTTCAGGCCATCAACCCGCTGGCTGCTGGTGCCAGCCGTCGCGGAGTCCGCGTCGGCCAGCCGCGCGCACCAGGTCTTCTTGTCCTCGCAGTAGCCGAGGAAGAAGGGGCTGGTGTGCGTCCCGTCCTGGCTCAGTGCGGTCGCGTTGCGACCGTACTGCTCCAGCCGTACCCAGGCCGTCATCGTGTAGGAGGCCGAGGTCTCCAGGACCTTCTTCGACGTGGCCGCGTAGTCCTGGTCCGCCAGAGCCAGGCCCCTGTCCGTGCCGGTCACGGCCGGGGTGGTGTCGGTGGCCGGCGTGATAACTACCTCGCCGCGGCGGCCGTTGGTGCTCTGTGTGGCGCCGTGCAGTGTGGCGTTGTTGCGCAGCGCAGGGTCCGAGGTGGAGATGTCGACCGCGTCACCGGAGAGGCCGTCGTACGTGTGGAAGTTCCACCTGGCTATCTCCTTGGGCCCTTCGCTGACGAGGAACTTGACGAGGTTCTCGTCACCACCGTTGGGATACGCGGCGCTCTTGGCCTGCACGTGCAGGAGCAGTGACCCGGAGATGGGGGGCGTGATCGTTGCCGTGTAGGTGGCGCCGTCCTTCCAGGGTGACCAGGCGGATTCCGTGGACAGCTTGTACCGGTAGCCCGTGTTCGTGTCGCCCGATGCCGGGCCGAAGGCCACCGTGCCCGGCTTGCCCGGCTCACCCCCGGGCACACACGCCCCTCCGGAAACACACTCGGTGTATGTGGTCTTGAACGTCACTGTCGGCGGCTTGGGCGCCGAACTGTCGACCTTGAAGTAGCAGTAGGCGCTGCCCGGGCTGCCCAGGAACTGCGTGTAGGAAGTGTCGTAGTACGACTCGGTATGAGCCTTGTAGCGGTAGAGCTTTCCGTCGGCCAGGGCGGTGTCCCAGTACTTGACCTGCGACGGAAAGTTCTTCAGCGTGCTGCTGTACGCGGCGTGGCCGCTCGTGGGCTTCAAGGATCCGGTCGTGGGCGGCGGTGCATCCGACCAGGTTCCGTCGCTGTTCTTGACGTCGATGTCGAAGTAGGCCCGCAGCATCCCCCCGCCCTCTCCCCCGGACGCGGTCTCCGGCGTCGCCAGCAGATTCGGCTTGGGGGTGGTGATGATGCTCGGCGAGGACTCACTCTTGTTGCACACAGTGCCCGAGCCGGCCTTGATCCCCGTGGCCGTGGGAGCGGCAGCCTTGCTGACGTAGGTGGTTTTCAGCACCGCGTCATCGTCGAAACGCTTCCACGCGACGGGGTCGGTCTCGTCCTTCGCCATCAGCATCAGCGTGAGTCGGCTGAACTTGCCGTTCGCGAAGTCCCGCACCGTGGGCGTGAGATTCTCGTCGGGTTCGGGCGCGTAGTCGTGGAACCGAATCGCCGCCCGCGGCTGCGCCGGTGAGCAGTTGTCACCGCGCCCGGCCGACACGTCCCGGTCGCCCATCTGGTCCCGCTTGGTGGGCCCGGGCCACTTCGTGGACAAGGAGATGTTGTCGGTGCGCTCCAGGTCCACTGCGCGCGTGTCGCAGGAGAACGACCACGTCTCGGTCACCAGGAACTCGGCGTCCAGGATGTGCTTGCCCTTGAGCTTGTCCGGCGCGAACTCGAAGTACATCCGGTTCGTGTACGGCGTGCCACTGGTGCAGTAGTAGCGCGTGCCCCCGATGACCGCCGAGCCGCACCGGCCGACACTCATCCCGTTCGTGCCGCCGGAGAAGTCCCAGAACACATCGCCGTCCGAGGACAGCACGGTGCGCTCCGACTCGTTCATCTCCACGGACGGATCGATGTACAGCGGCAGCTCGTGCTTCGTGGTGGCAGCGATCAGGTCGGCATCCGGCTTCACCGTCACCGAGTCGGTCGAGACGGCCACGTCCATGACTGCGGACTCATCCCCCATGCCCGGGCCGGCCAGCGGATCGCCCTCCTCGGCCGGGGCTACCGCTACCGGATCGTCCTCACTCGCGTACCCGGCCAGGGGCGCGAGACCCGACGACTCCCCAGAGCTTTCGTCCGTGCCCGCGGAGTTCCACATCTGCGCTGACGGTGAGCGGAAGACCACCTGACCATTGCCGTCCAGCGCTTCGAGACTGCCGATCGCTCCCTGCCGCAGGGACAGGCCGTCCGTCTCCATCGCGTACTCGATGGACTTCAGTTCCGGGTGGGCAGCGGCCTCGAGCGTTTCGATCTCCAGCAGCTGCCGGAAGCCTTCCACCGTCGCCGTCAAGATCAGGTTCACGTCGGGCAGCACGTTCTCGTAGATCGCGCGCTCGCCCTCCAGACGGGGCGCGGGCAGTGTGCCGGGCCAGCCGAGAGTGACCGACCGGCCGTCCTTGCCGATGGTGACCATGTCAGCGCCCCGCCCGCCGGCCGAGAACTCGAGGTCCACCACTGCAGACTTCGGCCCGATCGAACCGTCCGCCTGCTTGACCAGCGTCGCGTCCGGAGTGTCCCACCCGCCTCCGGGCTTCGCCGCCCGGACCGGCACGATGGACTGCTCCAGCGTGAACGTTCCCTCGGGGTTGGCGAAGACGGTTTCCCGCTCGGTGCGCTCGTCAACAACCTCGACCCGCTCGCCCGACTCTGCCGCCTGCACCAGAGCCTGCTCACTCCCCGAGAGCAACGCAGCAGGCGCCGCAGCCGGAACCACGCCTGCCGTGGCAGGAGTCGCTGGTAGCACCAGCATGGGCACCAGTGCCACCGCCATCACCGCCGATCGACGACGACCACCAGGCGCACGAAAACGCCCCCACCCCAACCCCACAGTCCCCACCCCAGAGTCACAAGATCTTCAAAAGTTCCGTGAGTGAACGCCCAACCACCACCCCACGTCAAGGCACCTGTGTTTACGCCTGACGCCCAGACGCCGTGGATTTGCCGTAATGCCCGAACATGATCCAAACCGGCGAGGGCCACAGGTCATCACCGCCGTCACGCTCGGCAACCAGGCCCAGCGGCGCCGAGGGGCAACCCAGGGGGGCAACGGGCTGGCTGCTCAACTCTCAGCCAGCAAGCCATAGCTGGGAATCCGGCTCGCGCCGCCCAGGCATTGCCGAGCAGTCCCCACGCGGACGGGCATAACCAGTCAGAGTGGGATCGCCGCACACAGAGCTATGAGATGCAGATCACACCTGCATTGCCGACAGCAGTGGATAGTCCCCGACCGATTTCGCTCGGCGTGCGGTCACCGACTGCCGCTGGCACTTCAATGCCGGCTTCTCGACTGGCAACGGTTGGGGTGAGTGTCAGTGTCCTCGGCTACGGTCTCGTTGTCCTCGCGTGGGGACTGTCCGCTCTCGCCTGGCCTCAAGGCTGGCCAGGCGAGAGCGGCACGCTCGCTCCCTATCAGTCTCGGCACGGGAGCGAGCCCTCCCGGATGGAAGGCCGACACCAAAGGTGTCCTGTACCCATTGACGGGGGTCTGCCGAGGGATTGCAAGGAAAACCGGGAACTTCAACCCGGAGGCGCGCTCCTTGTGCCCCATGCGCACGGGAATGGTCATCGCCGTGCACCCCGGGGCCAACCTATGACTGTCATTGTTCCGTGAATTCATGATCACGTGGCGTAACAACTCCCTTGCGGTACAAGCTGGTTGCCCTTCCCCGGAAGAGCGGATCGGCACCCGCGCTCCGGAGGGCTTCCGGATGGGCCGTGCAGTGCGGCCGACACCTAGGAGTTGTGCATGGCGCTCAAGCAGATACTGATCATCACTGTCACGGTGCTCACCTGGAGCCTCGTGATGACGGCGATGGGACAGGCGGCTGCGATCGCTGCTCTGGCGCCCGTTCTCGGGCTCGTCGTGCAGCAGATCGTCCGCGCTGCCCGTCCCCAGGCCGGCCCGCCTCCGGCACACCGCGGGAACCCGGTGACGGATACGGAGGGCAGCACCCCGTGACGACGCCCATCGAACCACCCGTGCCTCAGGTCGACCCGGCACCGCCGCGGCCCGGGCGCAAGCTCGGGCCGATCGCGGACGGCGTGGGCAGCGTGCACCGCGCCTGGCTTGAACCGCTGCGCTACACCTATCTGAAGAGCGGCCTGACCCTCAGCGATCTCAGCCTCAGGGTCCCACTCGCCAAGTCGAAGATCTCCGAGCTGCTGCGCGGAACCGGGTTGTATCCCCGGTGGGAGATCATCCTCAGCCTGTCCGTCCAGCTGCAACTTCCCAGCTGGCCCCTGTACCGGCTGTGGCGGCATGCGGCGTTCGAGGCGCAGAAGTCCAGCGAGTGGGTCGAACGGTCCAGCGACAAGGCATCGGTGACCACATTTCAGACGCCGCCGCTGGATCACCGCGCGTTCCGGGAAATGATGGAGAGCGACTACAGCCTCTACGCCCAGGTCTTCCTCGACGACGGCCAGCGCGACACGGCTGTCTCAAACACCTTCGACATCTTGTGGTTGCGCTGGAACGAGGCCCTCGCCAGCCCCGATATCCGGCGCTTCGCCTGGGACACCCTGCGCACGACCGTCATGGCCCGCACCCCGCACATCGACGGCCGACCCGAGTTCGGGGCAGCAGCATTCGACACCGTCGCCCTGCGGTACCTGACCACCGAGACCGAGCGCATGCACCAGATGGCGGAGAGCCTGCAGCTCTTCAAAGCCATGAGCTGGCTCCCCGACCGGCAACTCGATGTCATGGTGCTGCGCCAGCTGTACGGGATCTGCCCGGAGGGCGTCTCCGCTCTACTGGGCGTCCCGCTGGCCGCAGTCCGCTCCTGCGAGCGACACGCCGCCCACTTCCTGGAGAGCATCATCTGCCCGTCCCCCGAGGCCGAAGGGAACACCGCATGACACACATCGAAGAGATCCTCTCCCGGGCCCTGCTGGTCCGAGACCGGACGGTGCCCCGGGACATCGTCCCGCCTACCACCCACACCACTTCCCCCAACCAGTCTCCCGCCGGCGAAGCCCCCGTGAAGAACAGCACCTTCACCGCCGCCGCGGAAGACCTGAAAGCCCTGTGCGAAACCCTCGTCACCCACACCCTGGCCGACGACGTCGCCGACTTCGTCACCGAACAGCTCCCCGAACCCCGCAGCGCCATGATCCTCGCCTGCGTCCTGCAGCTCACCGACACCGACGACGGCGCCCGTTTCTGGTGGCAATACGCCGCAGGCGGCGGCCAGCCGGCCGCCGCCTACTGCCTCTACCTCCATCACCTGGCCCTGGGCGAGAAGGACACAGCCGACTGGTGGCACCAGCAGACCGACGATGTCCACACCTCAGCCGACCAGCCCGACCACGCAGCGCATGTAGCAGAACCAGCAGCCTCGTCCTGGCACCCAGCGGGCCGGCGAGTCACCGCCGCCTCCACCACAACCATGCTGCGCGTTCTGCGCCACCTCTCGAAGTACACCACCCGCCCGCATTCCGCTGTGGTCACCGAACTCATGGCCTACATCCCCACTGCCGTCGCAGCCGGCTATCTCCGCCAACCTGGGATCGACCTCCCCATGCCCGGCCCCGACTTCGCAGACCGCATCAACACCCTCCTCGACGCGGCCACAAACCGGCCCGACACCCCGGCCAGACTCCCCGCCCGCCAACCACTGCGCACACGCACTCCCGTCAGTGCCCCCAACCAGCCCATCTCGCGACCTGACTCCGCCGAACCGGTGCGCTCCCCGACGGGAGAGACCGCTACACGCTGAAGGACGCAGAGCCGGGCGCACCGGGCCCGAGCGCCCGTCGCGACCCCCCAGGTTCAGGCCGGACGTTTCTCGCTGTCCAGGTAGTGCCCTCGCGTGCAGTTGCTCTTCCGAATCCCTGCGCAGCCGCGCCATCCCCAGGCGGTGCGTGAGTCCATAGCCTCAAGGCCTGGCCGCCAGCTACGTCCAGCCTCGCCTGAGCAAGGCCGGATACAAGGCTCGCGTCCGAGGCAAGGACCGAATCGGACCAGATCACCTGAGACAGGGACCAGATCGTCGGAGACGGGACAATTGGATGGCAGAGGACGGCGGGGCCAGGTTTTCCCGTCTCAACGGAGTTTGACCAGTCTCACCGAAGTTTGATCGCGGCGCGGTGGGCCGGTCCGAGGACATGGAGTCAGACGACGAGAGCGCTCAGCGGCGTTGCAGGTTCTGTGCGCGACGGGTTCGTCCTGCATGAGGCGATCCCGGCTATGAGCCGGCGTCCCCGGCTCGCGCGGCGGCCGCAGCCTCCAGCAGGGGCCAGCCGTCGACCTCCACCGCCAGCTGCTCCCCCGGCTGCCACCCGCGGGCCGACGCAGCGTCGAGCAGGGCCCGGACGGCGCCCGGTTCATGCAGGTTCAGAGAGTCGCCCCCGACATACCCCACGTCCCCGGAGCCCATGGGGAACCCGTCCGGCACATACCGGCCCGGGCCCTCGGCGAAGACGATGCGCAGCGGGGCGCCGCTCCCGGCCGGCTGTGGATACATCGTGAGGGTCTCCCGGCAGTCCGCGGAGAGGCCACTGTCCAGCACGCGGTGGCTGTGGCGGAGTGTCCACAGGTACGCGCGCCCGCCCGCTACCAACCGGCGGGGCCTCTTCGGATCGCGGGGCACGGAGCCGAGAGTACCGGCCTGATCCACATCCCCTAGCGGTGATCGACGAAGAGACGAACACGACGGTCGTCCAACTTCGGTGAGTCAGGTAAAGGTCCGATGAGACTGGGCAATCGAGGGGGTGAATGACCCAAATCCGGAATCACGTCAGAAATGCGACGCGCAGAATGGGCGCTCAGAGGGCCGAACTTGGAGCCGCCGGTATGGCGCGACGTTTACTCTCGCGCCAGGCCCTCAGGGAGCCGTGTAAGCGATTCTCTCATGTCGAGCCGGACGGCAACTGCGTCAAATGCGTGAGTTCCATGCCGTTGTGACTGATGCCCGCGAAGGTGCTGCCCCGCTGTGCATGCAGCGAGGCAGCGGCGCATGGGACTGACTAGCTCCAGCGCTTGAGCTCAGCGGTGAGCTCCTGGTGCCACGACCGGCGCCGAGGGGCAGCGCTTGCAGACGGGAGTTCGCCGAGGGCCACCACGGGATCGCTGACCTGGAAGGTGATGCGATAGGCCAGGACGTCTGTCGCCGCCTCGAGCCACTCGTCCGGCTTGCGGGCCGGCGGAAGGGGGCCGAAGGCGGTCACGAACCAGACGGGCAGCAGATCTGAGCCGGCTACCGCCTCGGACAGTCGGCTGCGTAGGGCGGCCCGCAGTTTGGCACTGGCTCGCTGCCCGGCACTGATCGTCTTGTGGTGTTTCGTGCGTGCAGCGTCGTCTTCGGCAAGTTCGGCGCTGTTCTCCTCAGCCTTGTCCCTGAGCGGCGCGAGTCGGCTCTGTGCCTGCTGGGCCTTGGGGGCAGCAGTGCGGAGGTTCTGCTCGGCCGCTTTTCGCTTGGGGTGTCCGGGTGGTGTGCTGGCCAGCACGGCAGCGGCTTGCAGGACTGCACGGCGCTGCTCGCCTCGTTCCGCAAGGGTGCGTGACAGTTGCCCGATGGGCGCCTCCAGGCTGGCTCGTTGCCAGTGGAGCAGTATCTGCTCCTGGGCGGCGAGTCCCTGCTGAGTGGTGGCGGTGAGCTTGCGGAGTTCTCCGGCGGGATCGCCGTCCAGGTCGACGACGACAGCGCCCTCGCCCTGCCGCAGGCGCCGCTCCACGGCTGAGACCCTGCGGGACATCCGGGCAAGGCCTGCTTCTACGTCGGAGACGGTGTCGCTCAGGTCGCTCTCGACCCGCTCGATCTCCTGCTTGGCCTCTTGGAGTTCGTATTCCAGGCTGTCGAGGCGCCTGGGTGCCGGCTCCAGCAGTTCGACGGCTTCCTCGAGGTCCGACAGTTTGGACCGCACCTCGTCGAGCCTGTATTCCAGGTCGCGCTCCATGCTGCTGAGCCTGCGGTTGAGACCGTCGTACGACGCCGTGTCCATACTCATGAGTGCCCCCCGTTACCGGCCCTGTTGTCCGCCGAGTCGATCGCGAGCGCGCAGCTGATGAACCAGCCGATGACTGCAGCGATCCAGAACCAGCCGGACAGCACGTCGAAGGCGAGAAGCGGCACCAGGAGGGTGACGAGTGTCAGCGCTCCGGCGGCGAACCTCAGGTTGTGGTGATCGCCTGCCGCCGGATCCGTGCCGCTTGTGAGGACGCCCACGGCTATCTGGATGGCTGCCACGACGAGCCACCACCAACTGATCCAGCCCGTCAGTGGTACCAAGGCGAGCAGACCGGCGCCTACCAGGTGCGCCCATGCTGCCCACCGGATCGCCTTCTTGCTGACTTGGCGGTGCGGCTCCTGGAGCCTTGCCGGGATCTCGGCCTCGTACGCGAGCAGTGTTGACGATGCCTGAATGAGGTCGTTGAACGCAGCTTCATAGCGGGGATCTTCGTCGGGTAAGCCTTCGAGTCTGCTCAGCGCGGCAGAGATGTCGCCTTGCATGCGGACGACCTCGTTGGTTATCCCCTGCCGGATGTCTCCCACTGGCACTCCTTCGTCTGCGGTGTGGCGGTATGTCGCTCGAACCATGCCCACCCGGGAGACGAGCCAGCCCTCCCGTCCGCGCGCCCTCGCGGTTGCCTGGCGATGGATAGGCGACCTTCCGCGGTGTCCTCCTGCCTTTCCTGAAGGCCAGAATCGAGATTGGCTCACGCTCAGCGGGACAGGTCACAGGAACCGGACGATTCGGCACGCAACACGCCCATGTGACGAGCGTTCACGACGCCGGCTTCGCAAGTTAGTAAGCTACCTTCATGGTCACTCCAAGCCCCTCCGGAGACAGAGAGAAGGTCGTCTCCAAATTGCCGTCCTGGCTGCGCCAGGACCTGAAGGTTCGCGCCGCCGAACTCAGCGTCGACATCCAGGACGCCGTGTCAGAAGGAATCGCCTCCTGGCAAGCCACCGAGACCGAGTACTCCCCCATCGACACCGCCGGCTCCTCCTCGTTCTCCACATGGTTGCCACCCGGCCAGTGGGAGGAGCTCAAGGACACCTGCACTGCTCGAGGAATCCCCTTCGTGCAAGGCCTCGCACAGTCCGTCCAGTTGTGGATGTCCACTCACCCCTCCCCCAAGCACCGACCGGTCACCGGCATCCCGCAGCGCAAGGTCGTCATAAACCAGAAGGGCGGCGTCGGAAAGACCGCCATCGCCGCAGGTATCGCCCAGGCGCTGGCCGAAGACGGCATGCGCGTCCTGCTCGTCGACTACGACCCCCAAGGCCACCTGACCGACCAACTCGGTGTCGAACAGCTCCCGCCCGGCACAGACAGCCTGGTGCTGCACATGTGCGGCGAAGGCAAGGGTGCACTCAGGGACCTCATCGCGACGATTGACGAGCCACGCTTCGAGAAGCGGCTTCATCTACTGCCTGCCTGCCCCGACGGCTTCCTGCTGGACGCCAAGATCGCTGTCGCGCGCATGCGGAACAAGGAAGCCGCTCTCGAGCGGGCGCTGCAGCCCCTCGAGAAGGACTTCGACGCGATCGTGATCGACTGTCCTCCGAGTCTGGGAATGGCGACCGACGCGGCCATCTATTTCGGCCGGCGCCGTCAGGGTGAGGCAGCGTCCATCTCGGGAATGGTCATTCCTGTCCTTGCCGAGGACACCTCGGCCACCGCGTACACGATGCTCGCTGAGCAGATCGAGTCCCTTCGCGACGACCTGCGCCTGGAGATCGAATACCTGGGGCTCGTGGTCAACCTGTACGACAGCCGCCGCGGTTACGTTGCGACGTCCTCGCTGCAGGAGTGGCGCAACATCGGAGACCCGCGCGTGCTCGCCGTCGTCGGTGACCTCAAGGAGCAGCGTGAAGCTGTCCGGATGCGTCGGCCGCTCCTCGCGTACGCCCCACACAGCGATCAGTCCGAGCTCATGAGGCAGATCGCGAGGGAGATTTCGTGACCCCGAAGAAGGACCAGCTCGGAGCTTCCTCCTCGTTCGCGCGGGCAGGCCAAGCTCGAAGTGTGCGCCGGCAGCTGACGGACGCCGCCTTCGGCGGAGGCGATCCAAGCCTGTTGCCGCTCGACCAGATCAGTGTGAACCCTGATAACCCGCGAGAGAGTCTCGGCGACCTCTCGGGAATGGCCTCGAGCCTTCTTGAAGTGGGCCAGATTCAGGCGATCACCGTCGCTTCGGTCGAGGCATACCTGCGGGACAGGCCTGAGCGAGCGTCAGAACTGGATCCGGGCGCCGAGTACGTCGTGGTCGACGGCCACCGTCGCCTTGAAGGGGCCCGCCAAGCCGGCCTGGCGGACATAAAGGTCTCCGTCGACGACGCCCGAGTCTCCACCGACGAAGCTTTGTTGGAAGCTGCGTTCGTCGCCAACGCCCAGCGCGAGAATCTCTCCGACCTTGAGGAGGCTCAGGCCCTCAAGACCCTGGTCGCGTTCTACGGTTCGCAGCACAAGGCCGCGAAGCGTCTCGGCGTGACGCAGCCCTACATTTCGCAGCGCCTGTCCCTACTCGACCTGCAACCCGACCTCCAGGCCGACCTGGAAGCGGGACGTCGCAAGGTGGAGCACGTCCGCGGTTTGGGCAAACTCTCGCCGGACGAGCAGCGTGCGACGGCAGACTCCCGAGCACAGCAGGCTGAGACGAAGAAGCAGCAGCGTAAGGCGGAGCGGGGCAAGGCGCCCGCTGATAACGACGTAATCACCTCGCAGGCGGCGACCGGTGGGTCGAGGCCCCCGGGCCCGGGTGATAACGACGTAATCACCCGGCAGGACTCCCCCGCCGCGGCGGACGACGTCCCGGGCACTGATAACGACGTAATCGCCCCCGGCGGCGACAGCCTGGCTTCGGCTGCCAGCAGGAGTGATAACGGCGTAATCAGCGGAGCGGCGGGCGGCGATGCGCAAAGCCCGGCGCCCTTCGGCTCTACAGAGACGGAGCGGCTTCCGTGGCGCAGCCCTCAGGCCATCAACCGGCTGGTCCGCGAGCACATGTCCCGAGAGGACCGGGTCACCTTGGCGAAGCTGCTCGCCCAGGACTGAGATGGAAGCGAGTGCCGTTGTCTCACGGTTTGCTGAGACAACGGCCCTCATCATGCAAGGCTGGATCTTCAGATGAGTGCGGTCATGGCTCGAGTCATCCGCCGTGGGGGAGAGGAACCTATCCGTGCAGCAGCGGCTGACCCGAGCGCACCGGATTCTGATTGGGATCGTCGTCGTCGGCGCGCTCGTCATCGCGGGGATCGGGTTTGCGGGCTCGTACGCGGCCGTGCGCGAGCTCGCTGTCCAGAAGGGCTTCGGCGACTTCTCGTACTTCTTTCCCATCGGTATCGACGCGGGCATCTGTGTGCTGCTGGCGCTGGATCTGCTGCTGACCTGGATGCGGATACCGTTCCCGCTGCTGCGGCAGACGGCGTGGCTGCTGACGGCCGCCACGATCGCGTTCAACGGTGCGGCCGCCTGGCCCGACCCGCTCGGCGTCGGGATGCACGCCGTGATCCCGGTGCTGTTCGTCGTCTCCGTCGAGGCCGCCCGCCATGCGGTGGGTCGGATCGCGGACATCACGGCCGACAAGCACATGGAGGGCGTGCGCCTCACCCGCTGGCTGCTGTCGCCCATACCGACGTTCAAGCTGTGGCGCCGGATGAAGCTGTGGGAGATCCGCAACTACGAGCAGGCGGTCCGGCTCGAGCAGCACCGCCTGGTCTACGAAACGCAACTGCAAGCGCGCTTCGGGCGCCGCTGGCGTCGCAAGGCTCCCGTGGAAGCGCTGATGCCGCTGCGGCTGGCGAAGTACGGCGTACCGCTCGCCGAAACCGCGCCGCATGCGCTGGAGGAGGCCGGGCTGGCCCTGAGCCCTGCCGTGCCCGTGGAGCGTCTCGACGTCCAGGCGCCGGCCGAGCCGGTGGTCGGCGAGCGCGAGAGGGCCGTGGAGGCCGGTGCGGCCGAGGAGGCCATCGCCCACGACGACAGCCGCGGTGCCCAGGAGGCCCCGGTGAGTGTCCCGGCGCCGTCCGAGCAGCAGGATGTCCCTGTGGTCGACCCGGCAGAGGCGTGCCGCGCCTATATCGCCCAGCACGGTGCCTTCCCGACCGCAGGGCAGTTCGCGTTCTTCCTCGCCGACGCCTACGGCGTGACCGACGAAGAATCGGGCGGCCCTGTCCCCGCCATCGAGCTGGAGCCCTGGCTGGAAGAGCTCAGCCGGGAGCTGAAGCCCGTGACCGATGACCTGCCGCCCCAGCCGGTCACGACCGAGGCGCAGGATCGAATCACCGCCCCAGTGCCGGGTGACCCGTTCGCCGGCTCAGAGCCTCATCCGTTCTTCGAAGCAGCTGCCCCGCAGCCGTCGATGACACCGTCGGCGGACGGGCGGCCGTCCGCACCCGAGCCGGTGCCGGTGCCGAGTGCTTCGGCGTGGGAGGACCGACGTGCCGGTGGGGGAGTACCACAACAGACCGCTCTCGATGTTCCGGCGGCGCCGGTGACCGCGGCACCGGTTGGTGAACCGGCCGCCTGGGATACCTCGGTCACCGACACCGGAGCGGCGACCGCGCGGCTGCCCGAGCAGCAGACCGAAGAGCCCGAACTGGACCCCGTCCAGCAACAGATCGTGACCGTCGCCGAGTGGCTGGCCGAGGCCGAGGAAGCCGGGAACAAGCTCTCCGGTGCGGAAGTCGCCCGCCGGCTCGGGCTGTCTCCGAAGACCGGACAGCGGCGCGTGAACGCTGCGGCCGAGTACCTCGAAGAGCAGCGGCAGCAGCAGGGCCGCGCACACCTCCGGTCGGTCAGAAGCTGACCGACCGACCGACACAGAGTGGCCGATGACCGAGCGCGGTCATCGGCCACCGTCATGTCCGCAGCCCGTCGGCCATGACCGATAGACGGGTGACCGATGGCGCGTGACCGATACCAGTGACCGATGACCGACGGCCCGGTGACCGATCCAGGCGACCGTGACCGGTGACCGATCCAGGCCTCATCGGCCATCGGTCATGACCGATCCGCCGCGCATCGGCCACCCCTCGCCCGTGACCGATCGCCCGCCCCGCGCAGGGTTCCCGTGCGCCGGGGTGCAGGCTTGCCCAGGGTTGCATCGACCGGTCACGCAGGCTTGCCCAACCCCCCGACAGGCTTGCCCAATCGGCCCCAAGAGGCTTGCCCAGCGAATGGGCAAGCCTCCCACCTGCTCGCCTAGGGAGTTGGGCAAGCCTTCGGGCAAGCCGCTCTGAGGAGAGTTCACGGCACGAGATCCGAAAGGAGACGTGCCGTGCTCGACGTACTGCACCCCGCCCGCACCGCCGGCGGGATCTTTGACCGCCTGGACGCGGAGTGGACAGCACTGTGCGCCGACACCGCCGTCCAGGCCGCGGTGACCGATTGGCTGGTGACCGATCAGCTGGCCGACGACGTCGCGGCCGTGACTGATGCCGTGACCGATGCCTGGGTGCGCAGCCTCGGTCCCGCCCAGCTGCTCGCCGCACTCCGCCCGCGCGACGGCGCCATGACCGACGCGCTGACCGATGCCGTCCTGCGCGCTCTGCTGCGCCGTGCGGCCGGCCGTGACCGATCGGCCACCCTCGCCGCGCGCATCGTCGTGCAGGCGATGATCCCGGCCGCCGTCCGTATGACCCGCGGCCAGGTCCGCCCCTTCGGAGGCCGCTCCTTTGACGACATCGCCTCCATGACGGTGGCCGCCCTCTACGAAGTCGCCCGCTCCGGACGCATCCACACCCGGCCCGGTCGGCCTGCCGCGAACCTCGCTTTGGACACGCTGCGTCACGTCTGTCGCGAGCTCGCCGCCGACCGCGAAGAGCACGGTGAGGACCTGGCCGTCGCCGAGGACCTGGCCGACAGCAGACCCGGACCGGCCGAGACGGCCGAAGCCCGGGCCATCCGTGCGGCCGCGGCCGCCGCCGGCCTTCAGCCCGCCGGGGTCGTCAGCGAAGGGGAGGCCAGCCGTGCCCGTCTGGAGCTGCTCGAGCTGGTCCTGGATGCGATGGAGACCGGCACCCTCGCGCCGACCGACGGCCGCGCCGTCGCCTGGCACTACAGCGCCGACCCGGTCACCGACTCCGTCGCCGCCGCACGTGCTGGCACGACGGCAGGCGCGTGGCAGCGCCGCCGCTCCCGCGCCGTGGCCCGCCTCACCGCCTCCCTCCAACTGAGGCCTGCGGCATGAACCCGACTTCTCCACCGGCCACCGTCCGCCCGCTCCCGCGACAGGAGAACCGCATGCCCCAGACCGACAAGGCACCCCTGGACGCAGACGAAGAGCGCGTCACCCGCGCCCAGCGCCTGCTCATCCAACTCGGCGCCGCGCTGGTCTCGCACCCCTTCGACACCCACACCCACGACCGGCTGCGCGCCTTCCTCGCCGACGACGCCGACGACGTCCTCGCCTCCCTGGAAGTGCTGCGGCAGCGCCCGGAGACCGAGCTGCACCGGCGGATCGCCGAGCTGGCCGGTCACACCCTTCTGCCCGTTGGAGGCTCGGCATGAAGTCCGCATGGAACCGGCGCCCGGCCAAGGAAGCAGTCGCATCCGACACCGAACCGGAGCACTGGGACATCGACGAGGGACCGCAGGATGTGGGCGGCTGGTCGACCGGCGCCCAGGCGAACACGGTCGCCGCCATCCGCTGGACGGCCTGGGGCCTGCTCGTTCTCGGCCCGCTGCTCGGCGCGTTTGCGTACCTGTCGGCACCGGCCGGGGCCGGGCCGTCGCAGAAGAAGCCGGCACCCACCGCTGTGGCTGCCACCGGCGCCCAGGGCGCGGCCGGATTCGCCCAACTCTTCGTCGCCGCCTTCATCTCCGCGGGGGAGGACGACCAGGACAAGCTCACCGCGTACTACCCGAAGGCCACGAGCCTGCGGCTGGAGGGAGATTCAGACCGCCGCCGCGGCGAGCAGCTCACCGTCGTACGGCTGCGGCAGACCGACCGCGGCGTCTGGTCCGTCACGGTGGCCGCCCGGATCACCGACACGACGCCCCCGGCCGAGCCGAAGGACGGTGACCGGCCTGACGACAAGGACGACGCCAAGACCGCGGCCGCCCAGGCAGTCAGGTACTTCCAGGTGCCCGTCGCCACCGCCCCCACATCTGGCGGCGCGATCGGCTACACCGCCCTCGCGATGCCGGCCGAAGTCGCCGCCCCGGAGCGGATCGAGGCCCCGGCACTCGTCTACGGGCCTATGCGGCCGGCCCTGCCCGCCGACCCGCGCACGCAGGCGGTCACCGAGTTCCTGACCGCCTACCTCACCGGCGCCGGGGAGCTCGACCGCTACCTCGCCCCCGGCACGAAGCTCACCGCCATCGCCCCCGCGCCCTACACCGGCATCGCCGTCGACAGCCTCGCCATCGAGGGCGAGAAGGGCACCGAGCCTGTGACGAACGTGCCCGGCGACGGCACCCAGCTGCGGCTGATGGTCGCGCTGCGCGCCACCGGTCACGACGAGGTCCGCGCCCCGCTCACCTACGCGCTGACCCTCAAGGCCCGGGCCGGCCGCTGGGAGATCGCCAGCCTCGACGGCGCCCCCACGCCTGCCACCCCGCCCGCGACGTCCACCACACCCCCGGTTGCGCCCAGCGCGGCCCCCACTCCCAGTTCCCCTGCCACGACCACGCCCTGAGAAGGAGAAGCCCCCGTGAACGACACCGTCATCCTTGCCGCCGGCTGGATCCAGACCGGTACCGGCCTCGGTAACGACATCAAGGACCTGATCTTCAACGTCGCCATCCCCGTGCTGTGCGGCGCGTTCGTTGTGATCGTCGGCTTCAAGACGAAGGCCCCCGGCCCGACGATCATGGCCGTCATCTTCGCGGCGATCGTCTGGGGCGGCTCCGCGAACATGGACACCCTCAAGGACAAGACCACCGAGGACATCACCCAGTACGACGGCGGAGGCGGCACGCTCACTGGGCCGGGTGACCAGTGACCACCCACCTGGTCGACGCCGCCGAGGCCGACGGCGAGCTGATCGGACGCTGCTACACCAAGGCCCGCCGCGCCCCGCTGGTCCACGGTGTCATCCGGGACGTCAACGGCGGCCGCGGGATCCGGCTGCCGGGAGGCCCGTACACGCTCACCCAACTCGCGGCGATCGTGACGACCTTCGTGGTGCTGATCCTCACCCGCGCCGTCTGGGGCGGACACGGGTTCATGGACGCAGTGTTGCTGCTCGGCCTGCCGTTCGCGGCCGCTTTCGCGCTGCGGCACCTGCACATCGACGGCCGCAACCCCGCCGCCGCTCTGGTCAGCGTCATGACGATGCTGACCGGCCCCAAGTGGGGACGGCTGCACGGCCGGCCCTACCGGCACACCAGCCCCACCCGCCGTGACGCCCGCATCACTCTCGCCCCCTCCGGTGAACGCCCGACCCCTGCCGCCCCCGTGGCGCGGCCGACAACCGCCGCCACCGGACCCGCCGCGGTCGCGCCCGCCACCGGTGCCGCTGCCAACGCCCCCGTGGCGTCCGGCGTGCAGGCCCTGCTGGCCCGCCGCACCGCATCCGCAACCAAGGAGGATTGAGATGCGCCTGCCGATCCGGCACATCGAGGGCAACCTCGTCTTCACCACCCACGGCACCACCTGGGCGATCTGGCGCGTGGCCGCCGCCAACTACTCCCACGCGCCGACCACCGCAAAGAAGCGCCGGCTGAAGGCACTCGAGTCGCTGTTCAAGAGCCTCACCGGCGAACCGATGCTGATGTCGCTGTGCCCGCAGGTCGACCCGATCGCCGTGGTCCGCGCCATGGTCGCCGACGTCGACCTGAAGAAGTCGCCGCGCTACGAGCGGCTCGGCCACGCGGTCCTGGACCAGCTCGAGACCATGGAGCTCACCGGCCGCACCGACTGGCTCGCGATCCCGCTGCCGCCGACCTCCCGCAAGGACGCCGCCCTGTCCGCCTTCTCTGCGGCCAAGGCCGAAGTGGCCCTGCAGCTCGGGCTGATGCCCGCGCCCATCACCGGAGGGGAGATCGAGCGGCGCACCGAGCAGGCCACGCGGATGCACGCCCAGTGGCCCACGGGAGTCTCCATGCGCCCGGCGACCGAGGCAGAGATTCTGTGGATCTACGGACACAGCGCCCGCCGCGGGCTGGCGGAGCCGTTCCTGCCCGACGGCACCGAGCCGGGCGTGCGCGGCCGCGGCCGCACCGTCGCTGCGCTCGGGGAGGTCCTGCTCGCCGAGGGCGGCGCTGACTTCACCGACCGCAAGACCGTGCC
Source organism: Streptomyces sp. NPDC043812 (assembly GCF_056436245.1). Lineage (NCBI taxonomy): Bacteria > Bacillati > Actinomycetota > Actinomycetes > Kitasatosporales > Streptomycetaceae > Streptomyces > Streptomyces sp. NPDC043812. Next base: position 87,447 of record NZ_JBWKCY010000028.1, read on the forward strand.
CGGCAATCCGTTCGAGCGCCGCTTCCTGCAGGTCTCCTCCGAGTGGGGCGACTCCTACCAGGCCATGCTCGCGCTGTCCGAGATGCCGGAGGCCTTCGCGCTGCCCGGGGCGGCCTACCTGCAGCAGCTGGACGATCTGGCCTATCCGGTCGACTGGACGGCCCGCCTGGTCGTCACCCCCGGCTCCAAGGCCGAGGCCAAGACCCGTAAGCGGGCCCGGCACTTGAAGGCGCAGGCGGCGGAGTACCAGGGCGACCCGGCCGGCCCGCCTGCCGCGCTGGCGAAGAACGAGGCTGACAACGACGAGTACCGCGACCGGCTCACCGCCTCCGCCCGCGAGGTCGAGATCCGCGCCATGGTCACCCTCGCCGTGTGGGGCGCCACCGCGGACGACGCCCAGGACCGCGCTGCCGCCCTCGCGTCCGACTTCGGCGCCACCGACTACACCTTCAGCCGGCCGGTGGGGGAGCAGGCCAACCTCTGGCACGCCATGCTGCCCGGCTGCCGCACCCCCCGGGTGATGACCGGGTACGCCCAGTACCTGCTCGCCCGCGACTTCGCGATGGCCATGCCCTGGTGCGGCTCCCAGCTCGGGGACGAGCGCGGCGGCCTGTTCGGCCTGCAGCTCGCCTCCGGCGGCGCCCGCCCCGTCATGATCGACCCGGCCCGCGGACCCCGCGAGAACGCGTCCGCATCAATGGCGTTCATCGGCGAGCTCGGCGCCGGCAAATCCGTCGGGATGAAGTCGGCGGTCTACAACGTCCTGGCCCGCGGCCACCAGCCCGGCAAGCCCGGATCGCGCGGCCGTGCCGTCATCGTCGACCGCACCAAGGAAGAGGAATGGGCCCGCTTCGCCAAGGCTTGCCCCGGCACCACCCAGGTCCTCCGCATCGACCAGAGCGCCGAAGTCTCCCTCGATCCCTTGCGCCTGTACGTCAAGGACAGCCCCAAGGTCGCGGCCCGCTTCTGCGAATCGTTCCTGACCTTGCTGCTCGGCGTGAAGCCGATGGACCTGGAAGGAGTCGCCCTGTCCGAGGCCGTCCAGGCCGTCCTGGAGCGGCCCGAGCCGTCCATGGCAGCGTTGATGGACGAACTCACCCGCCGCGGCGAGCACGACGTGCCGGCCCGCAACCTCGGCCGGAAGCTCAAGGCCGTCGCCCGCAAGGACCTCGCCGCGGTCGTCTTCGACGACACCCTGCCGGTCGTCGACACCGCCCGCGCCGACTCCGTCGTCTTCCTCGTTAACTCCCTCGCCTTGCCGAAGAAGAGCGAGCTCGCCTCCGACCACCGCATCGAACGCCTGGAGTTCGAGAAGGTCCTGGGCCGCTCACTCATGTACCTCATCGCCGCCGTGGCGCGCGAGACCGTCATGCGCCACAAGAACGAGTTCGGCGTCGCCGTCTTCGACGAATGCTGGTGGCTCACCTCCAGCGACGAGGGCCTGGAGCTGCTCCTGGAACTCATGCGGGATGGCCGCAAGCACAACGCAGCCGCCTACGTCGGCAGCCACGACCCGGACGACATCGGCCCGGCCGACAGCGAGAAGGGCGCCATCATCCGCGGCCTGATCCCGCACCGGCTCCTGTTCCGTCAGACCACCCGCGCGCTGGCCTCCCGCGGGCTCGAGTTCCTCGGCGTCGACGCCACCGACGCCGAACTGCTCGACCTGGTCACCGCCGGCCTGTCACCCCTCGACCTGCCCGACGAAGAAAAACTCGCCCGCGCCGGCGAATGCCTCTACCGCGACCTGGCCGGCCGCATCGGCCTGATGAAGGTCCTCATCCCCGAAGACGAGGCCGTCAAGCGCGTCATCCACACCACCCCCAGCGACTACCGGGCCGCAGCATGACCACGATCCTCAACTGGCGCATGCGACTGCGCGCGCTGGGCTCCGCACGGCTGCGCCTTGCGCTGCTCTTCGCAGCTGTCGCCGCCACCACCCTCACCCTGCTCACCGCCCTGCCCGCGCACGCCGAGCCCACCCCCACCCCGAGTACGCCCGCCGCCCCGGGGCAGCGCACGCCCACGCCGGAGGAGATGGAGGAGATCGAGCAGTTCCTCAAGGAGCAGGGCGAGCGGCTGAGTAAGTCCGCCCAGGCGGCGATGCTCGAAGGGGAGAAGGAGCGGCTGCGCAAGCTACTGCCCGACGAGGGCGGCGTCCTCGGCGTGTTCAACGTGACCGACAAGAACGGGCTGCCGATCAGCGTCTACACCGTCAAGTCGGACACCGGCGACCTGCTCGACTGGGACCTCGGCATCCAGAACGTGCTCGCCGAGCTCTGCTTCATGTTCACCAAATGGGCGATCGCGTTCTGCTGCTGGCTCATTGCCTGGGCCCTGTCCTTCGGCCTGGCCAAGCTCCTGCTCGCCCCGGTGCTCTCCGTCGCCAACTCCCTGCACACGCGCGTGATTCTGGAGATGGGGCTCCCGGCGCTGTTCCTGTCGGTGTGCGCCCTGGTCTGCGTCGCACGCATCTTCTTCGGCGACAAGGCCCGTGGCTGGGGCGACGCCGCCCTGTCGCTCCTCCTGGCCGGGCTGACGGCCACCCTGCTCGCCTCGCCGCCGCAGACACTGCTGGGGGATGAGACCGGAGCCATCGCCGTCACCCGCAACCTGGCTCTGGAAGTCGCCGACGTCATCCTCGACGCCAGCCCGCGCACCCCCGAGAAGAACGATGGGGTGACCACCCCGGCTACCGGAACCACACTGTCGCGGCCGCTGACCGACGCACTCACCGACGCCTTCATCGTCAAACCGGCCATGCTCCTGCAGTACGGGCGCGTCTTCGACGACAAATGCGCCACCGAGTACGCCGATACCCGGCTCGAGCAGCTCGCGTTCGACCGAGCCGTCAACTCACAGTCCAAAAAGATCAAGAAGTACAGCGAATACGCCGACTACCTCAGCCCGAGCAGCTGGGTCGGCCTGCCCGGCGCCTCCGACGTCATCAACGCCGGCGTCGACGCCTCCACCCGCTGGGGCGTCGACCACTTCGGCGACCCGCCGATGGACCGCTTCGAGGAGAAATGCGTACCGGGCGACGTTGACGCCGCCAAGAAGGCGTCCTGGGACAAGGTGGGCGGCGCCGTATTTCTCCTCATCGCCGCCATCATCGTCACCATCCTCATCTCTGCGCTGGCCGGCAGCTTCCTCATCGCCCAGTGCCGCATCGCCTGGGATGCCATCCGGGGAGAGCCCGCCCTGATCGCGGGCACCATCCCTGGCGCCGGCCGCGCCTTCCTCTGGAACTGGGCCGCATCCGTCCTGCGCTCACTGGGTCAGATGCTCGTATCCGTCCTCGCACTCGCCGTGCTCATCGTCATCGTCCAGGCCGTCCTCAACCCCGAGCTCGATCCCAGCCTCGACCCGATCCATGAGACATGGGAGGGGCGCGAACTGACACTGCGATTCCTCGTCGTGGACATCGTGTGCATCGGCGCCATCAAAAAGCGTAAGCAGCTCGCAGCCCGCTCCAAGCAGGTCGCATCCAACTTCCGGGCCAAGATGTCCGGTACCCGCGTCGGCGGCACACACGGCTCCATCTTCACGGCGCCAGCGACATCAACCGTGCCCAAGAACCGCCACATCGGTCGCAAGGTCGCCCGCGGCGCCGTGCGTACCGCCGTGGTCGGCGTCTCCCTCGCACACGGCAACGTCCTTACCGCCGCGGCCTACGCCATGCCGCAGACCGTGGGCGCCACCGCCCTGATGTCCCGCATGCAGACCGCCGGCCGCCGCGGCCACCCCCATCGCGCCCGTCCAGCCGGGCGCCCCACGTCCCTTCCTGGCACACAGCCCGGGAATCGGTCGGGCAGCCCCGGAGGAGCCTCCCGACCCCCGCAGGCCCCGCAAGGGCCCCAGCCGAACGCCCCCCAGGCTGCTCGGCTGCCCCAAGCCAGCCCGTCGCCCCGGCCGGCCCCCTCGCACACCCGGCCCGTCCCGGCGGGCCGGACTCCTCGCCCGCGGACCGCTCCCACCGCTCCACGGGCGACCGGCTCGGGCACGACCGGCAGCGCTCCCGCTGCCAGCCGGCCGAACCGTCCCCGACTGCATGTACAGGCACACCGAGCCGTCTCGCGCCGTACCCAGCAGGCGGCAACGCCTCCCCGTACGGACACGAACGGTCCGTACGACGTCGACCCCTATCTCGCCGGTCCCGAGGACCCGGACGCTCCGCAGGGCTCAGCATGACGAAGAAGGGCAAGAAGTGGCTGGCCGGCGGCGCCAGCCTGGTGGTGCTGGCGATCGTCCTTCTGGGCGCGATCGCCGCGCACGTCACGGGCATCGGGCAGAGTGAAGCCGCGGCCGCACAGACCCAGTGCACCACCGGGGACGCAGGCATGGACGCCGACACCGCCCAGGTCGCCCAGCAGGTGAAAGCGGTACTCGCCGGCAGCAGGGGAGATGTCAAGGTCTCCGGCCTGCCCTCCCCCAAGGAACAGATCCCCCACGCGAAAGCCATCGTGGCAACGGGCGTGCAGATGAGGATCCCGGCACGCGGCCAAGTCATCGCGCTTGCCACGGCACTGCAGGAGTCAGGGCTACGCAATCTGGACTACGGCGACCGCGACAGCCTCGGCCTGTTTCAGCAGCGGCCTTCACAGGGCTGGGGCACCCGCGAGCAGGTTCTGGACCCGGTGTACGCCTCGACGAAGTTCTACAAGGCACTGAAGTCCCTGAAGGACTGGGAGAGCATGCCGCTCACCGTCGCCGCCCAGAAGGTACAGAAGTCCGGATTCCCCGACGCGTATGCCAAGCATGAACCGCTAGCCACCGTCCTGCAGCAGGGCATCGCTCCAACGCTCGGCGCAGAAACCGCACCCGCCGGCCCGCCCGCGTTCGCCGGAGGCTTCGGCGCTGGCTGCGTCCCGCAGACCACCACCGACTACGGCGAAATCCCCGCAGGCAAGCTGCCCGAGGGCTACCAGGTTCCCGTCAACGCCCCTCTTCAGGTCCGCAACGCCATCCGTTGGGCACTCGGTCAGCTCGGCACCCCGTACCAGTGGGGCGGCACCTGCACCAACGCCCACGGCACCAACCCCCGCGACCGGTGCGACTGTTCCTCCCTGATGCAACGCGCTTACGGCATCGCCGGCATCGAGATCTCACGCACCACGTACAAACAGATCAACGACGGGCGGGCTGTACCATCGGGCGCTCTTCAGCCGGGTGACCTGGTCTTCACCGAGGGCAGCGCGTCCCGGCCCGAGCACGTGTCCATGTTCATCGGGGACGGCCTGGTCGTGCATGCACCACGGCCGGGGCGGGTCGTGGAGGTGGCCAAGCTCGCGGGCCACGGCAAGCTGCTGGTGGCCCGCCGGATCGTCAGCTGACCGCACACCGCGCCGCGGTCGCACATGCGGGTGGTGATCGGACAGCGCCGACCGAAACGGCCGCCGGGTACAGGCGGGTTGAACAGGTTATGCAAGAACTGATCATATATGCCCTGGTTGTTGCGACCCTGAGCGTAAGTCCAAATCCGGCATGAAGCTGGGTCGCGAAGTCCCGCCTCAAGCCCCGCGTGTGCATGCAACTCAGGTGACTCCCGGGCGCGGGGAGGGGTCTGCAAACTCCTCCCCTCATGGCGCCTGTTGGGCGCCGAGCACGGACAGGCAGCTGTCCCTTGACAGCGAACCCAGTCGCTTGCCAACGAACCGAGCCCGATCGAGGTCGGACAGGGAACGGCGTCTGCCTGAGCAAATACCCCCGCGTCCCATGGCGTTGTCCACGATGATGTCGTAGTGCGAGTGACCCGACTGCTGATATCTGACTTCCGGGGCTGGAAATCCCTCGACCTGCGCCCGCGCGATCACGCGGTCGTGGCCGGCGTTCCGCGTGCCGGCCGCACCGATGTCATCGAGGCGCTGGCTCGCGTGCTCGACCCAGGGGTTGCGCATCCCCCGTCCCTGTCCGACCTCCACCAGAGTGCGCCGGAAGGGGAGGAGGAGAGCCAGAGTGTCGATTCCGATACCGGCCCGGAGGGGGCACTTCCTGAGTCAGCGGCGTCGATCCGGGCGTCCGCTGCCGAGGTGGAGGTCACCCTTGCTGACCTCGACCCGGAGGTCGAGCAGTTGGCCGACGGCTATCTCCAGCCGCTCGACCATTCTGGGTCCGCCTCCGAGAGCGATGAGGCGGACTCTTCCGCTCCCCAGTGCGTTCGCCTTACGTATCGGCTCAGCTACGACCGTGAGACCGAGACGCTGGAGACCGTGGTCTACTACCCGGCGCGCAGTAACCCGGAGACCGGGCAGTATGCGCGGGTGCCGGCTCCTGTACGCCGGGCGCTTCCCGTCATTACTCTGAATGCGCAAGTTCCCCTGCAGCTTCGAGCGGGCGGAAACCTGCGCCGGTACGTCGAGGAACGCGACCCCAAGGCGGCCGTCGCCACGTTCGAGATCTTGCGCGACGCGGTCGGCCAAGCGGTGGCCGATCTGTCCGCGGATCCGGCCATCACCGAGGCCGTGGACGCTGTGCTGGCTGTCGGCGGCACCGGCAAACGGCTCGGGGACAGCCCGATCACCGCCGAAGACATCGGGTTCCTCGCCGAGGACGGCTCTGTCACTGCGCTCTTGCGCACTCTGCGGGCCGCGCTGCGGCTGGATTCCGCCGGACCGCTGGCCCTGGCAAACCACGGCAGTACTGTGACCGCCGTCCTCTCCACGGCGGAAGCCATGCTCCTCGCCGACGTCCCTGGCGCGGTCGTGCTCGCCGACGACTTCGGAGACCAGCTCGACGCCGCCACCGCCGAGCATCTGGCCTCACTGATCCGCAACCGATCCGGACAAACCTGGCTGTCGACCCGCCGGCCCGAAGTTGCGCGAGCATTCGAACCCGGCGAGGTGGTCCGCCTCGTCCGCCACGGCGGCCACCGGGCGCACCACCAGCTTCCCCAAGCCAGTGACCGCAAGCAGCTTGTCGCCCACCGACAGCTCCACACTCAACTGCTTCCCGCGCTCACAGCGCCAGTCGTCGCGGTCACCGAGGGCCCACACGATGTCGCGGTCCTCGGAATGGCCAACCGTCGGTCCTCTTCGAGCAGGTTGCCTCTGTCCGCCTACGGAGTCCGTCTCGTCGCCGCCGGGACTGGCAACGACGGTGGCATCGACCAGGTCCCTCAAATCGCCAACCTCGCCAAGCAACTAGGCTTCCGCGTTGTTGGCGTTGTCGATGGCGACAAGCCGTCGCAGCAGTCAGTTGCGCAGCTCGAAAGGGTCGCGAAGGCGTGCGACGTCGTCATCAGGCTCCCGGAGAAGACCGCGATCGAACGCGCGATCACCGCCGGCGTCTCGTTGGCACATCTCGAGGCCGCTAGCTCGGTCCTTACCGCGTTCGGGCAGACAGACCCCCTGTCAGCCGAAGCCACCGAGCAGACCGTCAAGAAGCTCTGCCTGGTGCTCCACAGCAAGGGCCTGCACGAGCCCTTCCTCGACACCCTCTACCGAGAGCTGCAGCCGGAACCTGCGGACGCGGAAGAGCACAATGGGGAGGAGCCGGAAGAAGAGCAGCCCTTCGTACACCCGCCTCTCCTGGTGGCCATTCTGGACGCCATCGCCACGGCCGCCAGCTCCAGTTACACCGGTCCCACGCTGATCGACCTTGAGGATGTCGGCCGCCCTGGCGAGGGCGCAGCGTGAGTTACGAGGCAAAGGGCGAACAGCTAGACATCATCCAAAGCACCGCGCCGGTGCTCGTGGTGCTCGGGGGTGCTGGCACGGGCAAGACCACCACCGCCGTGGCAGCAGCGCGCCGCCACCTCAAAGACGCCGACGAACGCTTGGCACTCCAACGCCGGGCGGCACATCTGTCGGGACGCAGGACGAAGCTGCCCGCCCCTGAACACGTCCTCTTCCTCACCTTCTCCCGCACCGCAGTGGCGCAGATCATCGACCGCTCGTCCGACGTGATCGGACCGCTGGCGCCCCGCCTGGAAGTCGCCACCTTCCACGGCTTTGCGTGGCGCATCATCAACAGCTTCGGACCGCATCACGGTTACCCCCAGCCCCTGACCGTGCTCAGCGAAGCGCAGCGCCTTTTCGGCGGGGCACAGCACGGCCTCACCTACGACCAATTGGTCCCGGCAGCGTTGGAGTTGCTCGGCCTGGAGAAGGTTCGCGACCACTACAGCGGCCGGTACGGCCTGGTGATCTGTGACGAGTTCCAGGACACCGACGACCAGGAATGGCAGTTTTTCCAGCAGATCGCATCGGCCGCGCGCCGTATCCTGCTGGGCGACGCCAACCAGTGCATCTACGCGGGCTTCAAGCACATCGACGCCGACGCCCGGATCGCCACGGCGATGCAGCTGCCTGGCGCCGACAAGATCCCTTTGCCGCCGCTCAGCTACCGCGACCCAAGCGGAACCCTGCCGGCCGCCGCCGAAGCCGCCCTGCGACGCGACTTCACCCACCCCGCCATCCGCACGGCCGCCGCCGCGGGTCGCATCTCGGTCACCGACTACACCGACGGCCACGGACACGCCGAGGTCATCGACCTCGCGCGTCGCGCTCGCAAGGACGGCCACACCGTCAGCATCTTCACCCACACCAACCTGGCGACCTCCAGCCTGTCCGACGCACTCATGGCCGACGGCCTCGTACACGAGCAGGTCGGTCTCACCGAGGCATACGCTGAAGCCCTCGCCGCACAGCTCGCCCTGGTGAAGTACGCAGCGAGCGTCGCTGACTCTGGGGTTCTCCGCGCGCTGGCCGTCTACGTCCAGGCCACGGAGCGGAAGGGGAGAAGGGTGGTGCCGCTCGCCGAGCAGATGCTCAACCCGACGACCAACCCGCCCCTCCACAACGCGCTGAAGCGACTGGCGCGGGATCTACGAGCCTCTGTCGGCGAAGGTGGTCAGCCGGGCGTTACGACGCTCGCCGAGGTGGTCACGAACGCCTACAACATGGTCGGTGCTTCCCGCGGCCAGGAGACCTGGATTCAGGCGGCCCGTCAGACGCGCATCGCGCTTCGTCACTTCGGTGAGGGCTGCGACACTGCCGCGGTCGAGCAGGAACTGCGCCGAGCACGCGACGAAGCCCTGGTCGGGGCAGGGGCAGTCCGGCGAGCACCAATCCAGGTCATGAACCTTCACCAGACCAAGGGCCGCGAAGCCGACACCACGATCCTGCTGCTCGGGAGCGACGAGTTCCACGGTCAGGAGGGGGAGCCGTACCCGACCGGCTCCAAGCTGTTGTACGTCGTGATGACCCGCGCCAGGAGGAACGCGTACCTCGTCGTTCCCAACCTGGTGCACGGCCTTTGGGAACCTCTCGTCACGGCAGTGCGGTAGGCCCAGCCCGCCGGCGATTCCTCAGCGGCTGGAGCACAGTGGGCCCACCGGGCACGGGTCCCGTCCGGCTGCGGGCCGAAGCAGGAAGGCACGACTAGGTTCGCTGGCAGGTATCCCAATGCGGCTGGATTCGCTGTCAAATGACTCAGAATGGCGAGGGACAGCAGCCCGCCGCAGCACCCCGACCGAATGCAAAGGCATGACAAAGTCTCACGGTCGGTGTCTGAATCGGCCGTGCGGCCTGACTTGGTCCAGGTGAAGGGAGTTCAACCCGCACCGATCAGGAGGCCACCGTGCAGGACATCCCAGCGCTCTGGATGACCGACCGGCTGCCGGCATGAACATCGCCGACCTGTCGGCAGCCGCCGAAATCCTCGCCGACGCCGGCACCTGGGCCAGTACCGCAGCCCCGTACCTGGCGGCCGCTTCCCCAGCCGCCCTGGCAGCGTGGCTCTGGTGGGCCATCAGGCGTGCTCGCCTCGTACGGGCCGCCCTCGCCCACAGGGTCACCGTGGAAGTCGTGCCCACGTCCACCTTCGACCCGAGCGAGGGTGAAGTGGGCCGCTGGGCACGCCAGCTGGGGCGCGTCCACCATTCCACTCAAGGCGTCCCGGCTCGCGGCTCGGCCGCCCGGCTGCGCTACAGCGCCGAAGACGGCAAGATGCGCTGCTTCCTCGAGGGCCCCGCCACCGCGGCCGCCGTCCTGTCCATGCCTGGCTTCGCCGAGGTCGAAGTCCGTGCCCACCGCGCGCAGAAGGACATCCAGCCGGTCCGCTTCCCCGCACCGCGCGAGGGAGCGAAGTGACCGCCACCGCCGACTTCGCCAAGCCCCCTGCCGCCCCGCGGCCGCCCGCCCGCCGCTACGTGCAGCGCGCCGAGCTCACTGTGGCCATGGGCGACCAGAAGCCGCTGGCATCCCTCGGCCTCAACCCCGATCCGCTCCAGCAACTGGCCGCCGCTATGGCTTCGGTACGCACCGAGGCCGGCGAGCGCGCCGATGTCGTCCTGGACCTGGTCCCCGTTCGAGAACGGCATCTCTCCCGCCGCCGCCGCCGGCTGCTCGCCCAGTCCAAACGCCGCGGTCCCTCCGCATACGGCGAGCGCCTGTCCGGTGGCCGCGGCGGGGGAGGGGTGTGGGGCTCGGTCACCGCCGCCTGGTCCGGCGGCAAGACGTCCGGCGGCGGTCGTGGCGAGCGGCTGCCCCGCATGACCGACCTGCGCGACGGAGTCGGCAAGTTCGACCCGGCGGCCGGCGCCGTGTTCGCTGTCCAGCTGCTGCTGCGCACCGAGGCTGGACACCCGCAGGCGGCACTGGCCCGCATGAACCAGCTGCTCGCCGCGTTCGCCGCCACCTCCGGCGAGAACTACCTCAAGCCCCGCCGACCGCGCACCCGCTGGCGGATCTCCCACTTCGACCGGCGCTTCGCCACCGGCGAGTTCGCCCCCCGCAAACGCCAGTGGCTGACCGTCCCGGAGCTCGCCGGCTTCCTCAAGCCGCCGACCGTGAAATGCCGCGCCTCCAGCGTCGTGCGCTCCGGCGGCCTGGTCCCGCCCGCCCCGTCGGACCTGCCCGTCTACACCGGCCAGCCGGACCTGGTGCCGCTCGGCGCCGTCATCTACTCCGACGGCCGCGAGCGGATCGGCGCCGCCCGCGTAAAAGACCTGCTCTTCGGTCTCCAGCTGGGCAAGTCCGGCCACGGCAAGACCGAGGCCGCGCTGGTGCAGTGCATCGCCATGGCCCACTCCGGATACGGCACCTGGTTCCTCGACCCGCACGGCGAGGGATGGGTGCGGGCGAAGCCGTATCTGGCCCACCCCCACATCGCCTCACGCGTCTGGGAGATCAACCTCGCCCACGCCGAGCCGGACCACCTGGTGGCGTCCTGGAATCCGCTGTCCATGGAAGGCCGCACCCTCAGCGCCGTGAAGGACGTTGTCCGCTCGGTCACCGAAGGCATCGCCGCAGCCCAGGACTGGGGCGACAACGCCCCGCGCGCCCGAACCATCCTGGCCCGCGGCGCCCAGGCCCTGGCCCTGCTCAACCACCAGGCCGTCCAGGCCGGCGAACCGGACACCCAATGCACCCTGTTCCAGCTGCGGAGCTGGCTGACGGATGAGGACTGGCGCGAGCAACTGCTCCCGAAGCTGCCGCAGCGGGTGCGCGACTACTGGGAGAAGACGTTCCCGAAACTCGCCAAGGACGCCGTGCCGACCGTCACCTACGCCATCGACCGGCTCGACACCTCCCCGGCGCTGCAGGCCTTCTTGGGCAGCCCGCGCTCCGCGTACGACGTCCGCACCGCGATGGACACCAGCCGCGTCGTGTTCGTCTGCCCCTCCGGCAGCGAGAGCGACGCTCTCGTCTCCTGCCTGCTCATCCACGACCTGCACCGCGCGGGCCTGTCCCGCCAGGACACCCCGCGCGAGGAGCGCAAGACGTTCTGGGCCTGGGGAGATGAGCTCACCGCCCTGGACTCCTCGTCGAAGGGCTTCCTCGCCGCCATCGCCGAGCAGCTGCGCAAGTACGAGGTGCGGTTCATCGGCATGACACAGATGGCACTGCGCCTGTCGGCCATCACCCGCCAGTCCCTGCTGCAGAACCAGTCCCTGCTGTCGACGTGTGCCGCCGACTTCGACGAGGCCGCCTTCGTCGCCCGCCGCTGGAACAGACACATTACGCCGGAAATCATCACCGAGCTCCCGAAATACCACTACGTCATGTCGATCAACCTCAACGGCACCCCGACCAAGCCCTTCCGCGTTCGCGGGTTGCCGGTCGAGGAGCTGTTCGCCCACTACGACAACCCTGCCGGCGTGCCTGACCTGGACAAGGCCATCGACACCAACCTCCGGCGCCGGCCCGTCGGGGAAATCCTCGCCGCCCTCGAGGACCTGGACGCCGTCGTGCTCGCCCACCACACCGGCCGCAGACCGGGCACCGCCGACGACCCCACCACCCTCATCGACTGAAAGGGAGCATGCGATGCCGTACCCGCACACCGGCCCCACTGGCCTGGGCCAGATCGCCCAGCAAGCCGCCCAAGTCCTCTACCAGCACCGCCTGGTCTCCACCCGCCAGCTGCACCAGCTCATCACCCCGCACCACACCCGCACCGAATACCTGCGCCGACAGCTCCACACCCTGCGGGAAGCCGGCCTCGCCGAGACCGTCGGCCGGCGCCTGTCCGGCCAGACCGAACTGCTGTGGTGGCTGACAGAGAAGGGCGCGGGCGCCGTCGAATCGGTCGGCCTGCTCCCACAGCGCCCGTACCGAATGAGCCCCGAAGCCGCCCTCGGCCCACTGCAGGAACACACCCTCGCCACCGTCGACACGGGCCTAGCGTTCGTTGAATGGGCCCGGCGCCTCGGCCACGAGTGCGCCCCGCTCGACTGGTCACCCGAAACCGCGCACTACTACCGCGACGACACCCGCCCAGGCGAGGACCTCAGCCTCGTACCCGACGCCGTGCTCAACTACGTCCACACCGACACCAAGGCCAGGCAACGCACCCTGCTCACCTTCTTCATCGAGGTCGACCGCACCCAGATGACCATCGCGCGCCTCGCGCAGAAGCTCCACTCCTACGCCGTCTACCACGCGTACACCCCGCAGCAGCCCGGCCGCGGGGCCAGAGCAGGGCGCCGTTCCACGACCACCCCAGCCTGGCGCTACCGCTATCCAGCCTTCCCCCGCCTGCTTATGGTCCTCACCGGCGCCTCCGATTCCCGCCTGGCCCGTCGTGTCGCAGACCTGCGCAGCCTCGCCGCCAGCGACCCCACGCTCACCAACACCGGACTGCGCGCCGGAGTCGCCGCGCTCGGGCAGCTCCAGGACCACGGCCCATTCGAGCCCATCTTCACCCCAGTCCTCGGGCCAGACGTCCCTACCGACGCATGGCTGAGTCCCGTCAGCCTCGCAGCTTGAGAAAGGAAGTCAGTCATGTTCCTCGGTCGCTTCAGGCGCACCACGGCAGCACCGGCCACGCCCCCGGTCCCACGGTCACGAACCTGCGACGGACTCGACGCGCTCACCGCACCCTTTTCACCGCTGATCGGAGAACTCATGGCGCTGTACTGCCACACGCGGCCACTCGGCGCCCTCTCACAGGACGAGCGGTGCCCGGCCGAGTACCAGCTCATCGCGCGCTCGGTCATTCACCACATCCTGGAAGGCTGGCAGAACCAGACAGAGGGCCGCGGCACGATAGAGGACCTCCTCCTCCAAACGCGACACACAGTGACCCGGCCCGCGCCGGACGTGCTCTCGTACTAAATCTCGAGCTCCGGGCAACAGCGATCCTGCGGCCCCCTACTGCCTCGGGCAGACGACTCACTGGCCCCCACGGCGCCGCCAACGAACCGAAGATGCCGACTCGCCGGCACCCGGCCCCGCACGTCGAAACTTCCTCTACCGGTCGGCGACCTCAAGTGATGGGCCCGCATCAGGCCATACGCCGCCACCTGTTGGCTGGCGACGTATGAGGGGACTTACACCACCTGCCCTGGAAAACGGTCCCTCCTTGCTTCAGTCCCTCGACAAAAAACGCAGATCAGAGCGCCGGACGAGGGACCGAAGGGACCGAAGGGACCGAAGGTGCCTGTTTCCAGCAGCGTGCGCGCGTGTGTATGCCCGCGTACACAAGGCATACCTGCACATACCTCTGGTGCGCTCATAACTAGGAAGTTGGGTCCCTTCAGTCCCTCCTCTGAGACGTGCAAGCCTCTGACCTGCACAAACGGATGAGGGACTGAAAGGGGACCGAAGAGCCCCCTTACTGGAGTCCTTTCCGGTTTCTCGGCCCCCTCGCCCCCTCGCGAGGGACTCAGGGACCGAAGGGACTGATTTTTCAATAAGTGCTCATGCCTCCCACGAAGCAAGGGACGTCTGCGCTAGGCTCTGCCCCTTATAAGGGAAAGTCAGTCCCTTCAGTCCCTCAGTCCGTCTCAACAGCCCCCTGACCAGGCAAAATGCCGGGGACTGAGTCGAAGGACCCAACCCCTGGCCAGACACACGAGGAACGGACGCGACGACAGTGCAGCGCCATGCCGGCACGGCTTCTCCCGGAGTCGCGCAGCCGCCGCGACCCGTGGACGTCGCACGGTGGCTCGCAGACCGTCAGTGGCCCGTCCATCCCCTTGCCCCTGGGCGCAAGACCCCGGCCGCCAACTGCGAACTGTGCCGCACCCGCTCACACGATCCCTCGCAGTGCCCCTGCCACGCTCAGGGCCTGTGGTGCCACGGATTCCACAGTGCGACCACCGACCTCGTCCTGATCGACTCTTGGTGGACCAGGGAGCCCCGCGCAGGCGTTGGCGTGTCCTGCGGTCCGGCGCATCTGGTCGTCCTGGACGTTGACGCCCATGCCACCCAAGTGCCAACCCGCGACCGCCTCCTGCCAGGCATCCCCATCCCGAACGCGGTGAACCTCGACGGACTTGCGTCAGGCTTCGACACTCTGGCTCTCCTCGCGGCCTACCGGCAGGAGAGGAACCCGGCCGAGGACGACACAACTCTGCGCGTACGCACCCCCTCAGGCGGGCTGCACATCTGGTACCTGAACCCTGACCCCCACGTCCGTTACCGCTCGTCCACCGGCTCCAGCCCCAAGACGGCCCTGGCCTGGCAGGTCGACGTACGGGCGCACGGCGGATACATCGTCGCCCCCGCCACCCGTACCTCCGCCGGCGTCTACACCCCCCTCGGATCCGTACGCGAAGCCGCACCCCTCCCCGCCTGGCTGGCAGCCGAACTGACGCGCACCGGACACGTCATACAACCGCGGCCCGTCCCCGGCCCGCGCCCGCACAGCAGCCCCCGCCCCCGATCCGGCGCGGCTCAGACACTCCTCCAGCCACTCATCGAGACCGTTCGTGAATGCGCCGCTCAAGCAGAAGGAACCAGTTTCACCGAAAAGCTCAACCGAGCCGCCTACACAGCAGGCGGACTTGTCGGAGCAGGTCACCTCAACCAGACCGAAGCCCGCCAAGAGCTGGCAGAAGCCGCTCACTATGCTCGTCCCCACCAGACCCGCCGCAGCGAAACGATCATCGACGCAGCCCTTTCCGCAGGCGCCAGCCGCCCGTTCCACCCCAAAGGACTCGCATGAGTAGCGCCGAGAGCAGCCGCTTCGACGCCGCCGCCGCCGCTCAGCAGATGCTCGACATCGAGGCTGCCGCCCCTGCCTGGGTCCCTCCTCAGCAAGTCCAGCCCCCCGCCGCGGCCGACAGCCCCGCTCTGCTGCCGCCCATGCTCACCGACCGGGGAAACGCCAAACTGTTCGCCCAGCTCTACAGCGACCAGTTCCGCCACGTGGAGGGCCTCGGCTGGTACTGCTGGGACCAGTTCCGCTGGAAGCGAGTGGGCGGCGAGAAGGCCGCCCTGTGGGCCGCCGGCGACATGGCCGAACAGATGGCGGCCACCGACCCCCGCGGCATCTTCAGCGACAGGGAGATCGCCCAGCACCGCCGCCGCACCATGTCCACCAGCGGCATGAAAGCCCTGCTCCATCAGGCCAAGGCCGCACCCGCGCTCAGCCTCGACCCAGACGTCCTCGACGGCGACGCCTACGCCCTGTGCACCCCCGCTGGCGTGATCGACCTGCGCAACGGCCGTCTACGCAAGCCCGATCCGCTACGCGACCTCCACTCCCGCGCCACCAACGTGGCCCCCCAAGCCATGCCCACCCCGCGCTGGCACGCCTTCCTGGACGACACCTTCGGCGACGACGCCAAAGGCCAGGAAATGATCGACTTCCTGCACCTGCTACTGGGCTACTCCATCACCGGGGACGTCGGCGCGCAGGTGCTGCCCTTCCTGTGGGGCAAGGGCGCCAACGGCA
>NZ_JBWKCY010000029.1:0-99746 GCF_056436245.1 Streptomyces sp. NPDC043812
CCGCGTAGGACTGGGCCATGAACCAGGAAGTGCCGCAGCCGACGACCGCGACCCGCTCGCCCCGGCGGGGCAGAGCAGCAGTGTGCTGCGGAAGCCTCCTCGCAGCCTGCCGCCAGGAGGCGGGCTGCGAGGCGATCTCGGCCGCTGTGCGGGACATACCGGTGGTGGACAAAGTGATGAACTCCTTGGGGAAGGCTCCGACGGTGCGGCGCAGCACCGGTCTACTTCACGGAGCCGGCGGTCAGTCCGGACACCACCTGGCGCTCGATGAAGGCGAACAGCACCACCACGGGAACGATCGCGATCACGGAGCCTGCGAACAGGTAGTTCCACTGGACGGTGTAGTTGCCGATGAAGCTGTTGATGCCGACGGTCAGCGGCTGACTCTCGGGAATCGTGGACAGGGTCAGGCCCATGACGAACTCGTTCCACGCGGCGATGAAGGTGAAGATCACCGCGGTCACCACGCCCGGCATGGCCAGGGGCAGGGTCACCCGGAACAGCGCGCCCGCCCGGCCCAGTCCGTCGATCATGGCTGCCTCCTCCAACTGCACCGGTATGGAGGAGAAGTACGCCGTGAGGATCCAGATCGCGAACGCCAGGTTGAAGGCGGCGTTGCAAAGGATCAGGGTCCACACCGAGTTGAGCATGTCGAGCTGGTAGAACTCGCGGTAGAGGCCGACCAGCAGTGAGGTGGGCTGGAACATCTGGGTGATGAGCACCAGCAGCAGGAACAGCTTCCGGCCGCGGTACGTGACCCGGGCCGTGTAGTAGGCGGCGGGCACCGCGACCAGCAGCACCAGCAGCGTCGATCCGCCGGCCACCAGCAGGGTGACCCGCAGGTTGGAGCCGAGGTTCGAGTCCCGCCAGACGTTGATGAAGTTCGACCAGGCGAACTCGCTGGGCAGATAGGTGGGGTCGCGCAGTTCGTTTGCGGGGCGCAGAGCGGTGATGACCATCTCCGCGTACGGCAGCAGGAACACGGCAGCGATCAGCCAGGCCACCGAGGTGATGATCACCGTGCGGGGCTGCAGTCGCCTCTTGTGCTTCCGCCCGTGCGCCGTCGGGGCCCCTTCCTTACGAGAGACCGCGGCGGCCGGCGCGACCGAGGATCCGATCGTCTGCTGGGCCATCAGGCGTCCTCCTCGTTCCAGAGGCTGACTTTCAGGAAGACGGCCACCATGACGACGACCAAGGCGAAGTTGACGACGGACATGGCCGCGGACTCGCCGATGTCGGAGCTCTTCAGCTGGTACATGAACACGGTGGTGGTGGCGGTGTCGCTGTCCGGGCCGCCCCGGGTCATGCCCCAGATGACGGGGAAGGAGTTGAAGACGTTGATCAGGTTGATGACCACGCCGACGAGGAACGCCGGCCGCAGCAGCGGCAGGGTGATCCGGCGGTAGGTCTGCCAGGTGCCGGCGCCGTCGACCCTCGCGGCCTCGTAGACCTCGCCGGGGACGGTCTGGAGACCGGCCAGCAGTGTGTACGTGGTGAAGGGCAGCGAGACGAAGACCGCGACGAACATCATCCAGGGCCAGGCCGTGGCCGGGTCGCCCAGCCAGTCCTTCGGTCCTTCGACGAGCCCGAGGTCGGTCATGACCGTGTTGAGCACGCCGGCGGTCTGGTTGAGCATCCACTTGAAGCCGATGGCGGTCATCAGCACGGACGCGGCCCAGGGCGCGATCAGCGCCCAACGGGTCAGCCGCCGGCCGGGGAACTGCTGGTTGAACAGCTGTGCCAGGGCGAGGGACAGCACCATGGTGAACAGGACGACGCCGAGGGTCCAGATCACCGTGGCGGTGACCACGGAGCCGAGGCCCGGTTCCTCGAACAGCTGCCTGTACTTGTCGAAGCCGGCCGAGCCTCGGACGAAGCCGCTGACGCTGATCTTCAGGAATGAGGTGCGGACCATCTCGTAGACGGGCC
This sequence comes from Streptomyces sp. NPDC043812, assembly GCF_056436245.1. NCBI lineage: Bacteria > Bacillati > Actinomycetota > Actinomycetes > Kitasatosporales > Streptomycetaceae > Streptomyces > Streptomyces sp. NPDC043812. The sequence goes on from NZ_JBWKCY010000029.1 coordinate 1,930, forward strand.
AGAGCACGACGAGGACGATGAGCAGGACGGCCGGGCCGATCCATGGCAGCGGTCCGAGCCTGCCGAGACCGGAACGACGGCCCGTTCGGGTGCCCCTGACGGGCCGTCGGCCGCCGGTGGTGGCGGAGTTGGTGGACACGGGAGTGCCTTCCGTATGTCTGCTGCTACTGGTCGGCGACGGCCTGCTCGGCCTTCTTCTGCAGCTCGCCGAGCACGTTCGCCGCGTCCCCGCTCACGGCGGTGCCGCCGCTCTTCTTGATCTCCGCGGACACGGCGTCCCAAGTGGTGTCGCCGAGCGGGTAGAAGGAGGCCTTGGGCAGCAGCTCGAAGAACGGCTCCAGGTCCTTGTGCTTCCCGCTGCCGGTCATCTCCTTCAAGGTGTCCTCGGTGACCGGCATCAGGTTGTACATCTCGTCGAACTTCAGCGTGTTCTCCTTCGAGTACGCGAAGTCGAGGAACTTCTTGATCTCGTCCTTGTGGCCGCTGTCCTTGAAGGCCATCATCCAGTCGGCGACACCCAGGGTGGAGTCGAGCGCGCCGGACTTGCCGGGGATGGGCGCCACGCCGTAGTCGACCTTGCCGTCCTTGGACATCTGGATCAGCGAGGGGTGGCCGTTGAGCATGCCGGCCTTGCCGGCGGCGAAGTCGGCGAACGCGGTCTTGCGGTCGGTGGTGGCGGGGTTGGCGTAGGTGAGGCCGGGGTCGACCAGATGGGACTTCAGCCAGTCGAAGGTCTCGACGTTGGCCTTGCTGTCGAGGGTGTACTTGCCGCCGGCGTCGGTGTAGCCGCCGCCGTTGCCCAGCTCCCAGATCAGGCTCTCGCCCTGCGCCTCCTCGGGCCCGAGCGGCAGTGCGTACGGAGTGGTGCCCGGAGCCTTCGCCTTGATCTTCTCGGCGGCCGCCTTCACGTCGTCCCAGGTCTTCGGGGCCTCGGTGATACCGGCGTCGGCGAAGATCTTCTTGTTGTAGAAGAGGGCGCGCGCCGAGGAGACGAAGGGGATGCCGTACTGGACGCCGTCGACCTCGCCGGCCTGGGCGAAGCTGTCGATGAGGTTGGCCCGGGTCTGCTCGGACAGGACCTCGTCGGCCTTGTAGAGCAGGTCGTCGGAGACCTTGTCGGCGTAGCCGCCGGTCTGCAGGACGTCCGGCAGGTTGCCGCTCTGGATCATCGTCTTGACCTGCGAGTCGATGTCGTTCCAGTTGATGACCTGGACATCGATCTTGATCTTCGGGTTGGCGTCCTCGAACCGCTTCGCGATGTCCTTCCAGTAGACCGTGGAGCTGTTCGACGCCTTGTCGCCGTAGTCGGCCGCGACCAGCTTGAGGGTCACGGTGCCGTCCGCCGACTCACCGCTGCCTCCGCTGCCGCACGCGGTGAGGGCGAGCGTGCCGACCACGCAGGCCGCCGAGATACCGAGCATTCGCTTGTTCACTGCCTCAACCACCTTCGCTGCATGAAGCTGCGCAAACTGCGGGTGTTTCAAGCAGTTGCGAGCACTGTTCCTGTCGCGCAGTATTCAGCAGCAATGAGGCTCCGGTCCAGGGGTCGTTACGCGAACGTAGCCAAAGCCCACAAGCATCAGGCATGCACGGACCTGCTCTTCAAGCGATGGCTACGATCAGATTCACGCATGAGCTTGACCTCGCTGGAGCATCCGCCCCCGCGTCCCCTGGCGTGACGAGAGCGCAGGACGCTGCCCGAAGGAGTCCGACACATGCCCAAGCACGAACGGTGGAGCAAGCTGCTGGAGTTGCTGGCCGCCGAGGGCAGGCTGGACGTCGAGGAGGCCGCGACGACGCTCGAGGTCTCGCCGGCGACCATCCGACGGGATCTCGACGAACTCGCCGAGCAACAGATGCTCGTACGCACCCGGGGCGGAGCCATCGCCCACGGCGTCTCCTACGAGCTCCCCCTGCGCTACAAGTCCTCTCGGCACGCCTCCGAGAAACAGCGCATCGCCGCGGCCGTCGCCGAGCTGATCGGCGAGGGAGAGGTCGTGGGTCTCAACGGAGGCACCACCACGACCGAGGTCGCAAGGGCGCTGGCGCTGCGCACGGGCGGCGGTCGACGGGAGTCCCCGGAGACGTCGGGGCCCGCGCTCACCGTCGTCACCAACGCGCTCAACATCGCCGGCGAGCTCGCCGTGCGCCCCCAGATCAAGATCGTCGTCACCGGCGGTGTGGCCCGCCCGCAGACGTACGAGCTGGTCGGCCCGCTGACCGTGGGCGTGCTGAACGAGGTCGTGCTCGACGTCGCCGTGCTCGGTGTCGACGGCGTCGACCCGCAACTGGGCGTGATGACCCACCAGGAGGACGAGGCCAGCATCAGCCGGCTGTTCGCCGAGCGCGCGCGCCGGGTGGTGGTCGTCACCGACTCGTCGAAGATGGGCAAGCGCGCCTTCGCGCGCATCTGCGGACTGGACCGCATCGACGTGCTCATTACCGACTCCGCGCTCCCTTCCGAGGTGGCGACGCGCCTGACGGATGCGGGCATCAAGGTGATGGCGGTCTGAGCCCTGAGTGGCTCTGGGAGCGGTGGGTGGCGACGACAGCCGCCCGCGGACCGTGGAGTTCGGGGGCGGCTGTAGCGGATGGCGATCTCGCGGACGACATCAAGAGGCGATGGCCATGTCGAAGACATGCATGTTGCCGTTGCCAGGCAGGACCACGAAGTCCATCTGCCCGGCCGCGTCGAGCGGGATCAAGTGGGCGAACATGCGGTAGGCGATCCCGCGTTTCCGTAACCGCTCGGACTGTCTTCGTTCGTAACGCGCAGCGGGATCATCATCGACGGCGGACTCGTGGCCGGGAACCGACTGCGGCTGTCCTCACCATCGTCCACGGACAGAAAGAGAACTACACATGCGGTTGATACGTCGCGGTGTCGCCGGCCATCGACCATATGTACTGCGATCCAGATGCCCGTCTCGCTGGCAATGAGGAGCAGCGCACTCTGGCGAGGCCCCTGGAGAGTGATCAGGTGCCTCGCCACGCGCGGCTGGTCTCAGGCGGCGACGTAGAGGCCGAGGACACCGTGCCCGATGCCGGCAACCGCCCCGAAGACAGTGGCGGCATGCCAAATCGAGGCATGGATGGTGGAGTTGTCCTTGTCGTGCAGGATCCCGGAGGCGATGCCCGCGATGACTGCGGTCAGCAGGATGAGCAGTACGGCCTGGGGCTGCGTGGACTTGAGGGAGATGAGGGCCAGCATCGTGGTACCGAAGAAAGCCGTTCCTCCTCGACGGGCTGCCGCGTACCGGGAGTAGCGCGGGGGCGGGGCCATCGGAGGGATTGCTGCGGGGCGGTCGTGGCGGTGCAGGTAGCCCATAACAATGCCGATGATGACGCCCAGGAGGATGGCCGTGAGGATTTGAGGGACAGTCGGCCCGGTGGAGTGGTCGGTCTTTTCTCCTGCGACCGCGAGGGCGGCTACCGTTGCGGCCTTACACGTGTTCATCGGTATCTCCGAGTTCCTCGAGGGGAATGGTTCGAAGACAACGCTTCACGTTGCGCAACGGGCAAGGAAGGCTTGCCAGCAGGTCCGCAATCTCTGTTCGTGGTCCCAGGCTTCTCCCCTGCGTAACTGCCGATCAGTCATGTTGAGGCCATGGAGACCTGATGACACCAGGGAACCACCAGACCCTCCCCCTGCGGCAACGCCGGCCTACGGCGCCGCGTTGAGGATGTTGTACGGCCTGCAGGGTGACACGCAGAAGGCGCCTGCGACATGGACTGGCTGGAGTGAACCCGGATCTGTCACTTCCTGACGGGGGAAGCTGGTCACGGACGAGATCTCGTAGCGGGAGCGTTGCCGCAACGGCAACGCGGGTGAGCGGCGGTGCGCAGCCCAGCAAGCCCAACGGCAGCAGACAGCCCAACAGGGCGTCCTCAACCACCTCCAGTCGCAGCAACCAGCCGTCGAACATTGGGCCGGCCGAGGGGGCGCAGGAGGACGCCACCCACTCCACAGCGCGGAGCTCGGGAGGGGCAGAGGCCGTACCACGGTCGCGCAAGTGCCGGGTCTCGCCGGCCCCCTGCCGACCCCACCAGGCGAGACCCACGGAGTCGGCGGCATTGGCGACCTGCAGGTCTTCACCACCTCAGGGCCGGCGGCGGAGCCATCCAGGAGCTGTGGCGGGACGTGCTCACGGAGTGGTTCTCGTCCGACCCGTACCGCAGCCGCCCCGGCCCTGAGATCCTGCGGACCCGCCTGTCACCGGACAAAACCGAAGCCGACGCCGAGCTGAGGCTTCCGGTGGAGCGGGAACCGGGCTGTACAAAGCGCCCGGCGGTCCTTCAGCAGCGCGATGGCATGCCCAGCTGTCCCGGGATTTCTGGCGTGCGACCGCCCGCTGCGGCGCGGTCCGTTCTCCTTCGGCGGCGCCGTCAACTCGGATCGACGCGAGCTGCGTGAGTCGATGAGCCGGCCTCAGCCCCTTGGCGAATTGCTCCGGTCAAGCAGCTGGTTGCGTCCTTCCAGGGCTGCCGTGGTAGCTCGTGTCAGGCGGTGGTCGGGGCCAAGGACCGTCCGGTAGTGCTGAGAGAGCTGCGCGTACAACTGCTTCGCTTCTGCGGTCCTGCCTGCTTCTCTGGTCCAGCGGGCTTGTTCGCGCCGGGCTGCCAGGGCGCCGCGGTGATGCGGACCGTGGATGCGAATGTAGTCCGCAGCCAAAGCCCGGTACAGCTCCGCCGCCGCATCAGGGTCACCTGCTGCGCCCACCCGCCCCGCCCAGTCATGGCGTGCGGCCAGAGACGACCGGTGTTCCGATCCGAAGATGCGCTGGGTCTCCTCACACCAGTGGCGCACCCGTGTCTCCGCCCGGGCCTTTCGGCTCCCGGGGTCGTCGACCGACCGGTCCAGGATGTTGTGCACAGTCGCGGGCGCTGTCCCGTCCTGGGCCACGACAGGCCGTGTGGGGGCAGGCTCGCCGGGGACAGCGCTGCCGGCCCTCTTGCGTTCAGTGGCCACCAACGAGGGTGCTGCCGGCGGCGAGGGGAGGGCACGGCGCGGCGGGCCGATGTGGATGTCGTTGGGCTCTTGGTCGGACAGGAAGGTGAGCACGGACCGGGCCTGGTCGCTGATGTCGTGCCGATTGACCACTCCGGCGTCGAGGAGCTTTTCCAGTAGCCGCATACGGTCCTTGCTGGCCGCGCGCTCCTGTTCCTGGAGCATCGCAAGCAGCGAAGTGGCGTCCGAGGAGCTGCGCGCCATCATGTGGGCCAGGGTCTGGTGGTCCCCTTCCTTCAGCAGCCTTTGATACTCAACGGCACGGGTGCGAATCTGCACGCGGTCCACATCAACGCGTACGAAGGTTCGTGTTCGCAGCCCCAGATGGCGCCCCAGGGGTGGCTCGTTCTCGTCCTGGACCGCTGCCCGCATGTACCGCCAAGCACGTTCCGCCTCATCCAGGCGGCACCTGTGCGAGGCTGCACGTAACCGGTCCTGCAGCTCCGGGGCAAGGATGTCCTCGAGATTGTGCAGCCGGGCCGCGGCTACGACATACGGGTCGATGACCTCCCATTGCACGTCCGCCTCGACGCTGAAGAAGTCCGCACCGCCTGCGGCGGGCAGCAGCATGCTGAACGTCGTCGAGTGGACGCCGAGAACGACTTCGGTCACGGCGTACGGACGGCCGAACACAGGTTTGTCGTGGTGCTCTTCCCCGTGCGGCCACACGATGCTGTGTCCGCCGTTGCGGTAGTACAGCACTGACGCCACATGGGCAGCGGAGCGACGCCACGCACCGTTTGGCTGGTACTCCCGCAGGAGCGGGCCAGCCACCATGCGCCGAGAAGCAGCGCCCGACCCAGCGACGGCCTGCCGGTCTGCGGCGGGTTCGGGTCGGGGCTCGCCCTGTTCAAACCGGTCGCTCGCGATGGCGGACAACTGATGATGTCGCTGTGCAGGCTCGGGCTCCTTTTGCTGTTCTTCCTGCTCTGCCGCCTCCAGTTGCCGCTCCAGTTGAGTGCAGCGTTCCTCGGCCAGAGCTGTCGCCGCGTGCGCCTTTCCCAGCTGCTCGAGCAGCGCCCTGGCCTCGGCACGCAGCCTTTCGCATTCGTGTCGCAGCGTCTCCTGCTCCCGATGCTGCTCGGCCAGCGCGCTGGCGAACTCATCCTGATCAATCGCCCGCGCCGCCTCGATGGCCCGCAGTTGGACCTCCAGTTGCTGGATGCGGCGTTGCCGCTCCTGCAACAGGTCCGCGGTCATCTGCTCCCGCGCCTTGGACTGCCTGGCTTCCTCGTCCGCCTCCTCCAGCAGCAACTGCAGCTCCTGGACCTTGCCCCTCGCCGCCTTGCCGGCCCTGACCGCTCGGCGGTGCAGTCCCCGCAGATGAGTCACAGCCTCCTGCGTCGCCTGCTCCCCGCGCTCCTGGGCGACATGAGTCAACAAGCCCAAAACAAAGGACCACGGCGGTGTCCGGGAACCGCTGAGGTAGCGGGAGACCGTCCCCGCATCGCAGTGGCAGCGCAACGCGTAACGCTGCAGCGAGAGATCCAGCGAACCGAACAGCATGCGCAGCGCCTCAGCCAGCTCACGCACATCATCCGGAAGATCATCGGCCAGCCGCATCAACCCACCCATACCGTCCCCCTCATCACCCGCAGCATGCTCAACGCGATCCGCGCTTCATGAACGTTTTCCATCTCGCCCCAGGGCACCATCCTCGACGGTGGCCGCAGTGTGTTCAGTGCGCCCAGGACGCGAAGGAATCGACGAGGCCGAGTAGAAGGCCTCTCCACGGACGGCGCCCGGGTTCCGGCCGACGTCGTAGAAGGCTGTGTTGGTGAAGGTGGCGGAAGCGGAGGCATTGACGTTTCGGTAGAAGGCGAGCTTGCCCGGCCCAAGCCGACGCACAGCCAGAACACTCCGAGGGAGGCGCTGTTCTGGGGATGAAGCCGGAGCTGGGCCTTGTCCCAGGGTTCGTCGCCGACCTGGGCGATCACAAAGTCGGGGTCGGTCGCGCCCGACCGCTGGTAGTGCATGAGCACTGTTCGCATGGCTTCAGCAATGTTGCCCCAGCCCCAGTCGACCTGAGTGTGCAATTGCTCTATACGACCACGGGAGTTGTCCAGGATCAGATACATCGCCGCGCGCCGGTCGCCGGCCCCAGCCCGCACCAATGGCTGTTCCGCCTTCCGGGCCGGGGCGAACAGCGCCGGTGCCGTCGTCTGCACCTTCGCCAACTCCACAGCGCTCGCGGCGGGGCGAGGCGCCGGTACCTCGGCAGGGGAAGTGGCGGCGGTTGTTGGTCCGTCGGTGTCGACGGTGACGTCGTAGTCGGTGGCCAGTCCGGCCAGGCCATTGGCGTACCCCTTGCCCACCGCGCGGACCTTCCAGCCATCACCACGCCGGCACAGCTCCGCAAGGACCACGACGGTCTCCACGTCGGCAGGGATAAACCCCAGATCGGCGGTCACCGTGCACCGGATAAGCAAACACCGTCCTGCTGGGGATGGTTGTGGAACACCAGATCGTCGTCACTGCGGATTTTGCCGCCTGCGCCCAGCAACAAAGCGGAATCGTCGTGGGGCATGCCCCGGCCGTCCAACGAAGCTGTGACCGCCACCGTCGCCAGCGCGGCGTTCGCACCCTTGCTCAAGACAGTGGCCTGCATCAGGCACCCCTCCCCGACGACTTACATCCAGCAGCCGCACACGCAGCGACCGGCCGGGCTCCACTACGTAGCAGCCACGACCCGCACCAGTCTGCGGCGTTGAACGGCCAGTGCGCCCACGTTTCGTCCGGATTCAGCATGAGGAAGCACGTCCTTACACCCGGCTGCCCCTTGTGCTCCAGACTTGGGTATGTCTCATGAGACACAGCCCTCCGGTCCAAACGGGAGGCAGACAGACGGGGCGTCAGCTAGGACCAGCTCGGCGCGCTCGCTCGTGCTGAATGCCGCCGTGCTATGGACGACCCGCTATCTCGACGCCGCAGTGGAGGTTGCAGGCCCTGCCCGCCGAGGAGCGCGAGCATGACGTCCTGGACGAGGACGTCGCCCGCGTCTCCCCGCTCAAGCACGCCAACCTCAATGTGCAAAGTCTGCCGAGGCGGTTCGGTGAGGTGCCCGACTCGGTACGCTTTACCGGCATAGGGACATGAGGGCTGGCCGCCTTGCGGGGGGATGACATGTTGGATCAGGCGTTGGTTGTTCTGGCTTCGGCGTTCGGGGCGGCGGTGGCTTCGGCGGCTGGCACCGAAGTGTGGTCGGGATTCCGGGACCGGGCGGCCCGGATCTTCGGGCGCCGGGACGCGCGACAGACCCAGGTGGTTCTGGAGCGATTGGACCGGTCGGCCCTCGAACTGGACCGCGCCGACCCCGGTGGCGCCGACCAGGTCCGCACCCGGCTGGAAGCATCCTGGCAGGCCCGGTGCGAGGACCTACTGGAGAGTCTGGGCGAGGCGGACCGCGAGGAAGCCGCCGGGCAACTGCACGAACTGGTGGCCCGGCAGGCCGCCGGCGGAGTTACGGCCAGGGACGACGGCATCGCCATCGGCGGCAACGCCGACATCAAGGCCGACCGCGGGTCGGCGGCCGCCCTGCGCATGGGCGACGTGACCCTCCGAAACCCTCCGATGCCGGGTCTGGAGCAGCGCTGACCGCACCCGGCGCCAGCCAGGCCCCGCACATCTGTGCGCAGACATCGCTCTACGCGCAGTCCGGCGCCCTGGTGGTCGGCCGCGCCGATTCGGTGACGCACCATGCCGCGCCGCGGGCGCCGCTTTCCTGGCCGCGGCTGGTCGGCGTGGTCCCGCGGCAGGCGGACTGTTTCCAGCACCGCGATGCCGTCGATGCCTTGGAGCGAGCGGTGGCCGGGGGTGGGACGGCGGTGCTGTGCCAGGTGCTGTCCGGGACCGGTGGGGTCGGCAAGACTCAGCTCGCCGCCCACCACGCCCGCACCGCGTGGCAGGCCGGGGCGGTGGATCTGCTGGTGTGGGTCACCGCGACCAGCAGGGACGCGGTCCTGAGCGCTTACGCCGAGGCCGCTGTCACGGTGACCGACCCCAGCGACCCTCAATGCGCCGGTCTCGACGACCCTGAGCGGGCCGCCGTCCGCTTCCTGGCCTGGGCCCAGTCCACCGACCGGCGATGGCTGATCGTGCTCGACGACGTGAGTGACCCCGCGCACCTGAATGGCACGGACGGACGGGGTGACCTGTGGCCGCCCGCGCGCCCGAACGGCCGCACTGTGGTCACCACCCGCCGCCGCGACGCCGCCCTGCCCGGCCACCTCATCGATGTCGGCCTGTTCACCAAGGGCGAGGCCGTCGGCTACCTGAGGGCCAAACTCGCCACCCAAGGCCGCCACGACGACCCCGGGCAGGTCGAGGAGCTCACCCGCGACCTGGGCCATCTGCCGCTGGCCCTGGCCCAGGCGGTCACCTATCTCCTCGACCTCCACCTGGACTGCGCCACCTACCGCGTACGGCTGGCCGACCGCGCCCGTACGCTGCCCGACTTGGTCCCTGAGGACAGCGGCCTGCCCGACGCCCACCGCGCCACGGTGGCCGCCACCTGGTCTCTGTCCATCGAACACGCCGACCGACTCCGCCCGACGGGCCTGGCCCGCCCCATGCTCCACCTGGTAGCCCTGCTCGACCCCAACGGCATCCCCGCCACCGTCCTGACCTCACCCCCAGCCCTCGCATACCTCACCGAACACCGCACCCCCGACGGTGGCACCGATCCCGACGTGTCCCCGCGCGCGGTCGGGGTGGACGATGCGGCCGACGCGCTGCGCTGCCTACACCGGCTCAGCCTGGTCGACCACACTCCCAGCACCCCTCATCAGGAGGTGCGCGTCCACAACCTTGTCCAACGTGTCACCCGCGAAGCCCTGCGCCCCGCCGCACGCGACACGGCGGCCCGTACCTGCGCCGACGCCCTGTATGAGGCATGGCCCGAGGTCGAACGCGACACTGCCCTCGGCCAGGCTCTGCGCGCCAACACCGCCGCCCTGACTGCCCACGCCGCAGACGCCCTGTGGCAGCCCGACGGCCACCCGGTTCTCTTCCACACCGGAAACAGCCTCGGCCACACCGGACTCGTTACCGCCGCCCGCGCCTATTTCCAGGACCTGCACACCGCCGCCCGCCAGAACCTGGGCCCCGACCACCCCGACACCCTGACCGCCCGGCACTACCTCGCCTACTGGCGGGGGGAGGCGGGGGATGTGGCCGGGGCCGCCACCGCCGCCGCCGAACTGCTGGCCGACCGGCTGCGGGTGCTGGGCCCCGACCACCCCGACACTCTGGCCGCCCGGCACAACCTCGCTTACTGGAGAGGCGGGGGCGAGGCGGGGGATGTGGCCGGGGCCGCCACTGCGTTCGCCGAACTGCTGGCCGACCGGCTGCGGGTGCTGGGCCCCGACCACCCCGACACCCTGACCACACGGGCCGACCTCACCTTCTGGCGGGGGCGGGTGGGGGATCCGGCCGGGGCCGCCACCGCCACCGCCGAACTGCTGGCCGACCGGCTGCGGGTACTGGGCCCCGACCACCCCGACACCCTGACCACACGGCACAACCTCGCCTACTGGCGGGGGGAGGCGGGGGATCCGGCCGGGGCCGCCACCGCGTTCGCCGAACTGCTGGCCGACTTCCTGCGGGTACTGGGCCCCGACCACCCCGCCACCCTGCTCGCCCGGCACAACCTCGCCCACTGGCGGGGGGAGGCGGGGGATGCGGCCGGGGCCGCCACCGCGTTCACCGAACTGCTGGCCGACTCCCTGCGGGTACTGGGCCCCGACCACCCCGCCACCCTGACCACCCGGTACTACCTCGCCCACTGGCGGGGGCAGGCTGATGGTGCGAGCGGTGGTGTCCGATAACGATCGAATGACGACAGGTGCGGCCGGTGTCCAATGAACCCGGAATTTCCAGGGCCTGACGGCGGCTCGGATCCAATGAGATCCGATGGCGGCTGATGACAGGGTTTGCTGACAGCTAGGGTCGAATGCGGCCACCAGAACGGCCCTGTTCTCGTATAGCTACGGCGAGCGGACGTGTAGCACTGTGTAAGCACAGCTGCGGCCGAGCAGGTCCTGCGCCGCTCCTGCCAAGGGCGGGGCGACGGAGTGGATTCACTGGCAGTCCGGCACCGCCCAGCTCCTGCCCCGACTGATCGCCCGCCGCGCCCGCGGCCCGCTGTTCCTCACCGACCGCAAGGCCCCGGCCGGAACGCCGACGCTCGACGTCTGCCCAGAGGCCGGCCGGGCCCGGCTCTCCGAGCTGAGGAGATCTTCGAGGAGAACACCCGGCTGCCGGCCAACCCGCTCGCCTCACCCGAGGACATCGAGGCCTGGACGGCTGGACACTCCACTGGCTGCGGCATTCCGCGCTCACGCACGACGCGGAGGGCGGCACCTCCACGCCGATGCTGCTGGCTCGCTCCCGGCATGCCTCCGTACGGTCCCTGAAGCGATACGCCCGCCCCGGCGTCGACGCCATCGCCCGACACGTCGCCGAACGCGACCCCGCCGCCGCCCGCCGGAAGCACTGACGCTTCCACCGAAGTCCGACCCAAGGACCTTGGTGACACGATCGGGAGAGTCCGCAGGGGCCACGCCGAGCAAGGTTCCGGTGGTGACAACGTCCACGTAGAACGCCAGGGAGTACGTAGTCAAAGGCTGATCATGTATGCGGTGTGGTCCAACGTGATGTGGGCGGCGTACCCACCCGGGTGTGCCCCCCCATGTCCGGGGAGCGCATCGGCCGGCTCCCGTGTGGGGCGGCCACTGGAATGTACGGAATTCAGGGCGTTGCTCGACCATCTCGTCCCAGCCCTCACAACGGCTGACACAACGACGTGGAGGGCCGGCGACGCCTCGGTTCATGACGGCCGCCCGCCGAACTGCCAGTTGTGAACCTCGATGTCGGCGTACCGGTCCGGGGTCAGGACGGCGCGGGCGGTGTCCGGGTCCGGCGCCCGTACCAACACCGCCGTACCCAGCCAGGTGGCGCCGTCGTCGGACAGCAGCGGCCCGTACGCAATCAACTCGTCCTGGTCGGGCGGCACGACGAGGTCGGCGGCCTGCCCCGTGCCGAGGCCGAGCACCAGATACCGCTTGCCACCGGTCCGGCCACCGGGGAAATCCCACATGGTGCGCCCCAACATGTTGCGCCACCGTCGCAGCAGCACGTCGCGGTACACGCCCGCCTGGTAGCCGGGCTCGCCGAAGGCGAAGGCTCGGGCGGCGGCAGGATCTGGCAGATCGACGATGTGCACGCTGCCGGTGGGCGCCTCGCCGTCGCTGGTGAGGGTCGGGCCGCGGGCGATCATCTCCGTCGCGTACCGGTCCATGTAGGACCAGTGCTCTTCCAACAGCTCATTGCGCAGCGGCACGGAGCCGGGCCGATCTCGGTGGTAGCAGAAGAACTCCATGCCCTCAGTCTTCCTCACCAAGCACACCCCTCTCACAACGGCTCACACACTGCGGTGAGTTGGCGATGGGTCTGTCACGCAGAGAGGATCCGTCACGCCGATAAGACAGGAACCGCTAAGACAGGGAACCCGCCGACAGCTCGTGAGACAGCGTGCAGAACCGCAGGTCACGTCGCCGGAAATGGCATCGCCGTGCGACGGGAGCCGTCCACCGAGCCGTGGGACGACACCCGTGCAGAGCAGAACGGCGATCAGGGCGCCGATTCTCGCTCGTCGTGAAGAAGTTGGTTGCGGCCGGCCAATTATCGCAGCGCTGTTATATTAGCGCTGTGACATCTTCCGACCCCACGGCGCTGCCCGATCCCTGGCAGTCGCTGCACAAGCTGCTGGCAGCCATGGACGCCGAGATCGAGCAGGTCTACGTCGAGCGTGGCATCGAGGGCGTGCGGCCCCGGTTCGCCTATCCGCTGATCCGGCTCGCCCACACCGGACCACTGACCATCCGCGAGCTTGCGAAGTCCCTGGACCGCTCGCACTCCGCGATCAGCCAGACCATCGCTGCCATGCGAAAGGAGGATCTGGTCACCTCCGAGCCAGGTCCCGACGCCCGCACCCGGCGGATCGACCTGACCGAGCGCGGCCGGTCACTGGTGCCGTTTCTGGAGGCCGAGTGGCGGGCCACTCACGCGACGGTCGCCGAGCTGGACGGGGAGATCCCGTACGCACTGACCACTGTCGTCGAGGAGCTGCGGCGGGCGCTGGAGCACCGGTCGATGCGGCAGCGGATCCTCCACCACCTGGTCGAGCCACCGCGATGAGGTGGCGTGTCCGGTTCCTCGATACCCGCCCGCTGCGCAGCAGCCGGCCGTTCCGCGACCTGTGGATAGGCTCCTCGGCCTCACAAATCGGCGGGCAGATAGCCACCGTGGCGGTGCTGGCCCAGGTCTGGGACCTGACAGGCAGCCCGATGGGCACCGGCGCCATCGGGCTCGCCACTGGCCTGCCGATGGTGCTGTTCGGGCTGCTCGGTGGCACGTTGGCCGACACCGTCGACCGCCGTGCGGTGGTGCGTGCCACCACCGCAGGCCAACTGCTGGCCGCCACAGGGCTGTGTGCGCAGGCTCTGATGGACAACCGAAGCGTGCTGCTCCTGCTCGCCCTGGTCGCCATGGGGGCCGCCTGCAGCGCTCTCGGCGCCCCTGCCCGGCGCACCTTCCCGGTCCGGCTGCTGCCGGCCGACCAGGTCGCGGCCGGTCTCGCGCTGACCAACGTCTCCTTCCAGGCGGCGATGCTGGCCGGGCCCGCGCTGGCCGGACTGATCATCGCCCGCTGGGACTTCCCTGCCGCCTACGCCGCGCAGGCCGTGGCCGTGGCGGTCTCGATGCTCGCGGTGATCCGCCTCCCGGCCATCAGGCCCGAGGGCGCCGGCGCGGCGGGCGCCAGGCGTCGGCCGGAGCGCGGCGGCTGGCGGGTCGTGCTGAGCCGCCCGACGCTGTGGGGCTCGATGGCCACCGACCTGTCCGCGACGCTGCTCGCCATGCCGATCGCGCTCTTCCCGCTGGTCAACGAGATCCGCTTCGACAACAACCCGCAGACCCTCGGCTTGTTCCTCTCGGCCGTTGCGGTCGGGGGGATCACAGCCGGCCTGCTGTCCGGCACGGTGACGCGCTGGCGTCGCGGCGGCCTGGTCCAGCTGACTGCGGCCGGCGTCTGGGGCCTGGCGCTGGCCGGCTTCGGCCTGGCCGGGCCGCTGTGGCTGGCGCTCGGCTGCCTGGCCGTGGCCGGCGCGGCCGACACCGTGTCGGTGATCACCCGTAGTGCCCTGGTCCAGTTGGAGACCCCGGACGCGTACCGGGGGCGGGTCTCCTCGGTGGAACACGTCATCGGCGTCGCGGGCCCCGAGCTCGGCAACTTCCGCGGCGGCCTGCTGGCGTCGGCCACCTCCGCCCCCTTCGCCCTGGTCGCCGGCGGCCTTTCCGCCACCCTGGCGGTCGCTGCCGTGGCAGCGACCAACGCCTCCCTCCGCGCCTACCGCACGCCGCCCGCCGCCCCCGAGCCGACTGTGCCCGGGGCCGCCGACGCGGCGACGGCCGCTGGGTAGGCGGTCATCATCGACCTCGTGCCCTGCAACGACCACCACGGGTGCGCCACCCATCTGCCGCCCTTGAGCGGAACTGCCCGAACGCGGGTGCTCAGGCTCGCGGCGTCACTTCGGCGCTGACCGTTGAGGTGCAGCCGAGGCGGGCCAGGACCTGGATGTGCGACTCAGGCTCGAGCACTCTGCACAGCCTCTGGTGTGGCCCGGGCGATGAGCAGGGCTACGTCGTCGTGGTCTCCCGGGTGACGCAGGGTGTGCAGGAGGAGGTCGCAGGTTTCGTCCAGCGAGCGGTGGGGGTCGTCGAGGACGTCCAGGAGGGCGTCCAGTCGTGTGTCGATCGGCTGGTCGCGGGTCTCGACGAGACCGTCGGTGTAGAGGATGAGCTGGTCGCCCGGCGCGATGTCGAGGCAGGTGGTGTGGAACGCGACACCGCAGCCGCCCAGCGGCGCGCCGGTGGGCAGGTCGAGCAGCTCGCGCCTGCCGTCCGGATGGTGGAGGACGGGCGGCATGTGCCCGGCAACGGAGATGTGGCACTGCTCTGTGTAAGGGTCGTAGACGGCATAAACACAGGTCGCGATGGTTTCGAGGCCGTCGGTGACGTGGTCGAGATGGTGCAGGACCTGGGCGGGGGTCAGGTCGAGATCGGCCAGCGTCCGGGTGGCGGTGCGGAGCTGCCCCATGGTCGCTGCGGCTACGACCCCGCTGCCCATGACGTCGCCGACGACGAGGGCTGTCTTGTCCCCGCTCAGAGGGATGACGTCGAACCAGTCACCGCCGATCTCCATGGTGGCCTGGGCGGGACGGTAGCGCGTGGCGAGTTCCAGCCCCGGCCGCCGCGGTGGCGGGTGGGGCAGCAGGCTGCGCTGGAGGGTCAGTGCGGTGTGGCGCTGTTCTTCGACGGCACGGTGCCGTTCGGTGACATCCACGCTGGAGGTTGCCACTCCCAGGACTGTCCCGTTGGGGGCTTCGAGACGGTAGAACGAGATCGACCATGCGTGGTCGTTGTCCGGGTCGGCAGGGGTGCGGCCGACGGTGTACTGGTCCAGGACCGGGATACCGGTGGCCAATACCTCTCGCATCACCGATTGGAACGACTCGTCCAGGAAGGGCAGTACTTCATGGACGTGCCGGCCAATATGTTCGGAGGCCGGCACACCGTTCATCCGCTCCTCCGCCGGGTTGACCGAGACGTACCGCAGATCCGTGTCCAGCACCCCCAGTCCGACCGGCGACTGCGACACCAGCCGGGCGGACAGTGCCAGGTCCCGCTCCACCTGCAGTACGGTCGCCTGGTCCGTGGCCAGGCCCAGGGCCCAGTAGTCGAGCTGGTCGTCCTGCAGCCGCATGTTGCGGAACTCCACCAGCCGCGTGCTGCCGTCCTTGTGCCGAACGGGGAAAACTCCGGCCCAGCTGCCGCCGCCGCCCATGACCTGGGTGAACATGTCCAGCACGACATCCAGGTGCTCCTCGTGCACCAGCAGATGGCCGGCGAACTGGCCGAGGGCCTCCTCAGCGGTGTAGCCGAACAGGTCCTCGGCCTGCGGGCTCCAGAGATCGATCCTGCCCTCGGCATCGAGGAGGACGGCCGCCACGTTCAGCACATCGAGCAGGCCGCCCCGCCCGGACGTAGCGGCCCCCGCAACGCCGGGATCGCCCTGCAAGGGCTCGGTTCCGCCCATCCTCCAGGCACTTCCTTCCCGCCGCCGCCACGGCCTGGCGTCTGGCGCCAGGCCGTGGACGATGTACCGACGACCGGGCTCCTGGCCGTTCCATCGTCCCCCTTCACCGACCACTGACGCACGCCACGCCGCCCTGACCTCGGCAGACGTGTGACTTCGGGCGGCGAGTCCGCAGCCAGAACGCGCCAGGCCCGTGAGGTACGGGGCGATCCGCCTGCCGTGGCGGTCCGGACACCGACGGCCTCGCCGAGAAGGTCATCGTGGGACCGCGTGGCGAGGTGCTCAGGTCGACGCCAGCTCGGTCCGCTGCTCATGCCTCGTCCCCGGGACATGCCGTCACGCCGAGCGTTTCCCGGCAACGCGAGATCGGTTCTACCCTCGGCTGCAGGTGTCCCCGGAGGCCTTCACGACGTTGGGACAGTGCGTGCTGGTCGCGGCGGCGTCCACATGTCCGGCCGGACCGAGCGGCTGGTCCGCGTCACCTGGCCGGCCGTACCTTCAGGAGAGACGGATGGACTACTACGACCTCGGCACCCACGGCCGCCCCGTGACGACGTCCTCCCCGTCCGCTCAGATGTGGTTCGACCGCGGGTTGGTCTGGGCGTACGCCTTCCATCACGAGGAAGCCGTCTCCTGCTTCGAAGCCGCCGCCGCGGCGGATCCCGACTGCGCCATGGCCCACTGGGGCATCGCCTACGCCCTCGGTCCGAACTACAACAAGCCCTGGGAGTTCTTCGACGGCGAGGACCTGGCCCGGACCGTCGAGCGCACCCACGCGGCCGTCGAACGCGCCCACGAGTTGGCGGACGGTGCCACTCCCGTCGAACAGGCCCTGATCCGAGCGCTGCGGGACCGGTACCCGCAGGCGGAAGCGGTCGAGGACTGCTCGGTGTGGAACGAGCCCTACGCCGACAGCATGCGCACCGTCCACGAACTCGCTCCCGACGACCTCGACGTCGCCACGCTCCATGCCGATGCGCAGATGAACCTCACGCCCTGGCAGCTGTGGGACCTGCGGACCGGCCTGCCGGCGGAAGGCGCCCGCACGCTGGAGGCCAAGGCCGTACTCGAGCGGGCGATCAGCACCGGGCCCGGGACGAAGCACCCCGGCCTTCTGCACATGTACATCCACCTCATGGAGATGTCCCCCACCCCCGAGGCCGCCCTGCCTGTCGCGGACCGGCTCCGCGGCCTCGTGCCCGACGCCGGCCACCTCCAGCACATGCCCACACACCTGGACGTGCTCTGCGGCGACTACCGGCGGGTCGTGTCGGACAACACCGGCGCGATCGCCGCCGACGAGAAGTACCACGCGCGGGCCGGCGCGATGAACTTCTACACCCTTTACCGGTCGCACAACTACCACTTCAAGATCTACGGTGCGATGTTCCTCGGCCGAGCGACGACCGCCCTGGAGACCGCCGCACAACTCGAAGCCTCAATCCCCGAGGAGTTGCTGAGGGTGCAGAGTCCGCCCATGGCCGACTGGCTGGAGAGCTTCCTCGCCATGCGGGTGCACGTGCTCATCCGGTTCGGCCGCTGGTCCGACATCCTGGAACTGCCTTTGCCCGCCGACCCGCAGCTGTACTGCGTCACCACCGCGATGCTCCACTACGCCCGCGGCGTCGCCTGCTCGGCCACCGGACGGATCCCCGAGGCGGAAACCGAACGCGAACTGTTCCGACAGGCCGTCTCCCGGGTCCCCGAGACACGCATGCTGTTCAACAACACGTGTGCCGACATCCTCGCGATCGCTTCGGCGATGCTCGACGGCGAACTGGAGTACCGCAAGGGGAACCACGATGCTGCCTTCGCCGCGCTGGAACGGTCCATCACCCTCGACGACAACCTTCCCTACGACGAGCCGTGGGGATGGATGCAGCCCACCCGGCACGCGTACGGCGCCCTGCTCCTCGA
Organism: Streptomyces sp. NPDC043812; assembly: GCF_056436245.1. NCBI lineage: Bacteria > Bacillati > Actinomycetota > Actinomycetes > Kitasatosporales > Streptomycetaceae > Streptomyces > Streptomyces sp. NPDC043812. The sequence goes on from NZ_JBWKCY010000029.1 coordinate 20,010, forward strand.
ACAGGGACGCGTAGAGGAGGCGGAGGCCGTCTACCGGGCCGACCTGGGCCACGACGACACGCTGCCGCGTGCCTCACAACACCCCGGCAACGTATGGTCGCTGCACGGCTTCCACGAGTGTCTCGTCCGGCTGGGCAAAACAGGAGAAGCGCAGATCGTGGCCCAGCAACTGAAGCTCGCCGTCGCGGTGGCGGACGTCCCGATCAACGCGTCCTGCTTCTGCCGCCTCGAAGCCGTCGCGGGCGCGACGGAAGACGGCTGTTGCTGAAGGTCCGCGAACTGCCGCGGCACAACCCCCCGTTGTGTGTCCCGGCACCAGGACGTTTCCAAGCCGAGCACTTCCTCGCCTTCACCAGCATCGCCTGCACCCTCGTCTGCTACCGCAGACTCACTTTGGCCGTCGGTGGCACTGGCAGTGGTCACATGAAGAGGCCAGTGCGCGGGTTGGCGGCCAGGGGGCCACCGCCACGCCCAGGATGCCGGCGAAGCCGAGGTATCGATCGATGGCGATCTGGTCGGTGCGGCGGGACGGCCGGGCCACGATCCGGGCGGAGTGGCGTGGGGCCGTTCGCTCGGGTGCCGGCCGATTTGAGCTACGGCGACCGCGAAGCGTCCGTTCGGCGAGCTTGGCCAGCGCTCGCGTGGCGCGACGACGCTGGGTGAAGGCGGGGCGCTCGACGGCGTTCGGGCCTTGCCGACAAGGGAACGAACTTCTGGTTCCACGGCTGCATCCGTAGGCCGATGGGACATCCGCCTGATGCATATTGCTGTGTGTGACGCGCCGCCGCTTCGCGAGAACCTTGCCAGTTCCAGCGGACGGCAAAAGGCAAAGGCAAAGAGATCTCTCTCCTTGCCACTCTCAACGTATAGCGCACTGGGGGGCTTGCGGCAAGGCCCGGGTCGTGGCGCAGAATCGTCGGCCGAGGCCACAACCTGCGGAAATAGGGGGGCACGACGTGCATGCGTCGTTGTCGACGCATGGGCGACGCGGTGACGTCGAACCAGTGGTGGGACTGGCGGTGGGAAAGGGGGCGTTCGGGGCGGAGGCGCGCGTTGCCGGACTTGGCGGAGCGGCCGGGCGACTCGTCAGAGAGAAGGCAATCAGAGATGAGGACGTGCCCCACCAGAGTTTCGACAGAGCTTGAGGCGCGGGTGATTCGACCAACCAGTGCAGTGCGACGGAGCACGGCTGCTGCCACGGAGGTATCGCAATGAACGAGCAGTACGTGTTGGATCTGCAAGAGGTTGACGGGACGCAGGTTGCGGTCGTCGGCGGCAAGGGCGCGCACCTGGGCGGGCTGTCACGGATCGACGGCATCCGCGTGCCGGCCGGCTTCTGCGTGACGACGGACGCCTTCCGGCGGATCATGGCGGAAGCGCCCTCGATCGACGATCGGCTCGATCAGTTGTCGTGCTTGAACCCGGACGACCGGGAGGCGATCCGCACGCTCAGCGCGCAGATTCGTCGGACCATCGAAGGGATCGCCATCCCGAGCGATCTCGCGGCGGCGATCACCCGCGCGCTCGGGCAGTTCGGCGAGCAAGCCTCCTATGCCGTCCGATCCAGCGCGACGGCAGAGGACCTTCCGACGGCCTCCTTTGCCGGCCAGCAGGACACGTACCTGAACGTCGTGGGGCCGACGGCGACCCTCGAGCACGTCAGCCGGTGCTGGGCCTCGCTGTTCACCGAGCGGGCCGTGACCTACCGCCAGCGGAACGGCATCGACCACCGTACGGTCCACATGGCCGTGGTCGTGCAGCAGATGGTCTTCCCGCATGCGGCCGGCATCCTGTTCACGGCCGACCCCGTCACCGGCAACCGGAAGGTCGCCACCGTGGACGCCGGCTTCGGCCTCGGCGAGGCCCTGGTCTCCGGCCTGGTGAACCCGGACGTCTACAAGGTGCGCGACGGCGAAGTCGTCGCCAAGGCGATCGCCGCCAAACAGCGTGCCGTTCACGCCCTGCCCGGCGGCGGTACGCAGGAAGTGGCGGTCGACTCGCAGCGGCAGGAGCAGCCCGCTCTGACGGATGCGCAGGTCGTGCGGCTCGTGCAGTTCGGGCGGCGGATCGAAGCGCACTTCGGCCGCCCGCAGGACATCGAATGGTGCCTGGTCGACGACGGCTTCCAGATCGTTCAGAGCCGGCCGATCACGACGCTGTTCCCCATCCCCGAGACCGGCGACCAGGAGAACCACGTCTACGTCTCCGTCGGCCATCAGCAGATGATGACCGACCCCATGAAGCCCCTGGGACTCTCCATGTGGCAGCTGACGGCCATGGTGCCGATGCACGAGGCCGGCGGGAGGCTGTTCGTCGACGTCACCGGCCGCCTGGCCTCGCCCGCGAGCCGCGCCGGCCTCCTGGACCTCATGGGGAGAGGCGATCCGCTGGTCAGGGACGCTTTGGAGACCGTCCTCGACCGCGACGATTTCGTCCCGGTGCTCCCGGACACGGGTCCCGGCGAGCCGCCTGTCGGCGGTGCGCCCGCCCCGATCGAGCCCGATCCGGCCATCGTCACCGAGCTGATCGAGCGCAGCCAGGTGTCCATCGCCGCCCTGGAGCGCGACATCCGGACGAAGACCGGACCGGCGCTGTTCGACTTCCTGCGGGAGGCCTTCGAGGAGCACAAGCGAGTCCTCAGTGATCCGCTGAACTTTCAGGCGATCATGGCGGGGATGGAGGCCACGTGGTGGCTCAACGACAAGCTGCAGGAGTGGTTGGGCGAGAAGAACGCGGCCGACACACTGACGTTGTCCGCCCCCGACAACGTCACGTCGGAGATGGGACTGGCGCTGCTCGACGTCGCCGACGTGATCCGCCCGCATCCGGAGGTGGTGGCGTTCCTGCAGGGCGTCGAGGACGAGGGCTTCCTGGACGAGCTGGCGAAGCTCGCGGGCGGGACCGAAGCGTGCGACGCCATCGAGGCCTATCTCGACCGGTACGGCATGCGCTGCGTCGGCGAGATCGACATCACGAGGCCACGTTGGCGCGAGCGCCCCACCACGCTTGTGCCCGTGATCCTCGACAACGTCAGGAACTTCGAGCCGGGCGCCGCCGAGCGGCGCTTCGAGCAAGGGAGGCAGAAGGCGCAGAAGAAGGAACATGACGTGCTGTCACGCTTGCGGGCCCTGCCGGACGGGGACCGGAAAGCCGACGAGACCAAGCGGATGATCGACCGGGTCCGAACCTTCATCGGGTACCGGGAGTACCCGAAGTACGGCATCGTCAGCCGCTACTTCGTCTACAAGCAGGCCCTGCTGGAGGAGGCCGAGCGTCTCGTGCAGGCAGGCGTGCTTCCTGAGAAGGAGGACATCTTCCACCTCACGTTCCAGGAACTCCACGACGTCGTGCGCTCGAACCAGGTGGATCACCAGCTCATCCGGCAGCGCAAGGACGCGTTCCGGTCGTACCACGCGCTCACACCGCCCCGGGTGCTCACATCGGATGGTGAGGCCGTCACCGGGGCGTACCTGCGCGACGACGTGCCGCCCGGCGCCCTGGTCGGCCTGGCGGTATCCGCCGGGACCATCGAGGGAAGGGCCCGAGTCATCCTTGACATGGCGGACGCCGATCTCGAAGCGGGCGACATCCTGGTCACGCCCTTCACGGACCCCAGCTGGTCGCCACTGTTCGTCGGAATCGCGGGCCTGGTGACGGAGGTGGGCGGCCTGATGACCCATGGTGCCGTGATCGCCCGGGAGTACGGCTTGCCGGCCGTCGTGGGCGTGGAGCGGGCCACCCGGCTGATCCGGGACGGGCAGCGGATCCGCGTGCACGGAACCGACGGGTACGTCGAGATCCTGCCGTGACCGACCGCAAGGCCGAAAACTTCCTCGCCTTCGTCGGCATAACCGCAGCCCTCATCGCCACCGCCGTCTGGCCAGGACGTAATACCGACGACGGTGATGATCCGACTGGATACGCTGACTGGCCTTGATCAACTGAAAGGGGACGCGATGAGCCAGTACTTCGACATAGGCGACGAGACCTTGTGGAACCCCTCCAACGGGGCATCCCGTATGTTCCGCCGGCAGGTGACGGTCTTCGAGGCGGAGCTGGAACTCTCCTCAGGCATTGGGCCGATGGAGAACGACGAGTGTCAGATCGACCCCGTCGCCTTCGAGACCTTCGTAAGCGCCTTGCTGGCTCAGCACCGAAGAACGAGCCACGCCATCATGTTGGCTCTCTCTGAGGGCTTCACTGCGACAGTGCTCGTCCTTGCCGAGCGCGCGGGAATCAAGACGGACTGGGCTCGGCTCGGCTCTGCCCCGGACGGCCCACTCCAAGACGTGCAGGTGTCAGCCATCGTAGGGATGTCCGCCCCGGCGGAAGGCGGAGCCTGGGCGGTAGGACTACGCGAGAAGGCACGGGAGCTGAGTCGACGCATGCCCAACTGACCGGAGCAACCCAGGGGGTTCGGGCCCGTCAGCTCCCCCTTTCATCGCCCGCACATTCACCGAGCCTTTTCCATCCTCAGTCTGAGCCGGCCAGATGCCGGCTGAGGATGGCCTGGACGAGCTTCGTGATCCGGGTGGTTGAGCACCGTAGCTTGCGCAGGAGTCGCCAGCGGGTGCCGAACTGGCGGCGATGATCTGCGAGCTGTCGGGTCAGGAGCCGCAAGTGTGAGCTGGACAGGTCGATCGCGGACGGGTGGACATGCACGACGAAGCTCCTGGCGAGACGATCGATCTTGGTCGTGAACTCGTCCATCGGGGGCTTCGCCACGTCAAGCCCCCGGGGCCCATCATCACCTAGCGGCGCGCCAGCAGCACTCCGCCGAGCGTGCGCGCGGCCGACGTGAGCGTGGGGTGGGCCTCGACGGTGAAGCCGGCCTCGCCGAGCCAGGCAGCCACTTGACTCGGCCGGCGGCGACGGACGTAGGACTCCGGCCAGCTCTCGCCGTTCCCCTGCGTCTTGGGCGGTGAGACGTCGCCGACGTGGAAACCCAGCAGCAGACCGCCGGGCCGCAGCACCCGACGGAAACCGGCAAGGACCGCGCCGATCGCGTCATCGGGGACGTGAATGATCGAGTACCAGGCGATCAGGGCGGCCAACGCACCGTCCGCAAGGTCGAGTTGAGTCATCGACCCCACCTCGAACCGCAGACCGGGATGCTCACGCCGCGCCACCTCGATCATCCGGGGCGACAGATCGATACCGAAGGCGTCCACGCCGAGGTTCCTCAGGTGGGCGGTGATCCTCCCGGGCCCGCACCCCACGTCCGCGACGGGCCCGCCGCCGTGCGCCCGCACCCACTCGGCGAACAGCGCCATGACCTCCCGCTCGGCCGGCAGTTCGGCCAGGAGGTTTCGCACCTCGTCCGCGTAGCTGTTGGCGTCGGCATCGTAGGACGCCCGGGTGTCCGCCAACCACCTCTCGGGCTCTGGGTCTTCCCGTCCGGTGCTCACACCCGCAGGTTAGGCCAGGAGCCAGTCGCCGCATCAAGCACCCGGGGCCACCGCACCTCCCCCACACACTGGCAGGTTGGAAAGGGCTCACTGTGTCGATCGCGGACCGAGTCCAGCCCAGCCTGACGTCGGCGCAGTACGTCGCGCACCACGCGATGGAGCTTGGCCCACACCCGGCCCTGAGAAACGACCTCTGAGCCGACCCCCCTGCCCGCCCATCCGTCCCCGCTTCCGTGAATCCGGGCTCAGACCCATCTCACCTCCCACAGGCGCCAGATCCCGTTGCCCTCGGCCAGGTGATGACCGCCGGTGACAGTGGCGCGGGTTACGACATGGTTCTTCTTCTGCCAAAGAGGGACCAGTGGAACATCCCGCGCGACCATATGCTGAATTGACCGGAACTGCGGGATGGTCTCCCCGCGATCGGTGTGTCGTTGTGTGTTCTGGATCGCCCTGTCGACCTCAGCTGAGGTGTATCCGTTGTGAAGGATGTTGCCTGTCTCCACCAATGGCTGCACGAAGTTGTCCGGGTCGGAGAAGTCGGGCGCCCATGCTGTGATGAAGGCGTCGAACTCGCCACGCTGCCACCGCTGTTGATAGGCACTCCAGTCAGCCTCCTCGACGAGCTCGACTTTGAACAGGCGGTCCGTCTCCAGTTGCCGCTTCAGTTCCCTCGCCTCCACGGCGGCGGTGCCGGTCTGATGGCCCAGCGCGATAAGCACTGGAGTGGTGATGCCGGCGGAGCGAAGGAGCTGTGCCGCGTACCGAGAATCCATCTCAGGGTATTCATCGAAGAACGCGGTGCCGTGACCGGTGACGCCTTGGGGGACGAGCGAGTACAGCGGCGTCACCGTGTGCCTGAACACCTCGCCTGCCAATCGTCCGCGGTCGACGAGGGCGGCGACGGCTCGGCGGGCCACGACGTCTTTCAAGGGATTCCGTGCGGCGCGCAGGTTGATCACGAAGTAGCGCGCTTGGGCGCTCTCCCCGATGGAGAGGCGGACGTCCGGGTCGCGGGGGTCGATCTGCGCCAGTGCTGCGGACGGCAGTCCGCCGTAAGCGACGTCGATGATTCGTCCTTTCCAGGCCCTCTCGACGTCCTGTGCCGTGGTGTAGTAGCGGATTTGTACCGGTGTGCCTTGCTCTGTCACGGCCCCCTTGTATGTGGGGTTCGGTTCGAGGTCGATCGCCTTCCCCTTGCGGTAGGAGGAGACAACATAGGGGCCAGAACCGACGATGCTTTCGCTCTCGCGGAGCTTGTCGGAGGGAAACTCGGCCGGATCGACGATCGAACCCGCTCCCGTGGCGATCTTGTAAGGCCATGTGGCGTCTGCTGTGCCGAGGTGAAATGTCACGAGAGAATCGCTGGCCCCCACTGAGCGCAGATTCGCGAACAGCGGGCTCGGCCCCAGGGGATGACGTATGCGCAGGATGCGATCGAACGAATGCTTCACCGCTCTGGCGGATACAGGTTGCCCGTTGGAGAACACCAAATCCTCGCGGAGTTCGCACTGATAGGTGGTGAGGGCAGAGTCGGTGAATCCGCATTTCTTGGCCGCGTCGGGCCTAGGGATGGGTGACCCTGCATCGAAGGTGAGCAGGCTCTGGTAGACGTTGTTGTACACGGCCAAGGATCCGCTGTCGTACGCCCCGGCAGGGTCGAAGCGCGTCAAGATGTTAGCCGTCCCGATGACGATCGGCCCTCGTTGCGCGTCCTTCGCCGGCAGTAGTTTGCAACTCCCGATCAGCAGTAACGCGACTGTCCCCGCTGCGATGCCCAGGCGGTTCGGCTTCAAGAGTATCGGTCTCCTCGTGTCAGGGGGCACGGCAACGAGCGGCCGCTTCGGGCGATCACGACCGTGGGAAATGTGCCGGCCCGGCAGCAGCTTTGGGGGTCTCCTGTACCGGACGAGCGCAGCTCGTTCTCCTGGGCTGCTGAACAGCCGCGGTGGGCCCTGGACAAGGATTGGGCAGCTCCAACTCCCTGTAAATCACTACGCATTTCCGGTTTCGGACAATGTCCTGTTCAGCCGGGACGGGTGCGGGCGCAGCAGGGCGGACGGCGCATTTCGCAGCGAATAGGCTCTGTTCTGTGCGGCATTCGCGGGATCTCGACGGGCCGTCGAAGCGTCATTTGCAGTCCCCACGCCGATGCTCCATCGTCGGCGTGGGAGGTACACGTGTTCCTGCTGGAGCCCGGCGGTCTCGGCCGGCTCGACAACGAGGCCAGGCTCGCCGACCGCGCGGGCGGGAGCCTGACTCGATGCCTCCCCGCCGAACTGCCTTGCGGCTACGCGCTCCTGTTCGGTCGACCCGAGCTCACCCGGCCGCAGCCGCGTGAGCGCGGGCACCATTCAGCGCCCGCCGTCCTGGCGCGACCTCGGGAGGTCGCTGCCCGCCGGCGCCCTGCCGAAGGACCCCGTGATCGCGCAGACCGAAGACCTGACGGTCGGCATCACCCGAGCCGACGGCTGTGTCACCGTGACCCGTGGCGGGGGGAGCTCGACGTCTGGACCGGGCCACGGCTCCAGGAAGCGCTGGGCATGGCCTCGGCGGACGGCGCTTGCTGGATCGATGTCGTCTTCACCCATGTGTCGATCTGAGGCTGCTTCGGGCTCGCGGCCGCCCTGCCCGCGCTGCACCGGGCGAAGACGACTGCGAAGAAGGAGGCAACCGGGCGGAAGCCCAAGGCGTTGTGAGCAACGGCGCCGTCCCTGCCGGCCTCCCGCGGGAGGCCGGCAGGTCAGTACGTGATGTCCTTACCGATGTAGAGCTCGGCGAACGCGGCCGCCGCCGTGGGCGATGCGAAGATGCGCCGCAGCCGGGCACCGGCGGTGCCGGTGCGGAAGCTGTCGCCCGACGAGGCCCCGTGCATCACCTCCGAGAGCCAGAGCGAGAACTCCTCGTACTGCCACACACGGCGCAGACAGGCGTCCGAGTAGCTGTTCAGACCGCCGTCGTCGCCCTTGCGGAAGTACGCGACGAGTGCGTCGGCGAGCAGGATCGCGTCGTGCAGGGCGAGGTTCATGCCCTTTGCCGCGATCGGCGCGGCGAGATGGGCCGCGTCGCCCGCCAGATACAGCCGACCGTACGACATCGGCTCCACTACGTAGTTGTGCATGTCCAGGACACGCTTCTCGATGAGCCGCCCTTCGGTGAGCGGGCGTGCTCCGTCCGCGGACAGTCGGTGGCGGAGTTCCGTCCATACGCGCTCGTGCGGCCAATTCTCCGGGTCGTCTCCGGGCGGGCACTCCAGGTAGTAGCGGGTGACTTCGGGGCTGCGCGCCATGTGGGCGGCGAAGCCGCGCGGATGGACGCCGAAGACGACGCAGTCCGAGGACGGCGGAGCCTCGGCCAGCAGGGCCAGCCATCCGATGCCGTAGTCGTGCCGGGCCACCATGGTGTGTTCCGGCGGCATGCAGGTGCGCGTCACACCGCGGGCGCCGTCGCATCCGGCCACCACATCGCAGTCGATGCGCAGGCGTTCGCCGGTCGCCGGGTCGGTGTAGGACACCGAGGGGTTGTCCGTGTCGATGGCGTGCAGCTCCACGTCGCGTACACCGAAGCGGACGTCCCCGCCCGCGTCGTCCCCGTCGTCCGCGTAGTGGCTCAGCAGGTCGGTCACCAGCAGCGGCTGGGGGTAGACGAAGTGGTGGCGGCCGGAGAGTTCGCCGTAGTCGAACCTGTGACGCTCGCCCTGGAAGCGGAACTCGAACTCGCTGTGTACTTGGGCGTGCTGCAGCAACCGATCGGCCAGCCCTCGCCGTTCGAGGGCGCGCACCGCCCACTCCTCGATGAACCCCGCTCGAGGCCGCTGTTCGATGAACTGTCTGCTCTCCGTTTCCAGCAGTACGCAGTCGACGGAGGCGGCGCGCAGGACGTTGGCGACGGTGAGACCGGCGGGTCCCGCGCCCACGACGACGACGCGGGTGCGCTGGGCGGCGGGCGAGGAGGAGGGAGCGTCAGCCATCCGAGCATTATGGCCAACCTCGACCAACAGAGCGACCGTCAACTTGACGCGGCCGTAAAGGGCCAGGCTTGGAGTCAGGGCACCGCTGTGGTGTGTGACCTCCTCCCGTGCGTGCCATCCACGGAATGGCACGCCGACCCGGCGCGCCTTGTACTCCACGAAGACGGCGAGCTGGTGGAAGCTCCACAAGTGCAGTTGCGGGACGCGAAGGTCTCGGCGGCGGCCGACGGGCAGCGAACGCGGCGTATCAACGTGATTCCGTGGCGGAACGCCTGGTCATGCGAAGGCCGTCCGCCTGCCCGGCGAATCCCCGGACGAGTGAGCGCGTGCGATGCGACGTTCGAGGACGGAGGTCAAAAGACAAGCTGAGCGAGCCCGCCGGACGATCAGTCGTCGAAGTAGGCCTTGGCAACGGCGTAACTGTCCTCGTAGAGGTGGTAGCGGGTGATCTGCCCGTCCCGGACCGTGGTGTGCAGGGCGAACGCGGTGTCGATGTCCCGGCCCGTCTTCTTGACCTCGGAGACCATGCGCCCGATGAGCACCACATCGTCGCCCTCGGCGATGACCTGGCGGAGGTCGAACTCCTTGGCCTGCACATGGGTCTGCAGCAGCCCGAAGAACGTCCGCATGTCCTCCGCCGATTCGACCTCCGGTACCCACGGAATACCCGGCGGGTGCGGGATCGAGAACGACACCGAGTCGGCGAACAGCGCCGCCGCCTCCGCACTCTTGCCCTCGGCGAGCAGCGGGAACAAGCGTTGCACAGTCTGCGCCGGTGACTCTGCTGTCATGCGTGCCGACCTTACAGGTCGGATATGCGGTGCAAGCCCATCAAGCAGGGTGAGTGTCGGCGCCGCCCGTGGACGCTGCGGCGCCGGGTGGCTGCGGGTCCAGGGGGTGCGGTCGGGGAGGGCGATGACGACGGCCTTGTCCATGTAGCGGACCTTGACCGGGTCGGGCTTGCGCTTGCCGTCGCGGATCAGGGCCATGCCGGGACGAGGCCGCACCCGCACCAGCCACTTCGCACGGCTTCGCCCCCTCGACCAAACGATCGACGGGGCGAAAAGGCGTAGGACCCCGAATTGACCAACAGCATCCAATGGCGGCGGGCGCCCTGTTGTGCGTGCTCACCCGCTCGGATTGATTCCTGCGTCCGATGAGGGCCACGCCGGTCGCGGCATGTGCCGTTGTGCGAGGCGCGCGGAAGGCTGTCGTGCATGCTTACACCTTTTGTGCGGTCGGCATGGCGCCGCCGGACCCTCCTGGGCCGGGCCGGGACCGTCGCGGCCACCGTGCTCGCCCTTGTCCTGACCCTGCCGGGCACCGCACTCGCGGCCCCGGGCGACCTCGATCCCGCCTTCGGCGGCGACGGCACCGTGCTCACCGGCTTCCCAGGCTCCACCGACGAAGCTCGCGCGAGCGACGTGGCAGTGCAGCCAAACGGCAAGATCGTCTCGGTCGGCTCCTCTGTCAACTACTCGGAGCTGGAGAGCCGCTTCGCGCTGACCCGCCACAACCCCGACGGCACCCCGGACACCAGCTTTGGCGACGGCGGCACGGTCACCACCCCCATCAACAACATGGCACCCGACCTCCAGTGGAGCGAGGCCCACGCCCTGGCGCTCCAGCCCGACGGCAAGATCATCGTGGTGGGCCACAGCTGGAAGGCGTACGAGAACTGCTGCTGGTTCACCGTGGCCCGGTACAACTCCGACGGCACGTTGGATTCGACTTTCGGCGGCGGCGACGGTCGGGTGTTCACCACCATCGGGGCCCCGGACGAGGCCCGGGACGTGGCGGTGCAGCCCGACGGCAAGATCGTGGTCGTCGGCACCAGCGGCGGAACGGTCGCGGTGGCCCGCTACAACGACGACGGCAGCCCGGACGCGAGTTTCGGCGGCGGCGACGGCCAGGTGAGTTACGACCCGGCGCCGGAGCTGCCCGTGGAGGGCGGCGACGGCCGCGCCCTGGCGCTCCAGCCCGACGGCAAGATCGTGGTCGGGGGCCAGGTAGGGTCGACCCGCTTCGACTTCGCCGTCCTCCGGCTCAACACCAACGGCTCCCTGGACACCGGCTTCAGCGGCGACGGCATCGAGCGCACCGACTTCGGTGACTACGAGTCCGTCGAGGGGCTCGCGCTCCAGCCCGACGGCAAGATCGTGGCCACCGGCACCAGCGGCGGAAGGGTCGCCCTGGCCCGCTACAACCCGGGCGGCACCCTGGACACGAGCTTCGACGGCGACGGCAGGGTGCTCACCTCCGGAGGCAGCGCCGCTGACGTGAAGCTGCAGCCGGGCGACGGCCGCATCATCATCGCCGGAAGCGTCGGGCCCGGCGGCGACTTCGCCGTCCGGCGCTACAACCCCGACGGCAGCCAGGACAGCGGCTTCGGCACCGGGGGCCTCGCGACCGCGGACTTCGGCGGCGGCGACGCGGCCCAGGGCGTAGCGCTCCAGTCCGACGGCAAGATCGTCGCCGCCGGCTGGGGCGGCCCCGGCACCGAATTCGCCCTGGCCCGCTTCGAGGGCGGCGGCACACCGCCCGCCATGGACCTGTTGTCGGTCACGAAGACCGGTCCCACCACGGCCAGCATCGGTGACCGGGCCACGTTCACGGTGACCGTGACCAACAACAGCACGACGACCGCCGCCACCGGCGTCTCCCTGTCCGACACGCTCACCGGCGTCGCCGCCTCGGTCGTCTCCGCGACCACCACCTCGGGGACCTGCACCACCACCGCCACGAGCGCGAGCTGCTCCCTGGGCACCCTCGCCCCCGGGGCCGGCGCCACGGTGACGGTCGCCGCCGAGCCCCGGGCCACCGGCACCCTCACCGACCGAGCCACGGTCAGCGCCACGCAGACCGACCCGGTCTCCGGCAACAACACCGCCACATGGACTACCACGGTCAACAACGCCCGCGGCTGCACCCGCATCGGCACCAGCGGCAACGACACCATTAACGGCACCTTCGGCAACGACGTGATCTGCACCCTCGGCGGAAACGACACCGTCAACGCGAGCTCCGGCAATGACACCGTCCACGGCGGCCACGGCAACGACCGCCTGGACGGCGGCAACGGCAACGACACTCTCAACGGAGGCCCCGGCAACGACAACCTGATCGGCAACATCGGTAGCGACAACCTCAACACCGTCGACAACGTCTCTGGCAACGACACCGCCAACGGCGGCAGCGGCACGGACACCTGCACCACGGACACGGGCGACATCCGTATCAGCTGCCCCTGACCCGCACCTCCTCCACGACACGGGCCCCGCACGCCGTTGGACGCTGTTGGCCAATTCGGGGTCCTACGCCTTCTTCGCCCCGTCGATCGTTTGGTCGGCGGGGCGAAGTCGGGGCTTGAACATCGGAACGAAAACCGGCGCCAAGCTCTGCCGGGCCCGGGCTCCGGAGGAGTTTGCAGGGAAGGCTTCGAGTGGGCTGTCAGCGTCTGGCGGAACTTGTCACGACCCGGAAGGTCATTGCGGAACTCGCCCCGACCGGGACCGAATCCGAACCGCCTGAGTTGACCACCGCCTACCAGGTCGTCCTGAACGCCTTCAACACCCACCCCGATCAGGCGTTCCGGGTCCGTGATCTACACGAACTCCTCGGCATGCCCACCGACGACCCGGCCATGAACGTCACCCGCAGCCGCCTTGGACGCCTCACCCGTCAAGGCTTCCTCACTCAACCTGGACGCGGCCTCTGCCAGAGATGGACTCAACGCCGCTCTTCGCGGGCTGGAATCGGCACGGCCGCCGGCCGCCACTCTCGCCTGATCAACCCGAACACCCACGAGTCGGATACCTCGCCGTTCACGACGCAGTCCTCCCGCAACGTCCCTTCACACATGAATCCGATCTTCTCCAGGACCCGGGCAGATGCCACGTTGCGCGTATCGGCCTCGGCCTGAACCCGATTCAGGTCCAGTGTGTCGAATGCCCACTGCAGCAAGGCGTGCGCGGCCTCCGTCGCGTAACCGTGTCCCCACATCGCTTCGTCGAGGACGTAGCCCAACGACGCGCTGCGGAAGTCCGGGTTCCATCCGGTCAGACCGCACCAGCCGACGAAGGCCCCGTCAGAAGCGCGGTCGATGGCCACCCGGGCCCCGGTGCCTTCGTCCGCCATCTTCCGGCACATGTTGATGAAGCGTTCGGCGCGGGCCCGTTCGTTCCACGGCGGGGAGTCCCAGTAGCGCATCACGTAGGTGCTGCTGTGCAGGGCGAAGAGCAGGTCCGCGTCGGCGTCGGTGAAGGGGCGCAGTCGCAGGCGAGCGGTGTGCAGTATGGGGGTGGCCAAAGTCATGCGCACCATCTTGTGTCCTCATGGGGCGGGCAGAAACCGAATATCCGATCCCGGTCGGATCCTCACGACCAAGGCTCCGCCTACCAGCAGATCGTGCACGGCACGACTGGCCGAATCCGAGCGGGCAGCATTGTCCTCGTAACCTCAGCCCAGCTCAACGAACAGCCCGACCACCGAGCGAGGTTGTGGAGGCGGGCGATGCCGAGCATGGCGTGGTGGACGCCGTCGCCCTTCAGACGGCAGTCGCGAGGATCTTCCAGGTCTTCATGCGGGCCCAGGTGTGCTCGACTCGGGGCGCGTACTTCGCGGTGGGAGGCATTGTGGGCTTCCTGCCCGCCGGCCCGTGACCGTCGATGAGACGTGGAGCTACCGGAATGCCCACCGCGACGAGCTGCACCTTCATGAAGTCCGGGATCCGCCAGGCCACAACGTCCCGTCCGGCTTGCGTGACATGGTTGAGACCGGCCCACTCAGTAGCTGGTCATACGTCGCAATCGAACGATCCTCTTCGGTCGGCTGCGGTCCTGACCCTGTCGAGCCGGCCTCTGCTCGGAGCACGGCCGCACTTGCGGGACAGCCCTTGGGCGCATGCCGCCCGCGACCCAGCGGTTGAAGGACAAGCTGAGGTCTGCCGAGTTTCCAACCATCTCGTTGTACCTGATGCTTCACAGCCGCCGGACGCGCAGCACGCCGGTCAGCATCGGGAGAGTGAACTCGCCGCGGGCGGTCTCCGGTCTACTCGCGAGGAAAGCGCGGATCCGGCCCAGCGTGGCCTCTTGTTCCTGTACTGGCATGACCAGCATCCCCGCGCGCGTCGCGATGGTGGCGACGAGAGAGTCGGCGGTGCGGCTCTGTCCGTGCGGGAACTCTGCCTGCTCCGGCGAGCCGAACCGGGCGGCCACACCAGTCTTCGAAAGGTGCATGTCGGCCGTTTCGGCGCGCCAACTGGCGGGCGTGTCACGCGGGCCGATGGCCGCGCTCCCGCTGACCCCCGCGAGCCCGGAAACCCACTCGACCCGGTCGTCCATGACGTTCCACAGGCCGGCCAGGATGCCGCGGGGTGCGAGGACCCTGGCGATCTCGGGTCCCGCGACGGCCATGTCGAACCAATGCATGGCGTTGCCGGCCAGCACCGCATCGACGGACGCGTCCGGTAGCGGTATCGCCTCGGCACCACCCGACAGGGCACGGACAGCCGGCAGCGAGCGGCGCAGCTCGGTCAGCATCGCCGGGTCGGGCTCGACTGCGATGACTTCGGCACCCAGCTCGACCAGCGTGGCGGTCAGCTTGCCGGTTCCGGCGCCGAGGTCGAGCACGCGCGGGCCGGGCGCGGGGTCGAGCGCCCAGCGCACGGCGGCCTGCGCGTAGTCCGGACGGTGCTCGGCGTATGCGACCGCCGCTGCGCCGAACGACGAGGCGTGAAGGAGCCGTTCATCCTGGTCCACGCGGTTACGCTAACGGTGCTGCCGGTGGTCGGCTACCCCGCATCACCACTTCGGCGACGGCCACCCGACGGCGCTGACACGGCTTGTCCTGTAAAGGATCTGCGAGTCGAGGCAGACGCGGTGGCAAGGGCATCGTGCTCATCGTCGACGGCATGCCCTGCGCGGGCAGCAGTACCATCCGGGCCCGCCGCCAGGTCACCACCGGCCCGGTGCCCCTGCGAATGATCCGCAGCAACCGCGTGCCCTTGTCATCATCGATCTCACGCACGCGTACTCGTTCTGCCACCTGCACAGAATGACGGTCACGCGCCGCCCGGAACAGAACCGAGCAGCGCGTCCCATCACGGCAGGGCGAACGATGCCTGATCCGGCACTGGTCGGCTCCATTCGACCGGCCGTGCCGACCGGTCCGGGACGGCGCAGGTCACACGGGGGTGACCAGCCCAGGAAGACTTGTCTTCCCGATACGCGTGCGGGCCCCCGATCGATCTGGGGGCCCGCGTGGCCTCTACCTCTGCCTGCTGTTCACGCCCGACGCAGTGCGGAGCGGCCCGCGAAACGCGCCGATGCGCCCAACTCCTCTTCGATCCGAATCAGTTGGTTGTACTTCGCCGTGCGGTCGGAGCGGGAGAGCGAGCCGGTCTTGATCTGACCGCAGCCGGTCGCCACCGCCAGATCCGCGATGGTGGTGTCCTCCGTCTCGCCCGAGCGGTGCGACATGACAGCCGTCCAGCCCGCCTGGTGGGCCGTGGCCACCGCGGCCAGGGCCTCGGTCAGGGTCCCGATCTGATTGACCTTGACCAGGACCGAGTTGCCGACGCCGGTGCGGATGCCCTCGCGCAGCAGCGTCTCGTTGGTGCAGAACACGTCGTCGCCGGTGAGCTGACAGCGGTCGCCGACGCGGGCGGTCAGCTCGCGCCAGCCATCCAGGTCGTTCTCCGCCATCGGGTCCTCGATGGAGACGACCGGGTAGGCGTCGATGAGCTTGGCCAGGTAGTCGGCGTTCTCGGAGGGGGTGCGGCGCACCCCCTCGCCCGCGTAGTCGTACACCCCGTCGCGGAAGAACTCCGACGACGCCGGGTCCATGACCAGGCCGATGTCCGTGCCGGGGCGGTAGCCGGTGCGCTCGATGGCGGTCATCACGAAGTCGAGCGCCTCCTCAGCGGTACGCAGCGCGGGCGCGAAGCCACCCTCGTCGCCGACGCCCGTGGAGTGCCCGGCGGCCAGCAGATCGCGGCGCAGGGTGTGGAAGACCTCGCTGCCCATGCGGACGGCTTCGGCGAAGGTGTCCGCGCCCACGGGCGCGATCATGAACTCCTGGAAATCCAGCGGATTGTCGGCGTGGGCGCCGCCGTTGACGATGTTCATCATCGGCAGCGGCAGGAGGTGGGCGTCGGCGCCGCCGAGGTAGCGGTAGAGGGGCTGGCGGTGTGCCGCCGCGGCGGCCTTGGCGGCGGCGAGGGAGAGGCCGAGGATCGCGTTGGCGCCGAGCCGGGACTTCGTGGCGGTGCCGTCGAGGGCGACCAGCGCGGCGTCGAGACCCGCCTGGTCCCCCGCGTCCCGGCCGCGCACGGACGCCGCGATCTCCCCGTTGACGTGGGCCACCGCGCGGTCGACGCCCTTGCCGTGCCAGCGCGCGGAGTCTCCGTCGCGCAGTTCCACGGCCTCCCGGGCACCGGTGGAGGCGCCGGAGGGGACAGCCGCGCGCCCCAAGGACCCGTCCGCCAGGACGACGTCGACCTCGACCGTGGGGTTGCCCCGGCTGTCGATGATCCGGCGGGCGGTGACGGTCTCGATGGCGGCGTTGACGGTTCCGACTGCCTCTGCGGACATGGGAGTTCCTCCCCGTTGTCGTATGCCGTGGCCCCGGCTGCGACAACGCTGGCGCTGAGCCCGACAACGCCAAACCCTACAGCAATGCTGTTCAGTTTTGCTGTACAGCATTGCTGTGCAGGTCAGGTGCACAGCCTTGCTGACCAACGGGGTAAAGTGCCCTATGCCCACCTCGGAAGCCGCCGCCATCGCCGCCGAACTGCGCACCGCGATGGGCAAGCTCACCCGACGCGTCAAACACGAGGACCGCATCCCGCTGGGCCAGGCCGCCGTGCTCGGGGCACTCGACCGCAACGGCGCCATGACCACCAGTGACCTCGCCGCCGATCAGCGCGTACGCCCCCAGTCGATGGCCCGGGCGGTGGGGCTGCTCATGGAACAGAACCTGATCACGCGCCGGGCGCATCCCACGGACGGCCGCAAGTCGCTGGTCGAGCTGTCGGACGCGGGCCGGGCCGCGCTCGAAGCGGAGCGCGGCCGCAGGGCCGGTTGGCTCGCGCAGGCCATCGAGGCCGAACTCACTGATGACGAGCGGGCGTTGCTGGCACGGAGCGCCACCCTGCTGGAGCGGCTCGCCACACGCTAGCCCCCGACAGGCAGCGTTCGCCCCGTCGCGACGCCCGGCACGCGCCCCCAAGCTCTCGGCTTCGCTCGAGCAGGGAGGTACCCGCCGAAAGCCCGAGTGCGTCCAGCGTCCAGTACGAGGACTTCCGGCCGGCACGCCGAGAGCACGCACCGCGGTGACACAGCCGCTCCGCGGCGGGCGCTCCTTCACGGGCAAACGTTGCCTGCCGGGGCACCAGCTCACGCCGGATGGGCGCACCCCCGGTGAGCGGGCAGCCTCGTCTTCACCAGATCGAAGATCATTTACGGGACAGCCCTTGGTGCACTTGTCGGGGCGGAGACGCTCAGAGCGTGTCGAATGCCGCCTGGAACGCGTCCGCCGTGGGGGCTATGAGAGCCGCCTTCCCCTGGAGGTCCGCAGGAAGATGACGGCGGTCGTCCTCGTGGAAGATCAGCGCACCACCGTCCTGGGGCACGATCGAGGCCCCGAGGGCTGCCCCCAGACGGGCGAGCACGCCGCTCATCGCGCCACGGGCGAAGTGAGTCGCCGTCACGCACGACATCCCGTCCTCGTCTTGGGACACGTGGTAGAGGTCCGCCTCGCCCCCGTCCTCCGCGCGGAGCTGGGAGAAGCCCTCCTCCGGGCCGCCCGCCACCACGTACGGCTCCGTCACCTGCCGGAACCGTTCGGCATCCAGGGCGACGACCTCACCGTCCACGAACCGGAGCAGGAAGATGCTGTAACTCACGGGCACACTCTGCCATCACCATGATTCGCCGGACAGGCCCCAGTCCCCGTGGTTTCCCGCCCTGTCGGGCTCACGAGCGGCACTCGATGGCCTCTTTGCCGGGGCGTAGGCATGCGACGGACAAGGGCACGGCAGACTGCCGCCATGTGGATACTGGTGGCAGTGACGACGCTGCTCTTCGTGCTCGCGTCGGTCTCTGCGATTTTCCAAGCTCGCAAGGGCCAGTGGTGGACCGCTGTCGCGGTCTTTCTGCCTTCCCTCGGTGTGGCCGCGCTGCTTGGTGGCTTGGAGTGGCAGAGCACGCCGCTCTTCTGGCTGGCTTTCATGTTGGTAGTGGCCGGCTTCGGCGCGGAGGCCATGGCCTACTGGAGAACTCGAACGGCTGCCAGGGGGCAGGTGGACCAGTGAGCGCGGCCACGTGTCGAGTTCGGTGGACTCTCCATGGCCGAGGCAAGCCAGAGGCCCTTCTGCCCGGTTGAGACCCTGGCCGTCCGCAGGACTTGAACCTGTGGCGTCATCCCTATCAGGTCCGTCATCTTCGCGAATTGCTACCACCACACCGACCGAGACCACGATGCCGGACAGACGTGATCTTCGGTGCGTGGGGCGACGGGCCCGACAAGTGGAGCGATCACGTTGCCTTCGCCTGCCGTGTCGGTCCAGTGGTGGGGCAGACCACGCCTGCCTCAACCCTGGTGACCGCCGGCCTGGCCCACCCCGATGGGCCGCTTTTCGGGCTCAAGCTCGATCGCGAAGCCGCGTTGCAGCACCAGCGGCTGAACGAGTTCTGGCAGGTCTCAGACTTCATCCCGGAGAACGACCCGTTGGTGCGGGGCACATCTACGGCCGCTAGGAGCGTGGGTCAGCATTCGTCGTCGTGTCGGTCCAGGCGATCTCGAAGTACCTGACGCGTTCGTCTTGTCCGGCCGGCCGCATGCCGGCTGCCGTCATGACGTGATGGGACGCGATGTTGTCGTGGTCGGCGTCGCCTTTCACGCAGGTGACGCCGCGTGCCCGCGCGAACAGCAGCAGTCCGCGGAGGGCTTCGGAGGCGTATCCCTTGCCCCGCGCCGACGGGATTAGGCCGTAGCCAATCGTGACGCTGCCGTTCGCGTCCGCAGGTCCGTGGAAGCCCAGGCCGCCGATCGCCTGACCGTCCTCGCGGCGACGGATCTCATAGTTACCGAACGGCTGGGGACTACCGGTGTCCGCGCAGGTGCCCAGGAAGCGCCTGGCGGCGGACACGTCCCCAGCGGTGGGGTATCCGGGCGCCCATCGGGCGCCGCCACCCGACTCGCCCGCCACCACTCGCTCAGCCTCGCTGACCGTCATCGGATGAAGCACGAGCCGCGCTGTCACAAGATCGCCCATGGCAGGGAGGAGTATCACGCGGGGCGACCAGACCGCACTCGGATTATCCGACCGGGCAAGCCCCGCCTCCAGTTGTTGACCGTAGGTACGGATGAGTCGCGGAATGAGCGGTGGGGAGCGGGCCGATCGTCGATCGGAGCCGGTCCGGCTCCGCGTCATGACCGGCCGCGTGGCGTGGGCTGGTGCGGCCGTCCTGTCCTTGGTCATCGCGACTGTGCTTCCCCCAAGGAGGCAAAGTGATCGAGCAGGTCGGCGGCTGTCTGTACGTCGTCGGTGAGAGGGCGGTCTGCGTGGCTGTCGTCGAGAACCGTTTCGGCCAGTTCGAAGGCCTGGCCCACCGGGAGCTTCGCGTTGGGCCGTATGTCTCGCTGGCGCAGCGCGCGTACGGCGGCGACGAGTTCGCAGCCGACGACGAGCCGGAAGGCTCGTGCCGTGCGCAGCGTCTGCCGCCCGGCCAGCGAGGCGAAGCTGGCCTGCTCCTCGACTCCGCGGGAGAGTACGGCGTGTCCGAGGGACGCGGGTGCGGAGAAGGCCCGCAGATCGCCGAGAGCTGCCCCGGCGGCGTACTCGAGAATCATCACGCCGGAGCTCGCCGATTCGCCGTCGGCGAGGAATGGGTTGAGCCTCGTGTAGGCGGGTTCGTTCAGCGCTGCCAGACGCGAGGTGGACAGCCGCGCAGTCTGGGTGATCGCGAGTCGGAAGTGGTCGAGAACCAGGGCGAGTTGCGCCATGTAGAAGCCGCCGTGGTGGTAGGCGGCCATGTCGTCGGGGCAGATCAGCGGGTTCTCGGCGGCCGCGTTGATCTCGATGTCGAGGGTGCGCTCCAGAGCGTCTGCTGCGTCGTGCGTGGGTCCGTGGATCTGCGGGAGGCAGCGGAATCCGTAGGGGTCCTGGATCCGGCCGAGTGGCGGGTTGGGCCGGTCGGGGGCGCCCAGCAGTCGGCGCATTCGCGCGGCTGAAGCATGGGTGCCGGGGTGGGGGCGGGCTGCGTGCACGGGCTCGGCGTACGCCTCGAAGGAGCCGTCGACGGACAGGAGTGACAGTGCGGCGACCAGTTCGGTGGCGGTGACGAGCGCGCGGAGTTCGTCGAGGGCGAGGGCGGCCTGCCCGAGGGTGAGGGCGTTGGAGCTGATGAGCGCAAGGGCGTCATTGTTGTCGAGGGGCTGGGCTTCGATGGATGGGCTTCCTTGCCAGGGGTGTTCACCGGCGAGTGCCAGACCCATCTGGGCCAGGGCCGCGATGTCGCCTGTGCCGACCGAGCCGAACTCGTTGATCACGGGGTGAACGCCGTTCTCCAAGGCCTGGCACAGCGCGGTGACGACGCCGGGCCGCAGGCCGGCCCCGCCGGCGAGGAGTTGATTGGCGCGGACGGCGAGCATGGCGCGGACCTCGCGGGCCGGGAGCGGATCCCCGATCGCGCCGGCGTGGGAGCGGAGCAGTCGCAGTCCATGGTCGGCGGCGGCTTCGGTGGGCACGTCCGCATTCCGGTTGGCACCCACGCCGGTCGAGCGTCCGTAGACCCTGCCGGACGCCGCGAGTTCTCGGGCGATGTTCCAGGAGAGTCCGACCTGTTGGAGCGCGGCCGGCTCCGGCGCGGGACGGGCGGCTCCGTTGGCAATCCGCACGACGTCCGCAGCCCGCAGGTTGTTTCCGTCGAGGACCACGGTATCAGTGCGAGAGTCCACTATTTGAGATGCCATACGGCGCAACTCCTCCCTTTTTAGCGGGTCCGTCTTGCCTGTCGGGCGCTCGTTACGAGCGATTTACACAGAGGCATTGACAAGATATTCAGCCACCGAGAACCCTGCATGACTATATACAGCCCCGGCAAGGGACGAGTGATGATCAACTTCGAAGCAGTGAACAAGCGATTCCCCAACGGCACCACGGCAGTCCACGACCTCTCCCTGGAGATGGAGCAAGGGGGTATCACCGTCCTCGTCGGATCTTCCGGATGCGGCAAGACCACCACCCTTCGCATGATCAACCGCATGGTCGAGCCGACCTCGGGCACCATCAGCGTCGGCGGCAAGGACGTCCTGTCCCAGGATGCGGCGGAACTACGCCGCTCCATCGGATACGTCATCCAGCAGGCCGGTCTCTTCCCCCACCGCACGATCCTCGACAACATCGCAACAGTGCCACTGCTGTTGGGCTGGGGGCGGAAGAAGGCCCGCAGGCGAGCGGCCGAACTCCTCGAGACCGTCGGCCTGCCGACCGAGAGCGGCAAGCGCTACCCCCACCAGCTCTCCGGCGGCCAGCAGCAGCGCGTCGGCGTGGCTCGCGCCCTGGCCGCCGACCCGCCCGTGCTGTTGATGGACGAACCCTTCGGCGCGGTCGACCCGGTCGTGCGTACGCAGCTCCAGGATGAACTGCTGCGCCTGCAGAAGGAGTTGCACAAGACCATAGTCTTCGTCACGCACGACATCGACGAGGCCGTTCGACTGGGCGACCGGATCGCCGTGTTCCGTACCGGCGGCCACCTCGTCCAGTGCGCTTCGCCCGAAGAGCTCCTGGCCCGCCCTGCCGACCCGTTCGTCGCCGACTTCCTCGGTGCGGAGCGAGGGCTGAAACTGCTGTCGCTGTCCACACTGGCCGGTGTTCCACAAGAGCCTGCGCCCGTCGGAGGGGACTGGGAACTGGCCGTGGACGCGTCCGGTAGCCCGCTCGGCTGGCGCGACAAGGACGCAGGCGACACCGCTGATCTGCTGCCCGTACGCCCGCTGCGCGACACGGACTCCCTGCTGTCCGCCCTCAACGAATCCGTCGCCTCGCCGGCCGGCCTGGTGGCCCGCGTCGACACGGACGGAGTCCTGACCGGCGTCACCACGCGGGAGGAAATCCACGACCGGGCAGGCACCGCGCACTCCTCCGCGAGGGCTGCCGCATGACCTTCGAATGGTCATGGGTCTCCGAACATGCGGGCGACCTCACCACCCTGACCCTCTCCCACCTCCAAGCCGCCCTGTCCGCCGTCCTCCTCGGACTGCTCATCTCCGTGCCCCTGGCCGTCCTCGCACACCGCGTGCGCCCCCTCAGGGGCTTCGTCCTCGGTCTGTCGAACGTCCTGTTCACCATCCCCTCCATCGCCGTCTTCGTCCTGCTCCTCCCGGTCTCCGGACTGACCCGGACCACCACCGTCATCGGCCTGACGATCTACACCCTCGTCGTGCTGCTGCGGAACACCGTCGAAGGACTCGACTCCGTGCCGGCGAAGACCAAGGAAGGCGCCAAGGCGATGGGCACCCGCCCCCTGCGCAGCCTGCTGACCGTGGAACTGCCGCTCGCCCTGCCCGTCATCATGGCCGGGGTGCGGATCGCGACCGTGATGTCGATCTCCCTCGTCAGCGTCGCCACCTACATCGGCGACGGCGGCCTCGGCCAGTTGTTCACCGATGGCTTTCAGCGCAACTTCCCCACCCCCGTCGTCGTCGGCGTCGTCCTCACACTCCTCCTCGCACTGATCGCGGACGCGCTGCTCGTCGCCCTGCAGTACGCACTCACCCCCTGGACCAGGAAGCGCAGGGCCTGAGATGTACGAGCTCCTCAAGAACCTCGGGTCCTGGCTGACCAGCAGCGCACAGTGGTCAGGCGCGGACGGCATCGGCCACCGGCTCGCCGAACACCTGCAGTACTCACTCCTCGCGACGCTGATCGCCGCCCTGATCGCGCTGCCCATCGGCCTGCTCATCGGCCACACCGGCCGCGGCGCGTTCCTGGCCATCAACCTGTCCTCGTTCGGCAGGGCCCTGCCGACCGTCGGCCTCGTCGTCCTGGTCTTCCTCGCCAGCGGACTGTCCATGACACCCGTCTACGTGGCCCTGGTCGCCCTTGCCGTGCCCTCGATCGTGACCAACACCTACGCCGGCATGACCGCCGTCGACCCGGACGTCAAGGACGCCGCCCGCGGCCAGGGCATGCGCGGCCACCAGGTCCTGCTGCAGGTCGAAGTCCCGCTCGCCCTACCGCTGATCATGACAGGGCTGCGACTCGCGCTCATCCAGGTCGTGGCAACAGCCACCATCGCCGCATACGTCAGCTTCGGCGGACTCGGCCGCTACGTCTTCGACGGCCTCGCACAGCGTGACCTTGTGCAGGTACTCGGCGGAGCCGTGCTCGTGGCGGTCGTTGCCGTCGTGCTCGACCTCGCGCTCGCCGGCCTCCAGCGTGTCCTCTTCAGCAACCGCCCCGCCTAAGGACTCCCCCATGAACCGACGCACCCTGCTCGGCGCCATGTTCGCCGCAGCCTCCGTTCCCGCGCTCGCCGCCTGCAGCGGCGGCATCACCTCCCTCGAAGGCCAGGGAGGGGACATCTCGGGCGGCGGCTCCAGCAAGGACGGTGTCACCATCGGCACCGCGAACTTCACCGAGAACCAGATCCTCGGATTCCTGTACGCCGCCGTGCTCGAGGACGCAGGCGTGAAGACGACGGTCCGCCCCAACCTCGGCACCCGCGAGATCCTCATCCCCGCACTGCGGGGTGGAGACATAGACCTGCTCCCCGAGTACCAAGGAGCACTCCTGCACTACCTCGACCCCAAGGCGAAGGCCACCGAAGAGGGCGAGATGCAGAACGCTCTCGCCGTCGCGCTGCCGGCCGGCCTGCAGATCCTCCCGTACGGCCTGGCCGAGGACTCCGACGCCTTCGCCGTCACCCGCGAGACCGCGGACAGGTACGGTCTCAAGACGCTCGCCGACCTTGCCGAGCACAACGGCAAGCTGGTCATCGGCGCGGCACCCGAGGTCAAGAAGCGGGTCGTCGGCGCGGTAGGACTCAAGGACGAATACGGAGTCGAATTCAAGGAGTTCAAGTCTTTGGACTCCTCCGGGCCTCTGGTCAAGGGCGCGCTGAAGAAGGGCGATGTCGACGTCGCGAACCTGTTCACCACCGACACGGACATCGCCGCCGAGGGTTGGGTGGTGCTTGCCGATCCGAAGAACCTGATTCCCGGCCAGCATGTTGTGCCCCTGATCGCCGACCGCAAGGCGGACTCCACCGTGCGAAGGGCGCTCGCCCGGCTCGGCGCCCAGCTGACCACCGAGCAGCTGACCGAACTCAACAGGCAGGTCGACAAGGACAAGAAGGACCCGGAGGACGTGGCGAACACGTGGACCGAACAGCATGGCTTCGCGCGTAGCCATTAGGACTCTTCCGGCCGGCGTGAACCGGGTGCCGATGGCGTCCTTGACGACATGACGATTGAGGGCTGAGGGTCGCCGAGGACGAGTGGTGCTTGATGGTCAGGGACTCGTGGCGGTTGTTCCCGGTGGAGCAGCTGTTGGAGTCCCTGCCCGGTGCGTCAGCGAGGTGGATCGTCGTGGTCAGTCCGCCGCGGGACCGGGCGATGGCGTGATCGTGCGGCTCGTCGGCCGGGGCCCTGCTTCGGAGTCCGGTCCGGAGCAACGGCTCGATCCGCGCCCGCTGCACATCAGTTGACGACTCCCCCGGACCAACGATCCGATGATCCGAACGAAACGACCTGCCTTTGGTGGTCCTCGCACGGTCGGTGGCCCGCGCCTACCAGGTGAGTTCGAGGGCTCCGCCCACCGGCAGGGCGTGCCAGCGGTCCGCGTACTCGTCGAGGCGGGTCACGATGCGGTCGACGACCGGGGGGACCTCGTCGGCGCGTACATACGCCGGGAGGGCCTTCGCGTGGCCGCGGCGTACCTCCCAGACCGGCACCGCGATGCCCGCCAGTTCCTCCGAGCGCTCCATGTCCGCCCGCGCCTGCGGGGACGACGTCATCGGCTTCGACTTGCGGCGGCGTGCCGCCTTGTTCCGCTCGGCGGGGTCCGCGGGCCAGAACAGGCCGTTGTCACCGGTGGCCAGTCGCCCGTACACCCCGAGCTTGATCCCCGCCTCCGCCTCGACCAGGAAGTGCACCAGGTCGTGCGGCAGGTACGGATGTCCGCCGGGGCCGTTGCGCGGGGCCAGCGCCGCGCCGGTCTCGCGGTGCACCGCGATGTCGTAGCTCGTACCGGGACCCTTGGTGAAGACGATGCGCATGGCCGGCACGTTAGGCGCCGGGCCCGCACCCCCGCACCCCGTTTTCCACCGGCCTCAGCCCAGCCGCACGACCGCCGCGCCCCCGTCCGGGTCCGCCGTCGTCCGGTGCGGCGGCGGGCGTCGTACTCCTCGTCGTCGCGCAGCACGAACGACTTGCGCCGGTGCTCCAACTCTCAGCCCTGCCGCACTACCCGACATGGCGGCATGTCCAGCGGAATGATCTCTCTCGACACTTGGCGTGAGAGATTTGATGCCTGATGCCTATGGTCGCGGACCGTGCGAGAACGCTGTTGGACGCCTGATCGCAGCAGCTACACCCCGGATCGCCGACGCCGTCGGCATCTCCACGCCTTTACGAGCATCGCTGAACAGAGGGGCCCAGCTTCCATGGATCTACCCGCATCAGGCCGGCGCGTCCTCGTCAGCGGAGCCTCCAGGGGTCTCGGCCGCGCCGTGGCCCAGGCCTTCGCAGTCAACGGCGACCGGGTCGCCGTCCACTACAACTCCCGCGCCGACGAGGCCCGCGAGACCCTCGACTCCCTCGAGGGCACCGGCCACGTCCTCACCGGCGGGGACCTGGCCGATCCGGCAGGCGCGGCGACGGTGGCGGACGCAGCGGCCGAGGCACTCGGTGGAATCGACGTGCTGGTGAACAACGCGGCCGTCAACATCCGCCATCCACTGCCGGAAACTCCCTACGAGGAGTGGGTCGCCGTCTGGCAGCAGCATGTCGCCGTGAATCTACTCGCCACGGCGAACCTGAGCCACCTCGCAGCGCGGCGCATGATCGAGCAGGGCGGAGGCGGGAGGATCGTCAACATCGGCTCCCGGGGCGCCTTTCGCGGCGAACCGGACCACCCCGCCTACGGCGCGACAAAGGCCGCCGTCCACTCCCTCGGCCAGTCCCTCGCGGTCTCCCTCGCCCCGCACGGCATCGGCGTCGCCTCCGTCGCCCCCGGCTTCTTCACCACGGAACGCGTAGCCCCCCGCCTCACGGGCCCCGAAGGCGACGCCATCCGCGCCCAGAGCCCGTTCCACCGCGTGGCCGGCCCCGACGAGATCGCCGCGGCCGTCCTCTGGCTCGCCTCCCCCGCGGCGGAATGGTCCTCGGGCGCCATCCTCGACCTCAACGGCGCGTCCCACCTGCGAACCTGACGACCACACGCCCGGGAACGCCCCCCGAACTGAAGTCTCGTGGATTCGTCGTGCCTTGACGATCTGCGCGCGGTACCCCTGACTTCACCGCAGGATCTGCGCCGGGCCGCCGCAGAGCATGGGACTCTCGCTGTCCGTGTCGAAGATCCGAGCAGTTCGTGCGTCTCCGTGTCCCGTCCCATGAACCTTGAAGAGGGCTGGATCGACAAGCAGTGGAAGCTACTCGGGCAGGCACGGCAGGAGTGGCCGAGCGAGGTGCTGGAGTCCTCACCAGGTGTCGACGAGTGGCGGCGCTGAAAGAAAGAGCCGGCCCCCTTCGACGCGCGGTGGAGCAGGACAGGAGCAAGCGAAGATCATTACCTGCACGAGTGTTCTCACATGACGAGTTGACGCCACCCGGACCACATCGGTCAGCACCATCCTGACCGGCGGCTTCGTCGCAGCGGCGCCCGCCGTGGTCTCCCGCTGGACCTGCTTGCCGACCTGACCGGCATGGGCACGCTCGCCGCGTTCGCACACGCCTCGCGCCCAGCAGACCCGCGGTTTTCACCTCTGCCCCCGGTGCCCGGTGCGCCTCGCGACTGCAGGGTGAACGGGTGGGGGCCCATGCCGACCGCCCTCGGGGAAGCGCGGAGATCCGGGTGATGGGCGACGGCGTCACCTACGCCGCCCCGAGCTGATCACCCACCACGCCGAGGACCACGATTACGTGCCCCCGGCCGAATTCGTCGAGGCAGTGCTTGCGGCACGGCCGACCCGATCCCCCGAACGAGGTCAGTCGGAGTCGTCGTGCCGTTCGGCCGCGGCTCGGCGGAACTCCGCGTTGATGCGCTGGGCCTCCTCGAGTTGGTCCTCGAGGATGACGATGCGGCAGGCCGCCTCGACGGGCATTCCCTGGTCGACCAGTTCGCGGGCGCGGCTGGCGATCCGCAGCTGGTAACGGGAGTACCGGCGGTGCCCGCCCTCCGAGCGGAGCGGGGTGATGAGACGGGCCTCACCGATGGCACGGAGGAAGCCTGGGGTGGTGCCGAGCATCTCGGCGGCCCGTCCCATGGTGTAAGCGGGGTAGTCGTCGTCATCCAGACGACCACTGAGCGGAGTGTCTGCCGTCATTCTCACCTCGTTGATCAACGCGTCGAGGGGCCCTGGTGCCGTACGGCACCAGGGCCCCGAAGGAAATTCAACACCATCTGTCGGCCCTACTGCTGCGCCGACCTACTGTTTCCGCTCACCCGCCCGGGAGAGGGCGGGAGTGCGGGGATCGAGGATGCGTGACCGGGGACCACCTTCCCTTCAGGGGTCTTGCGGTACCCGGGGCTGATCATCATCGCCCGGGCGATCCTGATGGCGCCTGCTTCCTCCGTTTCCTCGGCTGGGTCAGTCACGTACGAACATCGCTACTGCTGCCCGCCAGTTCGTGTCTGCCGGGCCTCATTGACTGCGTCTACGAGAGAAACCCTAGCCACGGGACACCGCAATGTCTACTCTCGCCACAGTAGATTTTCGAGTCCGAGGGTCGAGGTAATCTGAGTCTCGAACGGCGGTGCGGTCCCGGCCCGGCCGGGCGGGCCGATGCATAGACTCAGCTCATGTCGCACACTGACCAACTGCTCGTCGACGTCGCCGCCATGGTGGAGACCGAGCAGAGCAATCAGATGTCCCTGACCGTGATCACCGGCGGCGCTGTCATCACCGGACGGCTGGCTCCCGAAGCCGTGTGGAGGGCGCGCGTGTCGGAGGTCCTCAGGGATTCGGACCGCCTCGGCCCGTTCTCCACGGTCTTCACGGCGGACCGGGCGCACGACGGGCCCGACCGCGGCGAGCAGCCCACGCATCTGCACTTCCACGTCGCCCGGATCCTGCAGGGGAGCATCGGCATCCCCGAGACGGGTGGGATGTACCGGGTGGCGATCAAGGACGTCACCGGCTGGACCGTCGGCGACTTCAGCTACTCCGACCACTGAGCCACCGGTAGCCCGCCCACGTGGCGGCCCGGTCCTGTGCGCCGGACGCCGACGCACTGAGGGCTCGACCGGCGCGCGCCGGTCGAGCCCTCAGTGCTGCTCTGGTTCTGCTGTCGACTGCCCCGCTCGTTACACGGACCGGGGGACGCCCAGCAGTGCCGACGCGTTCTGGAACGCAGTGCGGGCGCCCGCAGGCGGTGCCTCGGGGGGCGCGGCGCGGCAGGTGAAGCCGAGTCGTGTCATGGCCCGGGTGACCTCGTCGGCGGTGAAGTCGCGACGGTCCTGGCGGGTGATGACTTCGCCTACCTGCTTCGCGGGGTACTGGCGACGGCCGATGATCACGGACTCACCCGTGATCGGCTCGGGCTTGACGCCCATCATCGATTCGAGCACCCCGCTCTTGGACAGGTCGAAGGGAAAACGGGCGATGACGCAGCGCATGGTGCCTCGCAGGGAGAGGGAGAAAGATCCGACCGGGAGGAGGCGGATCAACGGGAGAGAGCGAACGACCGCGGCCCAGCCGTGGTCGTCGACGACTGACGGGGACCGGAGCTCACGAGGTGCTAGGCCGCCGCGTCGAAAACGGACTGCCGCTGTGCCCCGTCACGTCGTGCCGCCTGGCCAGTCCGGCGGTCCTTGGCGCTGCGGGTGCGCCGCGTGCGGGAGGCGGGGGCTTTGCGCTTGGGGCGCTCGGCCACCGGCGCCGTGATGACCACCGGAATCCCCGACGGCGTCTGCGCGCCGGTGATGCGGCTCAGTTCGGCCTCGCCCGAGCGGACCTCGGTGGTCTGCGGGCGGATCCCGGCGTCCGACATGAGGCGGACCATGTCACGGCGCTGGTTCGGCGTGACCAGAGTGACGACGATGCCGGACTCTCCGGCGCGGGCGGTACGGCCGCCGCGGTGGAGGTAGTCCTTGTGGTCGGTCGGCGGGTCCACATTGACGACCAGGTCGAGGTTGTCGACGTGGATGCCGCGCGCCGCGACATTGGTCGCCACCAGCACCGTCACGTGGCCCGTCTTGAACTGGGCCAGGGTCCGGGTGCGTTGTGGCTGCGACTTGCCACCGTGCAGTGCGGCCGCCCGCACACCGCTGTTCAGCAGCCGGCTGGTGAGCTGGTCGACCGCGTGCTTGGTGTCCAGGAACATGATCACCCGGCCCTCTCGCGCCGCGATCTCGGTCGTCGTCCGGTGCTTGTCCGCGCCGTGCACATGAAGGACGTGGTGCTCCATCGTGGTGACCGCACCCGCGGACGGATCGACGGAGTGGACCACCGGGTCGGTCAGGTAGCGGCGGACCAGCAGGTCCACGTTGCGGTCCAAGGTGGCCGAGAACAGCATCCGCTGGCCTTCAGGACGCACCTGGTCGAGCAGTGCGGTGACCTGCGGCATGAAGCCCATGTCGGCCATCTGATCGGCCTCGTCCAGAACGGTGATGCCGACCTGGTCCAGGCGGCAGTCGCCCCGTTCGATGAGGTCCTTCAGCCGGCCCGGCGTCGCGACGACGACCTCGGCCCCACCACGCAGCGCACCGGCCTGCCTGCCGATCGACATCCCCCCGACCACCGTGGCCAGCCGCAGCTGCACGGAGCGGGCGTACGGAGCGAGCGCGTCGGTGACCTGCTGGGCCAGTTCGCGGGTGGGTACCAGCACGAGGGCCAGCGGTTGCCGCGGCTCGGCCCGCCGGCCGGCCGTACGGGCCAGCAGCGCCAGGCCGAAAGCGAGGGTCTTGCCGGACCCGGTGCGCCCTCGGCCGAGTACGTCACGGCCGGCAAGGGTGTTCGGCAGGGTCGCGCCCTGGATCGGGAACGGCACGGTCACGCCCTGCGTCCCGAGCGCGGCAAGCAGTGGTGCGGGCATGTCGAGATCGGCGAAGGTCTCGACGGCGGGCAACGCGGGCGTGATCGTCCTGGGGAGAGCGAACTCACCCTGGATCGCGGCGGGCCGGCGCCCGTTGCCACCTGAACGGCGGGGGGCACCGAAGCGGCTGCCGCCGTTTCCGGAGCCGGCACTGCGGTTACGGGTGCGTGCGAAGCGGTCGTTCGTACGTGTGCGGTTCATGCGAACCTTCCTCGATGCGGCACGTATCAAGGAATTCCCGCAGCTGTGAGCGGCACGGAGAATTGCAAGAATGAGCCGTATGAAATGCGAAAGTCACGCTGGCCGGCGGGAAATATCCGCGAGCGCAGGTGTCGAATGCGTGGCGAGATCCGTGTGCGGGATCCGCAGTATCGGCCGGGGCTCAGACGGACGTGAATCCGGAGCCTTGCGGGGGAATCTGTGCCAGGTGAGGGCGCCCTGGACTCTGCGGGAAAACTCCGCAGATGCCGTCGCCGTGACGGCGGCGGAGAGGCTGCGCCCGGGAATGCGACGAGCCGGGGCCCGCACCCCAAGGTGCGGGTCCCGGCTCGTACTGCGCGTCAGCGTCAGGCGGGAACGATGTTCTCGGCCGTCGGGCCCTTCTGGCCCTGCGCGATGTCGAAGGTCACCTTCTGGCCTTCGAGCAGCTCACGGAAGCCCTGGGCAGCGATGTTCGAGTAGTGGGCGAACACGTCAGCGCCGCCGCCGTCCTGCTCGATGAAGCCGAAACCCTTTTCGGCGTTGAACCACTTCACGGTGCCAGATGCCATGTCAAATCTCCTTCGGGGCAGTTCCCGGATCCCGCACTGTGCGGACTCCGTGTCGCCGCGATGATTGCCCCGTCCGGAAAAATGACCGGAAATACAGAAGTGCTCCCACCGACGCGAGGGCCGGATGGGGGCACTTGAAGTTTTGGGAACCACAACTGCAACTGGTAACGACAGTAGCACGACGAGATCGGCAGTGCATGGCCGGAATTTTCGCGCCGCCTGTTGCGCGAGACATTCTCATGGCGCGTTGTGTCGAATTCTCATCTCACGGACACAGATATTGGATTGCGCCGGACGAAGCGTTCTTGTGCCCGGACCACCGGCCCGCGTCGTCCGATCGGCGGGCGCGGACGGCGAGGGCCATGGCTAGGGCCCACCCATCCGGGGCGAAGGGCGGCCTGCCGAGCGGTACCGAGCCGGGAGCCCGCGAGGTGCAATCGGCGCTGCGGCGGCGCCCGGCCAGGGAGTGAGCCGTGCATCTGGGTGGCGGTGCCTCGGAGCCGGCGCTCCCGTTGGCTGAGCAGCATGGCTGAACTGCGTACCGATCGCCTCACCCTCCGTCGCTGGCGCGACTCCGACCGTGAACCGTGGGCGGCGATGAATGCCGATCCCGAGGTTCGGGAGCACTTGGGCCACCTGCTCACTCGCGAACAGAGCGATGCGTCCGTGGCGCACTTCCAGGCCGAGTTCGACCAGCGAGGCTACGGGTGGTGGGCGGTCGAGGTGCAGGGCACGGGTGAGTTCATCGGCTTCGCGGGCTTGGATCAGGTGGATGACGGCATGCCGTTCACAGGAGTGGAGATCGGCTGGCGGCTCGCCCGCTCGGCTTGGGGCCAGGGCGCGCTGACTGTCCTGGCCCAAGGCTTCAACAGTCTTGAGCCTCCCGAGATCCTCGCGGTGACAACGGCCACCAACCTCCGTTCATGGGCGGTGATGAGCCGGATCGGCATGACCCGGGACCCGGCCGACGACTTCGACGACCCCACCGCGCCCGAAGGGCCACTGCGTCCGAACGTGCTGTTCCGCATCGCCCGTGGTGCGGGGATCTGACGTTCTCCGCCGGGTCGCTTGATCAGGCTGCGGTGGCGAGTGTCCGTGTACTCGTTGGACTCGTTGAAGATCACGCACCAGAAAAAGAACCGCCTTGGCCCAGGGGATCCCGCGAGCCGCGATGAGTCCTACGGCGTCCGGCGGTCCCACTGTCGAACCCGTTACCGAGGAGGACTTCTGATGCGCAACGTGACCTATTCGATGAGCGTCTCACTCGACGGCTACATCGTCGGGCCGGACGGCGACTTCGGTTGGACGGCGCCCGAAGAGGAGGTCTTTCGCTTCTGGATCGACGAGATTCGACAGGTCGGCGTCCACCTGTTGGGACGACGGCTGTACGAGACGATGCTCTACTGGGAGACCGCCGACCAGGATCCATCGCTCGACGACTCCATGCTCGAGTGGGCCGCGCTCTGGAAGCCGCTGCCAAAGGTGGTGTTCTCCACCACGCTGTCGGCGGTGCAGGGCCATGCCCGCCTGGCCTCCGGCGGCCTGGCGCAGGAGATCGAACGGTTGCGAGCCGAGCCGGGAGAGGGCGACATCGCGATCGGCGGCGCGACCCTCGCCGCCGAGGCGGCCGCATCGGGTCTGATCGACGAGTACCAGGCCATGGTCTACCCGGTGCTGGTCGGCGGCGGCATCCCCTTCTTTCCCCAACGCGAGCGCCGGGTGGATCTCGAACTCGTCGAGACCCG
This sequence comes from Streptomyces sp. NPDC043812, assembly GCF_056436245.1. Classification (NCBI taxonomy): domain Bacteria; kingdom Bacillati; phylum Actinomycetota; class Actinomycetes; order Kitasatosporales; family Streptomycetaceae; genus Streptomyces; species Streptomyces sp. NPDC043812. The sequence goes on from NZ_JBWKCY010000029.1 coordinate 53,164, forward strand.
CACCTTCAGCTCGAAGGTCGTCTACCTCCGCTACCGCGTGGCGCGCTAGGTGTACTGATCACGAGCGGACTGAGATCCGGACCTTTGATCGGACCGTCCCTCGATCCGTACCGGCCGCTGGACGAGTCCGCAGGGGTCGCCATCAACGTCGCCGATCCGGACGGGGCGATGCTGTTCCCGCCGGTGGTGGGCATCGTGAAGGCGCCCGACGCCAGACCATCCGCGTGCCGCTTCGCCCAGCTTCACCGACCACAGAGTGTGTGCCAGAACCCACTACTGCTCGACAATGCCACGCCCAGGTAGTACGCCGCTTCCGCTGACCTGCCGACTCCCGCAGTGTGATGATCGAGCCCGTGATCAACAAGGGAACACGACAGGCCGAGCGCAGTACGTGGATCGGGATAGCGGGGGACGCGCTCCCGCTCTACCTGACGATGATCGCCGCATCAGCCGGTGCTCTGGTCGACACAGCGCTGCTCGGAAACCACGCCACCGCCACGCTCGCGGGCTTCGCCGTCACCCTCGCCGTATTCAGCCCGGCCACCGCCACGGTGGCGGGCGCGCTGCGCGGCGTGATGCCGTTCGTCACGCCGTGCAAGGAGGATCCTGAACGTCTCCTGCCCGTGGTGCGCAGCGGGATGTGGCTGGCGATCACTGTCGGCGTGATCGCTGCCGCGGCGGTCGCGTCGGTTCCCCTGATCGGTCGGGCTGCCGGGGTTCCCGGCACCACTCTCGACGAACTGGGGATCTTCCCCCACCTGCTGGCCGGCAGCGTTCTCGCCGTCGCGGTCAGCTCGTCGGCCACGTCGGTACTGGTCGCACTCGGCCACTCCAAGCTGGTGATGCGCGCCGGACTGCTCGGCACCGCCGCGTCCGTCACGCTGTCCGTCCTGCTGGTGGGCGGGCCGGGCCCGCTGCCGAGTTACGGCCTGACCGGGGCCGGTATCGCCATGCTCGTCTCCAGCGTGATCAGCGCCTGCGTCAATCACATCACCCTCCGCCGCTCCACCGTGCTGGCCGGCCGCTCCCTGTATCCCGGAAGGCCGGACGCGCAGCAGGTCTGGAAGTTGGGCACCGTGGGGGTTCCGCTCGCCGGCACCGTACTCGTCAAGTTCGCGGTCCTGGGCGTACTGACCTTCGCCGCGGCCCGGATCGGGACGGACAGCGCCGCGGTGCACAGCGTCGGGATCTCGCTGGTCAACCTCATCTTCACGGCGGCAGTGGCGGTCGGTCAGGCCACCATCCCCCTGGTCGCCGGCTACGCGCAGAAGCGCGACACCGCGAGGATCCGTCGAAGCGTTCGGGCCGGGACGTGGCTCGCGCTGGCCGTCGTCGGGTTCATCGCAACCGCGGTGATCGTCCTCGGTCCATGGGTCGTCCCGCTGTTCACCGGGGATGCCGACGTGCGGCCGCAGATCACGGACCTACTGCCGCTGGTGCTGGCCGTGGTCGTCACCGATGCGCTGCAGGCGGTCGTCGGATTCGGCCTCATCGGCCTCAAGCGCACGGTGCCGAGTTTCGTGTCGACCTTCGTCTGCTACGGCGTCCTGGCCGCTGTCGCCGTCCCGGTCGCCGCAACGGGGGGCCTTGTCGCCCTGTGGACGGCCCTGGCCCTCGCCAACTTCCTCCAGGCGGTCAGCAAGGCGTATTCCTTCCACCGGCACAGCACGTTCGTCGAGAACCACGAACACACACCGGCCGTCGCGTGAGGCAGGTCGAGTACGACGACGCCGAGGCCCACTTCCTGGCCCGGCCAGTCCTGGCCCGCTGACGGACTGCCATCAACCTCTGGCTACGGGCCCGTGCGCCGTGCAAGGACCTGAGCTGACGGGACGCTCCCGCGGAGCGGATCGGCTGCAGCGGGGCGACGGCCTGGAGTCGGCTGCGGGACTTGACCGAGCCCGGAGTGTGGCCCCGGCGCCGACATCGACCACCGCGGCACGGCCTTCACCAAGACCTGCTGATCAGCTACGCCGTGGTACACGGTTCAGAACGCGCCCGACGTGTGCAGGCGGTTGGCGTCCTCGCTGGGTGGTGTGCCGAGGAGCCGGCGGTACTCGCGGCTGAACTGGGACGGGCTGTCGTATCCCACGCGGTGGCTGATGCCGGTGACATCTTTGGGGTGCGTGGCCAGTAGGAGCCGCGCCTCCTGGAGCCGAATCTGCTTCTGGAACTGGATGGGGCTCATCCCCGTGACGGCCTGGAAGTTCCGGTGGAAGGCCGATGCGCTCATGCCGATCAGCTGCGCCACGTCATCCACCCGGAAGGACTTCGCATAGTTCTCACGGATCCATCCCACTGCTCGGGCGATGTGGGAGAGGTTGCTGTCGGCAAGGCCGAGCTGGCGGACGGTCGGGCCCTGGTCGCCCGTGATCAACCGCCAGAGGATCTCCCGCTTGACGAGCGGTGCCAGCACGTCGATGTCGCGAGGCTGGTCCAGTGGCACAGGTCGACATGCGGTAACGATATGTAATTAATACATTACACATAGTCGCCCCTGTGGCGCACCGGCGCCTGCGTCTCGGGACGGTGTATGCCACCGACCTGGAAGAGGAAAGGCCATGCGCAGACTCAGAGCCCTTGCAGGCGTAGCCGTGACGGTCGCGGCTGTCGCTGCCGCCACCGCACTCCCGGCCACCGCCGTTGATCGGGACAGACAGAGGGTCCGGTGTGATGAAGAAGCCCTTGTCCGAGCGATCCGGGACGTGAACACCTCCGGCGGAGGGACCCTGACGCTCGCCCGCAAGTGCACCTACACCCTCACCGCGCCCGACAACGACGCCAACGGCCTGCCAGTGATCACCAGCGAGATCACCATTCGCGGCAGCGGAAGCACCATCAGGCGCAGCACGGAGACGGGAACGCCGGAGTTCCGCATCTTCCAGGTCGACGGCCCCGGAGGAGATCTCACACTCGAACACCTCACCGTCCGCGACGGGCGCGCGCCGGCGATCAGTGACGGCGGCGGCATCTGGGTCCGCGACGGCGAGCTCACACTCGACAGGGTCGAGATCACCAAGAACTCCGCCACCGGTGACGGAGGAGGAATCGGCGCCGAGAACAGCACGGTCACTGTCCGCCACAGCACTCTCAGCCGCAACACAGCTGATTTGGCCAACGGCGGCGGGATCGAGCTGACCAATGGCACCGCAGAGTTCCTGGACAGCACCGTCACCGGCAATGTCGCCTCTTCGAACGGCGGCGGCATCTACGGCCCGACCACCACAACGACCCTCAGGAACACCAAGGTCGCCCATAACGCCGGCGGCGGAAACGGCGGCGGCATCTACGCCTTCGGCGACTCGACGAAGACCCTCCTCCACACCGAGGTCACCGGTAACAACGCCGGCGCCTTCGGCGGCGGCATCTTCGGCAACGTGGCTGTCGACGACGGCAGGATCACCCGCAATTCGGCGGACAGCGGCGGTGGTCTCTATGTCTTGGGGGACGACAGGACGACCACTCTCGACGACACCGTCGTTTACCACAACACGGCTTCCGACGGCCGAGGCGGCGGCATCCTGAACAGGGAAGTACTGGAAGTCAACAGGAGCCGCATCGACGCCAACCAGGCCACCAACGCGGAAGGCGGCGGCCTCTCCAACCAGGACACCGACGCCCAAGCAACGCTCACGAACAGCTCGGTCACCTACAACTTCGCCAACACCGCTCCGGCCGGCATCTACAACCAGGCCACGGTGACATTGGTCTCCACCCCTGTGGTGAACAACATCCCCACCAACTGCCAGGGCAGCCCCTCGCCGGTACCCGGCTGCGCCGACTGACGCGACCTCATGGCTGCCGGCTCTGCTGAGCGGTGGCCCTGCGCGAGCGATCGCGCAGGGCCACCGCCGTCATGTCGGATCAGTGCACTGCGCGCGCATCGGCATGCCGGCCGGCAGCAGTACACGCGAGCCACGCTGGTGGCCTGACCACGCGCTCATGCCCATGCAGAGACGTTGTTGCTGTTGTTGCCTCAGGCTTTGGCTGACCATGATCGGGCGTCTGGGCCGTACGAAAAGACCAAACATCGACGACGCAGATCATGTCAGGATGCTCGGCATGTCTGGACGCGCACTGAGCTTCGGAGCGATGGCGGAAGCATACGAACGGTTCCGGCCGGGGTATCCCGTGGAGCTCTTCGACTCGGTGTTGGCGTACGCGGGTCAGCCGGTTCGGACTGCCCTCGAGATTGGCGCCGGGACAGGCAAAGCAACCCGCCTGTTCGCTCAACGGGGGGTCACGGTCACCGCGACCGAGCCTGACGGGGCGATGCTCGCCGAGCTGCGCAAGCACGTGCCGGCAAGCGTCAGGACGGTGCGAGCCGCGTTCGAGGACGTGCGCCCGGGCGAGAGGTACGGGCTGGTTTATGCGGCAGCAGCGCTGCATTGGACGAACCCGGAGGGTCGGTGGTCACGCATGGCCGCGCTGTTGGAGCCGGGCGGCGTGTTCGCCTCGTTCGGCGGGCCGATCCGACTGGCCGACCCGGCTGTGGAGGAAGCTGTTCGCGCGGCACGAGCACCGTTTCTGGAGAGCGACGAGGTTCCGTCCCCGGACGGGACACCTCCGGAGCATGACATGCAGTGGCCGGGTACGGAGCTCCAACGGTCCGAGTGTTTCACCGGCGTTCAACAGTCCATGATCGAACGGCGCTTGACGATGAGTGCGCGCGACTACGTTGGCCAGCTCTCGACCATCTCGGCCTATCTCGTACTGCCGACCGTGGAGCAGGAGCAGGTGTTTGGCCAGATCATGCAGGTTCTGCCTGAGAGGGTCGAGATTGCCGCCGACATCACCGTCCATCTCGCGCGTCGGCGCCACGAGCGGTAGCACCTCCCCCATCAGATATCCGCGGTGCCGCAGAGACGCCGGTGGGCAGCAGCGAGTCCTCGTACGTGTTGGTGCCGACGAGTAGACGGCGAATCCCCGTCAGCTGGTGGTAGCGCCGTAGCGTCCTCCGAATCCGGCCACTACGACACCAAGGCGGCCAGGTCCCAGGCGCGGATCACGCCGTCCAGGCCGGCGCTCAGGGCGACTTCGCGGCCGCTGAGCATGGTGGTCCGCACCACCGCGACGCCGCCCCGATGGCCGGTCAGCGGGGCACCGACTCCCCCGCCCTCGGCCAGGTCCCACACACGTACGGTCGCGTCCGCACCCCCGGTTACCGCGAAGGACCTGTCACCGCTTCTGCCACAGGTCCCGCCGCGGGTCCCAGGTCCACACGGCATCGTCGCGGTCGGCGCAGACCACGAGCGGACCGCCGCCCACCTCGACCACCGCAAGGTCGGTGATCAGGGACGAGGAAGGTATTTCGCTGCTCATCAGGTGGGCAGGGTGATGGTCATTGTCATGCCGCCGCCGGGCGTGTCCTCGGCGTTCAGAGTGCCGCCGATCGCCTCGATGAAGCCGCGCGCCACAGCGAGGCCGAGGCCGACTCCGGCGCCGCGCGGGGCGTCGCCGTAGCGCTGGAAGGGCTCGAAGATGTTCTCTTTGGCGTCGTCGGGGACGCCCGGACCCCGGTCGACCACCCGCAGTTCGACGCGGTTGGCGAGGGCGCTGGCCGAGACATGGACGGCCTGGCTGTCGGGGCTGTACTTGACGGCGTTCTCGACGAGGTTGGCGACGGCTCGTTCGAGTAGACCGCGGTCGACGGCGACCATCGGGAGGGTCTCGGGGATGTCGAGCTCGACGCTCCCCTCGGGTACACCGCCCAACGCCATGGGGACGACTTCGTCGAGGTCGGTCTCCCGGATGAGCGGGGTGACCGTGCCGGTCTGGAGGCGCGACATGTCCAGGAGGTTGCCCACGAGATGGTCGAGGCGATCGGCCCCCTCCTCGATTCCTGCGAGCAGCTCGGCCTGGTCCGTCTCGGACCATTCGACGTCGTCGGAGCGGAGCGAGGTGACGGCGGCCTTGATGCCCGCAAGCGGGGTGCGCAGGTCGTGGCTGACTGCGGCGAGCAGGGCCGTACGGATCTGATTGCCCTCGGCGAGTTCGCGTGCTTGCGTCGCTTCGCCCACGAGTCGCTGCCGGTCGAGTACGACAGCAGCCTGGGCGGCGAAGGCGCCGAGGACCCGGCGGTCCTCGGCGGGGAGCGCACGTCCTGACAGGGCCAGGGCCATGGTGTCGCCGATGGGCATGTCGACGTCCGCATCCTCGGGCCGTGCGACCGGACGGTTGCCGACGGCGGCGGTCGTCGACCATGCCTCGACTTCGCTCGCGCGTTCCAGCAATGCCACGGAGTCCATGGCGAAGGTTTCGCGGAGACTCTCGAGCAGGGCATTGAGTGAGTCTTCGCCGCGCAGGACGCTGCCGGCGAGGAAGGAGAGGATCTCGGACTCGGCGCGCAACCGGGCTGCCTGGTGGGTACGACGGGCAGCCAGGTCGACGACGGAGGCCACGGATACCGCCACTCCGACGAAGATCGCGATGGCGACGATGTTCCGGGGGTCGGAGATAGTGAGCTGATACAGCGGCGGTGTGAAGTAGTAGTTCAGGAGCAGGGAGCCGACGGCTGCCGACGCCAGCGCGGGGAGCAGACCGCCCACCAGCGCCGCCGCCACTGTGCACGTGAGGAAGAGCAGCATGTCGTTCGCGAGCCCGAGGTCGGGAACGGCGGTGTTGAGCAGCTGGGTGAGCAGGGCCGGACCCGCGATGCCGACCAGCCAGGCCCAGATGATGCGGGAGCGGCCCAGACGTGCCCCCCGGGCGACGGGGAGACCCCGGCCTTTGGCCGCTGCGTCATGGGTGACCATGTGGACGTCCAGGTCGGGACCCGACTCGCGGGCCACTGTGGCGCTGACGCCGGGGCCGAGGACGTACTGCCAGGCTTTGCGGCGGCTGACTCCGAGGACGATCTGGGTGGCGTTGACCCCGCGGGCGAATTCCAGGAGGGAGCGTGGGACGTCGTCGCCGATGACGTGGTGGAAGGTGCCGCCGAGGTCCTCCACCAGTGCGCGCTGGACGGTCAGCTCCTTGGGCGAGGCAGAGGTCAGTCCGTCGCTGCGGGCGACATAGACGGCGAGGACCTCGCCTCCCGCGCCCTTCTCCGCCAGCCGGGCCGCACGGCGGATGAGCGTGCTGCCTTCCGGACCGCCGGTGAGACCGACGACGATCCGCTCCCGGGCCTGCCAGGTGGAGCGGATGTTGTGATCGCTCCGGTACTCCTGCAGGTACTCGTCGACCCTGTCGGCGACCCAGAGCAGGGCGAGTTCGCGCAGGGCGGTGAGGTTGCCGGGGCGGAAGTAGTTCGAGAGCGCCGCGTCGACCCGGTCCGGCTTGTAGATGTTGCCGTGCGCCATGCGTCGGCGCAGGGCCTGCGGCGACATGTCCACGAGTTCGATCTGGTCGGCGTGGCGTACGACTTCGTCGGGCACGGTCTCGCGCTGCCGTACGCCGGTTATCGACTCGACCACATCGCCGAGCGACTCCAGATGCTGGATGTTGACGGTGGAGACGACATCGATGCCCGCCTGTAGCAGCTCCTCCACGTCCTGCCAGCGCTTGGGGTTGCGCGAGCCGGGCACGTTCGTGTGGGCGAGTTCGTCCACCAGCGCGACGGAGGGGCGCCGTTGCAGCACCGCGTCCACGTCCATTTCGGTGAAGGTGCTGTCCCGGTAGTCGATTTCACGGCGCTGGACGAGGTCCAGGCCGTGCAGCATGACCTCGGTGCGTGGCCGGTCGTGGTGCTCGACAAAACCGACGACGATGTCGGTGCCGCGCTCGATCCTTCGATGGGCCTCGGCAAGCATGGCGTACGTCTTGCCGACGCCCGGTGCCGCGCCGAGGTAGATCCGAAGCTTGCCGCGTCCCATGATGCCGACTTCTCTTGTGGGCTGACTGGTCTGTGAGCGGTCCAGTGGCCGTCCGCGGGCGTGAGCCGTCACGGTTCGAAGCGATACCCCATGCCGGGCTCGGTGATCAGATACCGCGGGTGCGACGGGTCCGCTTCCAATGCGTCGCAGCTGGGCAATGCAGACCTGACCACATCGATGCCGTCCATGTCGGGCAGTCCGAGGTCCAGGACGATGGCGTCCGGCCGGTAGGAGGCCGTCAGCCGGATGGCCGCCTTGCCGTCGGCAGCCGTTTCGACGTCGAACGTGCGCGCCTGGAGATTGATCTTGAGTGCGCGGACGAGTTGAGGATCGTCCTCCACCACCAGCACCCGGGTCATCGGTGTGCAGCCTTCCGTTCGTTGAGGGCGCAGGAAGGCGCCGACTGGGCGCGGATGCTCCGCGCCCAGTCGGCCACCTGTCCGTGCGAGGTGCACCATCAGCTCTTCGTCAGTTCCTTGAGCGCGATGTTGAGCTCCAGGACGTTGACGCGTGGTTCGCCGATGAAGCCGAGCATCCGGCCGTCGGTGTGATCGGCGACGAGCTTCTCGACCTGCTTGACGTCGAGGTCGTTCTTCTCGGCGACGCGCTGGACCTGGAGCTTTGCGTACTCCGGGGAGATGTCCGGGTCCAGGCCCGAGCCGGACGAGGTGACGGCATCAGCCGGCACGTCCGAGCGCTCGACCTTGTAGGTGGCGGTGGAGTTGTCGTTGATGACGGCGTCCTTGGCAGCGACGACCTGGGCGCAGAGACTGCCTTCCTCCGCGTCCTGCGGGCAGCGGCCGTTGACCGCGCCGTTGTCACCCGACCGGTTGGTCGCGCCGGACAGGAGCAGCGAGTACTGCGTGTTGACGCTGTTGGAGCCGAGGCCGTTGGACGGGCGCGGCTGGAACCACTTCAGGTCCGCAACCGCCGCCTCCTCCGCGTCGTTCGGGTCCTTCTTCGGCAGGTTGTAGGTCTGGCCGATGAGGTCGGAGCCGACGACCTTGCCGCCGGACGTGATCTCGGAGCCATTGGCCTTGTCGCTGAACAGTGCCTGGGCGACGCCGGTGACGGCGAGCGGATAGAGGACTCCGCAGATGACGGTCAGGACCAGCAGGGCCCGCAGCCCGGCCCCGATGAGCCGTGCGGTGCTGGAGACGGAATTGTTCATGGTGGTCGTCACCCGATGCCAGGGATGGAGGAGATGAGCAGGTCGATGAGCTTGATGCCGATGAACGGGGCGATCAGGCCGCCGAGGCCGTAGATCCCCAGATTGCGGCGGAGCATCTTGTCCGCGCTGGTCGGCCGATAGCGCACACCCTTCAGGGCGAGCGGCACCAGCGCGATGATGATCAGCGCGTTGAAGATGACTGCCGAGAGGATCGCGGACTGGGGCGAGGACAGGTTCATGATGTTGAGCTTGTCCAGCGACGGATACGCGACGGCGAACATGGCGGGGATGATCGCGAAGTACTTCGCCACGTCGTTGGCGATGGAGAACGTGGTCAGCGCGCCGCGCGTGATGAGGAGTTGCTTGCCGATCTCGACGATCTCGATGAGCTTGGTCGGGTTGGAGTCCAGGTCCACCATGTTCCCGGCCTCCTTGGCGGCCGAGGTGCCGGTGTTCATGGCCACGCCGACGTCGGCCTGCGCGAGCGCCGGGGCGTCGTTGGTGCCGTCGCCGGTCATCGCGACGAGCTTGCCGCCTGCCTGCTCGCGCTTGATCAGCGCCATCTTGTCCTCGGGTGTCGCCTCCGCGAGGAAGTCGTCGACCCCTGCCTCGTCGGCGATCGCCTTCGCGGTCAGCGGGTTGTCACCCGTGATCATGACCGTCTTGATGCCCATCCGGCGCAGTTCGTCGAACCGCTCCCGCATGCCCTCCTTGACGACGTCCTTGAGGTGGATGACGCCCAGCACGCGGGCGCCGTCGGCGTCCTCGACCGCCACCAGCAGCGGGGTGCCGCCGGCCTGCGAGATCTTGTCGGCCGCCTGGTCGGCGTCGTCGGCGACCTGGCCGCCGCGCTCCTTGACCCAGGCGATCACCGAACCGGTCGCGCCCTTGCGTACCTTGCGGGCCTCGCCGTTCTCGGAGAGGTCCACGCCGCTCATGCGGGTCTGTGCGGTGAAGGCGATCCACCCGGCGTCCGCCAGCTCACCCTGCTGGCGGTCGCGCAGGCCGTACTTCTCCTTCGCCAGGACGACGATGGAACGTCCCTCGGGCGTCTCGTCGGCGAGCGACGAGAGCTGTGCGACGTCCGCAAGCCTCGCCTCGGTGACGCCCTTGACCGGGACGAACTCGGCGGCCTGACGGTTGCCCAGGGTGATGGTGCCGGTCTTGTCGAGCAGCAGCGTCGACACGTCGCCCGCGGCCTCGACCGCGCGGCCGGACATCGCGAGCACATTGCGCTGCACAAGCCGGTCCATGCCGGCGATACCGATCGCGGACAGGAGCGCGCCGATGGTGGTCGGGATCAGGCAGACCAGCAGCGCGACCAGCACGATCATGGTCTGCTTCTCGCCCGCGTAGATCGCGAACGGCTGCAGCGTCACGACCGCGAGCAGGAAGACGATCGTGAGCGAGGCGAGCAGGATGTTGAGCGCGATCTCGTTGGGTGTCTTCTGCCGGGCGGCCCCCTCGACGAGGGCGATCATGCGGTCGATGAAGGTCTCGCCCGGTTTCGTCGTGATGCGGACGACGATCCGGTCGGAGAGCACCTTCGTGCCGCCGGTGACCGCGCTGCGGTCGCCGCCGGACTCGCGGATGACCGGAGCCGATTCGCCGGTGATGGCCGACTCGTCGACCGAGGCAACACCCTCGACGACGTCTCCGTCGCCGGGGATGATGTCGCCCGCCTCACAGACGACCAGGTCACCGATACGCAGGTCAGTGCCGGGCACGCGCTCCTCGGTCTTGCCGACGAGGCGGCGTGCGACCGTGTCGGTCTTGGCCTTGCGCAGGGTGTCTGCCTGCGCCTTGCCGCGGCCCTCGGCCACCGCCTCCGCCAGATTGGCGAAGATCGTGGTCAGCCACAGCCAGGCGGCGATCGCCCAGCCGAACCAGTCGGTCGGGTCCTTGATCGCATAGATCGTGCTCAGCACGGAGCCGACCAGGACCACGAACATGACCGGAGACTTGATCATGACGCGCGGGTCGAGCTTGCGGATCGCGTCGGGGAACGACTTGATCATCTGACGGGGGTCGAACAGTCCGCCGCCGACACGTCCGGCCTGCGCGTGGCCGGCGGACAGGTCCTGGTGCGGAGCGCGGGTCTCAGTCACGGTGGTGCTTCTTCACGTCGATGGTCATGACGCGAGCCCTTCGGCGAGCGGCCCCAGCGCCAGGGCCGGGAAGTAGGTCAGACCAGTGATGATCAGGATGGTGCCGACGAGCAGGCCCGTGTAGAGGGGCTTGTCGGTGCGCAGGGTGCCCCCGGTCTCAGGGATCGGCTTCTGCTCGGCGAGCGAGCCGGCCAGCGCCAGCACGAACACGATGGGCAGGAACCGGCCGAGCAGCATCGCGAGACCGATGGTGCTGTTGAACCACTGGGTGTCGGCGTTGAGTCCGGCGAACGCGGAGCCGTTGTTGTTGGCGCCCGAGGTGTAGGCGTACAGGATCTCGGAGAAGCCGTGCGCGCCGGCGTTCGTCATCGAGTTCGCCGGCGTCGACAGAGTCATCGCCGCTGCGGTGAAGCACAGCACGAGCGCCGGGGTGATGAGGATGTAACAGGCCGCCAGCTTGATCTCGCGGGTGCCGATCTTCTTGCCGAGGTACTCGGGGGTGCGGCCGACCATCAGACCGGCGATGAACACCGCGATGATCGCCATGATCAGCATGCCGTAGAGGCCGGAGCCGACACCGCCGGGCGCGATCTCGCCCAGCTGCATGCCGAGCATCGTGATACCGCCACCGAAGCCGGTGAAGGAGGAGTGGAAGGAGTTCACCGCGCCGGTCGAGGTGAGGGTGGTGGCCACCGCGAAGATCGACGAACCGCCGATGCCGAAGCGGGTCTCCTTGCCCTCCATCGCACCGCCGGCAACCTCGAACGCCGGTCCGTGATGCGCGAACTCGGTCCACATCATCAGCGCCGTGAAGCCGAGCCAGATCGTGACCATCACACCGAGGATCGCGTAGCCCTGCTTCAGCGAGCCGACCATCCTGCCGAAGGTGCGGGTCAGCGCGAACGGGATCAGCAGGATCAGGAAGATCTCGAACAGGTTCGACAGGCCATTGGGGTTCTCGAAGGGGTGGGCCGAGTTGGCGTTGAAGTAGCCGCCACCGTTGGTGCCCAGTTCCTTGATGGCCTCCTGCGAGGCCACCGCGCCGCCGTTCCACTGCTGGGTGCCGCCCATGAACTGGCCGACCTCGTGGATGCCGGCGAAGTTCTGGATGGCGCCGCAGGCGACGAGCACAACGGCGCCGATCACGGAGATCGGCAGCAGGATGCGGACGGTGCCGCGCACCAGGTCGGACCAGAAGTTGCCGAGCTCTCCGGTGCGCGAGCGGGCGAAGCCACGTACCAGCGCCACCGCGACAGCCATGCCGACGGCCGCGGAGACGAAGTTCTGCACCGCCAGGCCGCCGGTCTGGACGACATGGCCCATGGCCTGCTCGCCGTAGTACGACTGCCAGTTGGTGTTCGCCACGAACGACGCGGCCGTGTTGAACGCCTGGTCCGGGTCGATGGAGGAGAAGCCGAGCGAGCCGGGCAGACTGCCCTGGACACGCTGTAGCAGATAGAGGAAGAGCACACTCACCGCGGAGAAGGCGAGAACACCGCGCAGATAGGCGGGCCAGCGCATCTCGACGTTCGGGTTGGCGCCGATCGCCTTGTAAATCCATTTCTCCGGCCGGTAATGCCTTTCGGAGGAATAGACACGGGCCATGTAATCGCCCAGCGGGCGGTACGCGAGAGCCAGTGCGGCGATCAGTGCGAGGAGCTGGAGCACACCAGCGAGTTGGGGACTCATGGTGCCGCTCAGAACCTCTCCGGGTACACGAGGGCAAGGACGAGGTAACCGAGCAGGGCGACGGCCACGATCAGGCCGACGATGTTCTCGACGGTCACAGTTTCGCCACCCCCTTGGCGATGAGAGCCACCAGCGCGAAAACCGCGATCGTGGTGACGACGAAGGCCACGTCGGCCATCGTGAGCTCCTGGGTGAAGTGATGAGATGGAATCGGCCATGCGGCCGAATCTCAGCAAACCTCCACTTGGGCCGGGGGTTAAGGGGCCTTGATGGAGCCCTTACGGATGACCGGAATCCCTTAACGGATTCCTTGCGTCGGGCGTGACCGTGGTCACCCGGAGGGCCGCTGTCAGCGACCTTTTGACGAAGGCCATACGGCTTCCCAGCTGCCGTATCAGGAGCGCATGAAGACTCCGGCACCCGGCGTATGCATTCCGCCAAGAACGCTTCTCACCGGTTCGTCGTGATCCGACGCTGGCATCACTTTGTCCAACGGAGGTACCGCACACGATGTCGATCAACACACAGCTTCCATGAGATAGCCGGAAGGGGCAGACAGGGAGGGAGCGCCGATGCGCGAACCAGCGAACGATTCCCGCCGCCGAGTCGTGGTCGGCGTGAGCGGCAGCCCGTGCAGTCTCACGGCACTGCACCGGGCCGCCGACGAGGCCCGGATGAGGGACGCGGAGCTGTGGGCAGTGCTGGCGTGGAAACCGGCCGGCGATCTCAGCCGCTCCTGCGTGTTGCCCTCGCTGTACGCGGACTCCCGATCCGTGGCCGTCGAGCGGCTGCGTGACATCCTCGACACGGCGTTCGGCGCCGTGAAGCCCGGCGTCACTCTGGCCGGACTGACCGTTTGCGGTACACCAGGCGCCGCCCTGGTGGATGTCGCGCGTCACCCGCAGGACGTTCTCGTCGTGGGCAGCGGGAAGGGCGGTTCCCTGCGGCGCTCGCTGATGCCGTCCGTTGCCCGCTACTGCCTGACGCACGCGCGCTGCCCTGTGCTGACGGTGCCCCCCTCACCACTCGAGGCCGACCTCGCCGCCGCGCATCGGCGCAACGTCCTGCGGATCCCGCTGGACACACGAGAACTGGCCGAGTGATGGCGCGGTGCACGCGCGACGTACGCTGGGCAGGCGACGCCCTTTCGGCCGTCGGAGTCGCCACACTTCTCCCGCTCCTGCTCCTGGGCGTCGACGCGGCTGCGGGCTCCACCACCGTTGGGCGAGCCCTGCTCTGGGCGGCGTTGGGCGTCATCCTGTTCAGCGTCCTGTGGCCGACCTCCGTCACGGCCGCCCCGGGCCTTCTCCTCTCCCGCGGACTCGTCCGCCGACAGCACGTCCACACCGACCGGCTCGCCTCGGTCTCATGGCACGACGGGGTCTCGCAGCGCCTCATCCTGTGGGACACCGAAGGCAACCGCCTCGAACTCGATCCCCGCGTCCTCGTCGTCAACCCGCCCCTGTGGCAACTCCTGGACACGGGTGCCCGCACAAGCATCGCCCGCGGCACCCTGACCACTGGCCGACTGCCCCTGCAGCGGCTGTCCTTGCACATCGACCAGGAGCTGGCCCTCACCGTCTTCATGATCTCCGACCTGCGCTGACCATACGCAATGTCACCGCCGCCGCACCGGGCTGACGGCGCTTGACGGAGCTGTTGTGCCAAGAGCTCGGAAGCTGGTCCACCCCGGCTGCCTGCAAATACCCCCAGTGCTTCACCGGCATGCACCCGGTGACACACCCGACCGAGTCGGCTCGCGGCATGATCATTCGGCAAGGGATGAACCTCTGGCACCCTTTGGACGTCTGGTACGTCGACGTTCCTGCTCGCGGCCCGGGACCGCAAGCAGCAGGCACGGACCATCGTCAATGAGATCCAGCGAGAGGACACGGAACGCATGGTGACATCCGATCCGATCACCCGTCGGCTGCAGCGGCTGTTCGCGGCCCTTGACACCGACGGAGAAGGCTTTGTGACGTGGGGTACCTACCAGCGGATCGTGGACAGGTACTCGACCGGCTACGCGTTGGCGAAGAGTGACACGAGGATCAAGGACCTGGAGAGGGCGTACTGGGCGCAGTGGCTGGGGCTCCTGTCGCAGGCGACCCCGGGGCAGGACCGTCTGTCCCGCGACGAGTTCGTCGCGGCGCACCGCGCTGTGGGGTACGGCTCGCATGCGGCGCAGTTGCTGGAGGACCTGGCGCAGGCCGTTTTCCATGTCCTGGACGTCGACGGCGACAAGCGGATCAGCCAGGACGAGTTCGCCAGGTACCTCGATTTCTGCGAGATTTCCAGCTCTGACGCCGCGATCATCTTCCGCCGGCTGGACCTGGACGGTGACGCGTTCATCTCCCAGCGAGAGGTTGCCAGGTCCCTCCGCGCCTTCCACTTGTACAACGACGACCTCAACACGCCGGGCGGCATCTTCCTCGGGCTCTACTGAAGGAGTGTCTCGAACTCGCCGATGAGAACAGTGACATGAACGAGCTGAGACGCCGCGCTGACAAAGGCATCCCGCCATGGGACCGAGACGCTCCACCCGAAGTACAGCCGGCGGCCTTGGTGTCGAAGGTCTGGGTGACGGTTCCCGCGGTGCAGGCACCGTTGAGGTCCAGCGACTGCGCGCCCTCGGAGCCGACCACCTCCGGGAGTGACAAACCCGTAGCGTACCGGGGGATTTCTGCCCGCCGGCCCGCGCGGCACGCCGCCCGGCGGAACGGTCAGGCAGCGCGGCAGAGCACCGCGGTGCCGACCGGGACCGAGGCGCGGGCCACGGCCGCGTGCACGGGACGGGCGGCGCGGAGGGTGACCGCGGCCTGCGAGCGGTTCCGCGCGAAGACGACGAGTCGCAGCACCGCGAACCGCGCGACACCGGCGAGTGCGGAGGCCGACAGGTAGACGCCCTGCTCGAGCACCGCACCGGGCGCCGCCACCAGCTGCTGCAGGACAAGCATCGCCACGCAGGTCACCACGTACGCGGCCGCCGCGGACCCGGCCGACTGCGCATGCTGGCGCCAGGTCGCGCGCCCACCCGCGCCGAAGGTGAAGCGGGCGTGCAGCTCGGTGGCGAGGAGCGTGGAGACCACGGTGATCAGGGCGTTGGCCAGGACCCAGGGAATCCAGGAGGCGAGGGCCGCCACGGCGAAGCTGGAGGCGAGCCCCACTCCGCCGCCGCAGAGCACGAAGCGGGTGAAGGCGGTGAAGGCGCCGGGTGCCGCCTGCTGCCGGCTCTGCGCTGTCTCCATGATCCGACCCCTTTGATGGCTCACTCCGCGAAACGCGCACCCCTCGGCCTGCGATGCCGAGGGGCGCGTTATCCATGGCGCCATAGTGGCACATCGATGGCGCCATAAGGAGCCAGATGCGGCACCACTTGCGTCCATCAATGGCGCCACGGCATGTAAGGCGTAGCGAATGCGCAGGTCAGCGGCTCAGCACCTTCGGTGCGCGCTGGGTGCGTGGCAAATGCCGTGACACGCGCTGGAGCTGCTGCTGTCTTTCCTGACGTCGGCTGATGCCGGTCCGGGATGCTTGAGAGGTTCGTTCCAGCCCGCACCGATGCTCTGTGATGCCAGGAGCTCGCCGGTCAGCATGGTGCGTGATCGCAGCTCTTTTCAGCGGTTCCCGCGCCGCCGCTCGCGTCCGGGGCGACGCGAGGATTTCGCCTGCCAGGAGCGGAGGCGGAGGCTGTTGGCCACCACGAGTACGGAGCTCGCGGACATGGCGACCGCAGCAACCATGGGGTTGAGCAGCCCCACCATGGCGAGCGGCATGGTGAGTGCGTTGTAGCCGAAGGCCCAGACCAGATTGACGCGGATGGTGGCAAGGGTGCGGCGAGCCAGCCGCACCGCGTCCGGGAGCGCCTCGATGTCCCCGCGCACGAGGGTGACGTCGGCGGCGCCGATGGCGACGTCGGTTCCTGTGCCCATCGCGATGCCCAGGTCCGCGCCTGCAAGCGCGGCGGCGTCGTTGACGCCATCGCCGACGACGGCGACGCGGTGCCCCTCGGCCCGGAGCCTTCGTACGAGTTCGGCTTTGTCTTCCGGGGAGCAGCGCGCATGTACCTCTTCGATGCCCAAGTCCTCGGCGACGGCCCGCGCGGCCGCCGAGTGGTCGCCGGTGGCCAGCACCGGCCGGACGCCGAGCCGGCGTAGCCCGTCCACGGCCCGATAGCTGCCAGGACGTACCAGATCGGCCACCTCGACGAGTGCCTCGGCGGTGCTGTCAACACGGACCAGCACCGCGGTGCGGGCCGACTCCTCCGCTGCCGCCAACGCTGTTTCCAGAGACGCTGTCAGGTCCGCGCTGTCGGGCGTGAGCACCTCGACGGTGTGACCGTCGACGCGTCCGCTCACGCCGCGCCCCGCTTGCGCGCGGAAGTCGAGTACGGGGGGCAGAGGTCTCTCCCCTGCTTCGCGACGGGCGTGGGCGGTGATTGCTCGCCCCAGCGGATGCTCCGAGCCCTGCTCGACCGCCCCCGCGAGACGCAATGTCTCTTCGGCGCCGAGCCCGCCGGGTACCTCCGTGATCCGGCCGACGCTCATGTGCCCGGAGGTCAGGGTGCCGGTCTTGTCGAGCACCACAGTGTCGACGTGTTGAAGCCCTTCGAGTGCCTGGGGACCGCTCACGAGGACGCCCAGACGGGCGCCCCGCCCGGTGGCCGCCATCAGCGCGGTCGGTGTCGCGAGTCCCAGGGCACACGGGCAGGCGACGACCAGTACGGCCACGGCCGCCGTGATCGCGGGCTGCGGGTCGGCGCCCGCGCCGAGCCAGAAGCCGAGCACTGCGGCGGCGAGTGTGAGGACGACCGGGACGAAGACTCCGGCGACGGAGTCGGCCAGCCTCTGGGAACGGGCCTTGCCTGCCTGTGCATCCGTCACGAGCTGCGTGATACGCGCGAGTTGGGTGTCGGCGCCGACCGCTGTCGCTTTGACGAGCAGCAGACCGCCCTCGTTGACCGCTCCGCCGGTCACCTT
Source organism: Streptomyces sp. NPDC043812 (assembly GCF_056436245.1). Taxonomy (NCBI): domain Bacteria; kingdom Bacillati; phylum Actinomycetota; class Actinomycetes; order Kitasatosporales; family Streptomycetaceae; genus Streptomyces; species Streptomyces sp. NPDC043812. Next base: position 70,925 of record NZ_JBWKCY010000029.1, read on the forward strand.
CGTTCCGAGGCCGACCTCGACGGGATCGGCTTCGCCCGTGACGAGGGACAGGTCCACGGCCGAGCTGCCCTCGACCACCTCGCCGTCGGTGGCAACGCGTTCACCGGGACATACCGCGAACACGTCTCCGATACGGAGCTGTTCGATCGGCAGCAGCATGTCGCACCCGTCGCGGCGGACGGACACCTCTTTCGCCGCGAGCTGTGCGAGCGAGCGCAGCGCGGCGCCGGTCCCTTGTCGCGCCCGGTCCTCCAGGAAGCGTCCCACCAGGACGAAGAGCGGTACCCCCACGGCGGCTTCGAGATAGACGTGGGCCATGCCGTCGGACGAGGGGACCAGGGTGAACGGCATACGCATGTCCGGCGCGCCGGCCCCGCCCAGGAACAGCGCGTACGCCGACCAGCAGAACGAAGCCGCCACGCCGAGGGAGACCAGCGTGTCCATCGTCGCGCTCGAATGACGCAGTCCGCGTAGCGCCCGCTGGTGGAAGGGCCAGGCCCCCCACGCGGCGACAGGCGCGGCCAGGGCGAAGCACAGCCACTGCCAGTTACGGAACTGCAGGGCAGGGACCATGGAGAGCAGGAGCACCGGCAGGGACAGCAGGGCGGTGACGACGAGGCGCTCACGTTCCCGGTCGGCGCCGCCCTCCTGGATGTCTTCCGCTCGTACGGGCTTCTCCGCGGACTGTGGCGGGGGCAGTTGCGCCGTGTAGCCCGCAGCCTCGACCGCTGCCACCAACTCACTGGGGGTGACGTGCGGCGGGTGACTGACGCGGGCGCGCTCGGTGGCCAGGTTCACCTCGGCTGTGACGCCGTCCAGTTTGCCGAGCTTGCGCTCGACCCGTCTGACGCACGCGGCGCAGGTCATGCCGGAGACGGTGAGGTGGGTGACGAGTGCCGCAGGGGCCGAGTCTGTGCTCACTCGTGCTCGCCTCCGTGGTCCATGGGCATGTCCGTACCGCTCTCCTCACCGGACGAACTGCCCGTGGTCCCTGGACCGTGCCGAACCGGGGAGACCGGACCCACAGCCGAGCCCACCGCGTAGGCGCCGGCGAAGACCAGGGCGAGGAGCAGGAGAAAGCCGCACAGGGTTGAAGGCGGCAGGAAGCGGGCGAGTGCCTGCCGGCGTGCGGGTGCTGTTGTCTGGTCCACCTGACCGAGCCTCCACAGTCTCGACGCGGGCCGCGCACACGGCCCGGGACGGGAAAGTTGTCGTCGACCGAGGCTCCGAAGTTCCCAGCAGCAGCAGTGATTCACATCGCCTCACCGTGAGGGTGATGCCGGGGAACGCCGCCGCTGTGCCCAGCGACCACGTGTACGCGGCGGGCTGGTTCCACGGCGTACGCCCGGTCCGCGCCGCATGGACACGCTCTCCCCGCCCTTCGGGGAGAGCCGGACACGAGGAGCCGAGGATGAACGAGAAGCGCTACACGGTCACTGGTATGAGCTGCGGACATTGCGTCGCGACGATCACTGGGGAACTCACCGAAGTGCCCGGCGTCAGCGATGTCGACGTCGACCTGGCGAGCGGCGCCGTCCTCGTGCGCGGGACGGACATGGAAGACGTGCGACTGCGGGCTGCCATCACCGAAGCGGGGTACGGCATCGCGTCGCAGTCGCACGTGGCCTGAGTGGGCCAGTCGCCGACGTCGGCATGCGCCGGACCGTCAACGGCACGGGGAGCCTTTGCGAACCCGCGGGAACTCCCGCCCCTCGCTGCCCGACTACTGCCGCGTGAGCGGGCATCGATTCCCGCCCGGGCGGAACGCGGAGGGATGTGTGATGGGCGGGCTGGACGTGCGCATACACGAGGTGAAGTGCCGGCACGGCCGCGTGGAGGCGGTGAGCGGCGTCGATCTGGAGATTGCCGCGGGCGAGCGGGTTGCGCTGACCGGGACCAACGGCTCGGGCAAGTCCACGCTGCTGCGTGCAGTGCTCGGCCTGCACCGGCAGGTGAGCGGCACGGTCCTGGTCGGCGGCCGCGGCACGCGGTCCACCGCCGAGTGGGCATGGCGGCGACGTGCCTGTGCGTGGATCCCGCAGAAGCCGGCCACAGGCCGGTTCCCCCTCCTCGGCCGCGAGCTCCTGGCAAGCAGTGGGGCACAGCGGAAGGCGGCGGAGGCGGCCGGACGGCTGGGAGTGGGCGACATGCTCGACCGCCCGCTCGACACTCTCTCCGGCGGCCAGTTGCAACGGATGTACCTGGCCCGGGCCCTCGGTTGCGTCGCGTCCGGTGCACAGGTGCTGCTGGCGGACGAGCCCACCGCGGCGCTGGACTTCGCCGGTCAGGACGAGGCAGCCGACGTGCTCACGGGTCTGCCGGTGACGCTGGTGGTCGTGACGCACGACCGGGCCCTGGCCCAGCGGTGCGACCGCGTGCTGGAGATGGCCGCCGGTCAGCTGCGGGAGGCGCGGTGACCACCGTCGCCGCCGACGTCGGCGCCCTGCTGGAACTGGTACCTGTGCAGCGGGCGGGGGTTGCCCTGTTGCTGGCGGCGATCGGGCTGCCGGTCGTCGGCGTCGTGATCGTCGGACTCGACATCATGCCGGTGCGGTTCGCCATGATGCACGTCGCCCTGCTCGGTGTGGCGGTCGGCCTGCTGACCGGTCTGGACCCCATGGTGTGCGCACTGGTCACCTGTGCCATGGCAGGCGCAGGCGTCGCACCGCTCGCACGCACGCCGAGCGGTCTCTCCGGCGCGATGGGCCTGTTGATGAGCCTCGCGATCGCGGCGGCGCTGCTTGTGCTCGCCGTCTCCGGAGTCAACGCTTCGGGCGCGTTCGCGCTGCTGTGGGGCTCGATCCTGTCCGTCGGGACCGCAGACCTGATCGTTCTCGGCGCGCTGGCGGTGACGGTTCCGGCCCTGTTCTGCTGGCGCCGGCGTGACCTCGCGTTGCTGCTCCACGACCGTGAACTTGCGCAGTGCTCTGGCGTTCCCGTACGTGCCCTGACCCTCGTGCTTCTGGTCCTGGTGGCGGTGTCCGTCGCCGGGGCGATCAAACTCACCGGTGCTCTGCTGGTCGACGCCCTCACCCTGCTGCCCGCGCTCGCGGCGCGCCGCCTGGGGGCGTCGCTGACGTCGATGACCGTGTGGGCGGTGACGATCGGCGTCGCCGTCAATCTCACGGGGTTCCTTGTGGCCCTTTGGCTGGACTGGCCTCCCGGCCCGGTCCTCGTCCTGACCGCGGGGACCGTCGTCCTCGGGGTCCATCTCATACCCGAACGGAGAAACCGCTCATGGCGCGCACCCGCGTCCGTATCCCTGCCCTCCTCGCACTGAGCACTGCCCTGGTGCTGGTCACCGGCTGCGGCACCGACGACTCCACGGCCGCGAAGCCGGAGGACAAGGCGCAGACCGGCCCGAAGGTGGTGGTCACCACGACCTGGGAGGGTGCCTTCGCCAAAGCCGCCGGAGCGGAGGACATCGAGGTCATCGTCCCGCAGTCCGTGCACCACGCCCCCGACTACGACCCGAAGCCCTCGGACCTGGCCGCCGTCGCCGAGGCCGACTTCGTGCTCTACGCGCCCTTCGAGCCGTACGCGGAGAAGATCAAGGAGGCCGCGGGATCGAAGGCCGAGCTCGTCGAGGTGGGCCTGGACAACGACGCGGCCAAGGTGAAGGCCGAAGTCGTGCGCTTGGCGCAGAAGTTCGGCACCGAGGACAGTGCGCGCGCGTGGAACACGACATTCGGCACCGAGTACGCCGCCCTTGGCAAGGACCTGAAGTCCGCCTGGCCCGGCGGCAAGAGCCCGAACGCCGTCAGCCAGGTCTTCACCGCCTGGGCGGCGAGCATGGCAGGTGCCACCTCGGTCGGCACCTTCGGGCCCGAGGCGGTCACGCCGGCACAGCTGTCGGAGCTGTCTGCGAAGAAGCCCGCACTGGTGGTGGACAACGCCCACATGTCGACCGGGACCGTTCTGCCGGACTCCGGTGCCACGCAGATAAAGATCGTGAACTACCCGGGTGACGACCTCGACCTGCTGGCGGTGTACCGCAATGCCGCGGAGGTGCTGAAGACGGCCATGAGCGCCGGCTGAAGCCAGGCTCCGCCGCCGGGCGTGAGGAGTTGTCTGCCTCACGCCCGGCCGAGGCGTTCACTGTCGCCTGTCAGGCTCCCAGACGGTGCCGCGCGCTTCGTACTCCAGCATGGTCTCGATGCCGCTCGCGCTGTCCGCGCCGAGTTCGCGGCGTACGAGCCACAGCGCCAGGTCGAGGCCGGAGGTGATGCCGCCCGCGGTGACAAGGTCGCCGTCGTCGACGACGCGGGCGTTCTTGACGACGCCTCCCTGACTTTCCAGGTCGCCCCGGGCCCTGTGGTGCGTGGTGCACGGGCGGTCCTTGGTCAGTCCCGCGGCGGACAGGATCATCGCTCCGGTGCACACCGCGCTGATGGTGAGCCCGCGCCGCCGGGCGTGCGCCAGGGCCTTCGGGAGGGTGCCGCGCCGGATCTCGGCCCAGACGCCGGGGCTGTCGCGGCGGGCGTACCCGCCGCCCGGGACCACGAGAACGTCCGCGTCACGCGGGGCCCAGCCGTGCTCGACGCGGACCTCGGTCCCATAGGACGCCCGGACGGTGCCGGGGGCGGTGGCGCTGACATAGCGGACCTCGACGTCGCGGTCCGTGAAGAGACCGGCCGCGGAGAAGACCTCGAACGGGGCGGCGAAGTCGAGTTCCTCCACGCCGTCGAACATCACGATGTGGACGCGCAGTGGTCCGGTGCGCGGACGGCCTGCCTTCGGAGCCGCCGCGGAGGCGGTGGCGGCAACGCCGGCTACTGCGCCCGCGGCACCGAGTGCGGTCGAGGCGCGGAGCAGGTTCCTGCGGTTCACGAAGCTCTCCTGTCGGTGGTGGTAGAAGCCGCGCCTGCCCGGGCACGGTCCCCGATGGGTCGTCCGGCGTGGGCGAGCGGGGGCTGCGCGGTCGGCTTCTGGTGCGTGTGCGCAGCCGTCAGGCCCTCGCGCAGGCCGGCGCGGTCGGGCTTGCCGGCCGGGGTCAGGGGAAGCTCGGCCACCACGAGCAGGCGTTCCGGATGCTTGTGCTTCTCCAGCCCGCGGTTGTCCAGGTGGCCGGTCAGGGAATCGAGGGTCGGTGCGTCGGCGCCGCGCGTCACCACGCACGCGGCCAGGCGTTCTCCCATGAGGGGATCGGGAATCCCGACGCACACCACGTCCCGCACCTGCGGGTGGGAGCGCAGTTCCCGTTCGACCTCCGCAGGGCTGATGTTCGCGCCGCCACGTATGACGACGTCCTTCAGCCGTCCGACGACGTGCAGGATCCGGTCGTCGTCGAGGTAGCCGAGGTCGCCTGTGCGTACCCAGCCGTCCGGTGTGCGGTAGCGGGCGTCGAGTTCGGGCGAGCCGACGTAGCACAGCGGTGTCATGGGTCCGCGGGCAGTGATCTCGCCGATCCGGCCGTCGGGGAGTGCTTCCTGCGTGTCGGGGTGGGTGATGCGGATGTCGGCGACGCGGGGGTCGGGACGGCCGGCGACGACTCCGGAGGCGTCGGTGGGTGGGGTCGGGTTGTCCAGCCCGGTGTGGCAGTTGACGCCGTCGGCGGAGCCGTAGAGATTGACGACCGGGCAACCGAACGCCTTTGCCGCGGCCTGCGCCGTCGCCTCGTCGAGGGACGCGCCGCCGAGGACGAGCGCGGTCGGCGCGGGGAGTGTGCCACCTTCCTGCTCCAGCCGGTCGAGCATCATGCGGATCATGGTGGGGACGCCGAGGACGTGGGTCGGCTCGTGTTCCCGTACGGCTGCGAGGGCTGCTTCGGGTGTGAAGTGGTCGAGCAGGACGAGGGTGCCGCCGTGCCTGGCGAGGGTGACCGCCGTGCCGTTCGAGCCGAAGGCTGAGCCCAGCGGCACCAGGAACAGGCAACGCGGCGGGGCGCTGTCGGGGAGGAGTGACGCGAGGAAGTTGCCCCGTCCACCGGCCAGCGCGTTGTGGGAGTAGGCGACCATCTTCGGCTCGGCTTCGGAGCCGGAGGAGACAAGGATCCGGGCCGCACTGTCGGGATCGGGCCGGGCCGGGGTGAAGCCGCACGCGTCGGTGCGGGTGAGCTGCGACAGCGGAATCGTTCCCTCGGGTACCGTGCCCGGTCCGGCGGCGATGACGTGCCGCAGCGCGGGCAGCGCGGTCCGGCGCGCCTGGAGATCGGCGGCCGGATGCGCACCGCGGTGCTCTGCGGCGGCGATGACGGCGACGGCCTCGGACCGGCGCAGCAGGCATTCGGCTTCGAGGCTGCCGCGGCCGATGGGGAACGGCAGGGCGACGGCTCCCAGGGCGGCGAGGGCGAGGTCGGCGATGACGGCGTTGCGGTTGTTGGGAAGCTGGACGGCGACGACATCGCCGGGGACTGTGCCGAGGTCTCTGAGCCCCGTGGCCAGACATCGGACCTTGCGGTCCAGCGCGGTGTAGCAGAGCTTGCCCATGGCATCCACGACGGCGGTCCGGTGCACGTCGGCGATCTGCCGGGCACGGTAGAGGCTGTAGAGATCGAGGTCCGGGCAGGTGCCGTCGAGGACCCAGGACTCACGGAGTCCGGCGGGCAGCAGGTCGTGCAGGGCGAGGGTCATGCGAAGCTCCAGGGGTCGGGAACGGCAGGGGCTCCGTGCGCGTCGCGGCTGATCGAGCCGGAGAAGCGCGGGTCGTCGTGGAGCCGGGACAGGTCGGTGGTGACAGCGGTGGCCGCCATCCCGCTGTCACGCAGTCGGCGCAGGGCGTCGTCGGTGGACAGGTCGGTCAGGTCGAACGCTGCCGCCGCCGAGGCGCAGGCGTCGCTCGGCGCGATCCAGCCGTCAACCGTCGGCAGAGGCCGACGGAAGCCCACCGGCTGCCGGGGGTTCTGCCCGCGGGCCGCGCGGGACAGAGCGGGGCCGGTCAGGATGTCTGCCGCGCCGAGCAGGGAGGAGTCGACGCGCACGCCGTGGCAGGAACGTTCCCGCAGCAGCAGAGCGGCGAGTACCGCCTCCGTGCCGAGCAGTCCGCCCAGGACGTCCAGAAGCGTCATCAGGCTGGGGGCAGGTGACTGGCCCTCGGGGCGGACGGCCTCGCCGACACCGGTGCGGGCCTGGACCATGAAGTCCGTGCCCATCGGGGCGCCGTCGATCCGGTCGCCCCAGCCGCCCGTGTACGCGTACACCAGCGCCGGATTGGCCGTCGCCAGGTCGTCCGCGTCGAGGCCGAGGCGAGCCGCGGTGCAGGGGGCCCAGTTGTGCAGGAACACGTGCGCCTCTGCGCTCATCTCCCGCAAGCGGTCCCGGTCCCCCGGATCCTTGATGTCGATCTCCACGGACTTCTTGCCGCGGTTGAGGGCCAGCCAGCGCGCGGAGACTCCTGAGCAGGCGGGCGGCATGCCGCGCAGCGGGTCACCGCCCGGCGGCTCGATGCGCACGATGTCGGCGCCGAGGAGCCCGAGCAGGTGGGCGGCGAGCGGAGCCTGGATTCGCCGACCGGCCTCCAGCACGGTGATTCCGGCCAGTGGTCCGCCCGGGCCGGCCGACTCTGTGCGGGCCGGCCGGCCGGGCCCCAGGGGAGAGAGCGAGAGCGGGGCGGCGCCGTCGTGCTCCTCAGCCCGCTCGCGCAGGCTGCGCAGACGGCACACGTCGGCCCCCGCCTGCGATGCCGCACGTGTGATGGTGTCGAACGTGTGCCGCCGCGTAGTGCGTTGGAGGACGTCGGGGAACGGCGCGCACGCTGTGGCGTAGCGGAACTGGAAGGGCAGCCACCCTGTTCGTATCGCGTCGTTGGGGGCGTCGAGGGCTCGCCAGAACCGGGCCCAGGCGGCCGGGTCGAGTGTCTCCAGTTCGAACAGGGTCCCGTCGGCCGAGGTGAACGGGGGGCCGCCGGGCGCCAGTTCGGCCGCCTCGGCCTCCTCCGCCCCGGCGGCGGCGAGGTACTGGGAGACCGCGAGCAACCCGGCGAGATCGGCGCGGGTGGAGACCTGGCTGACAGCGCCGCCCCGGGCCTGTGTGACGAGGGCGGCAAGCAGCCCCTGCACGGTGAGCAGGCCGGTGGCCGTGGCGACGTAGTCGGCGGCGAGGCCGTGCGGTGCGCCGTCGCGGCGGCCGTGTACGGCCATCACTCCGGTCGCCGCCTGCACGGTGGCCTCGTCGGTGAGGCAGCTTCCCGCCCCGGACCATGCTGTGAGGACGCCGACCGGGGCGAAACCGCCGCCGGACAGTGCACTCCCGCCGGCGTCCGCAGCGCGAAGGTCGCCGCAGTCGGCGCCGAGCATCCGCAGGTGGTCCGTGACGACCCGCGCGATCGGCGGCGGGCCTGACGGCTCGAAGGTGAGTGATGCGAGTGGCCGGTCCGTCCTCGTGGTGACTGGTGACGCCATGCCTCTCCTCTCCCGGCGCGGCGGTGGCAGCGCCCGAGGTTGTGTCGACTGCGGGAACTGTGCGGGTCTCGCACCCGACCCGTTCCACGGAACAGACAGTCGGACCGCAGTGGCCGGGAGTTCCCGGCAGACCGGAGAGAAGCCATGACCACGTCCCCGCACATCGCCGGACCCGCCCACAAGGAGGGGGAGCACATTCGGGCGCGGGTCGAGGAGTTCGTCCGCGCACGAGTCGTCCCGAAGGAAGGCGAGTTGGACGCCGGCGGCCCCGCTGCTCGCAGCACACTCGGGGAACTGCGCCGAGAGGCGAGGGAGGCCGGCCTGTGGGCGCTTCCGCTTCCGACGGAGCTGGGAGGCGGGGGGATGACTCTGCGCCAGTACGCTGCGGTGGCGGAAGCCGAGGGAGCGAGCGACCACGGCCCGGCGGCCCTCGGCTCGGCGTCCCTCCTCGACGCGGGGATGCTGGCCCGGCACGCCGGCACGGCGGTCCGCGACAGGTATCTGCGACGCCTGGTGGCCGGGGAGCTGTCCAGCAGCTATGCGATGACCGAGCCCGACGTCCCCGGAACCGACCCGCTGCTCACGCGGACGCGTGCCGAGCCGTCCCCGGACGGCGGCTGGCGGGTCAGCGGCCGCAAGTGGTTCGTCTCCGGGGCCGCGCACGCGGATCTGGTCACCGTCCTGGCGCGCACGAGCGGCAGCCCGGGTGACCGCGACGGGCTGTCGCTGCTCCTGGTCCCCACCGACGCACCCGGATTCCGCTTCGTGCGGGAGGTACCCGTCCTCGGGGCGGCCGGCCAGGGGGAGATCGAACTGGACGATGTCCCTGTGCCCCCGGGCCACCTCCTCGGGACACCGGGGCACGGACTGGCCGTCGCCGGCGAGCGCCTTCAGCTCGGCCGCACCCTGCGTGCGTTGCGGTGGCTCGGCCAGGCCCAGCGGGCGTTCGACCTCATGTGTGAGCGGGCGGTCGGCCGCATCGGTTCTCGCGGCCCGTTCGCCGCACACCAGTTGGTCCAGCAGCACGTGTTCGACGCGCTCCTCGCCCTGCGCACCACCCGGCCGCTCGTGCACGAGGCGGTTGCTCTCGTCGACGCGGGACGGGACGCGCGTACGGAGGTCGGCCTCGCGAAGGTCGCCGCGGCCCGGATGCTCCAGCAGGTCACCGACGCGGCCGTCCAGGTCCACGGCGCCGCCGGGCTCGGCCCGGACACCGCGCTGCCCGCGCTGTTCCGCGTCGGACGGGCGGCCCGCATCCTCGACGGCCCCGACGAGCTCCATATCACCGCGGTCGCCCGCCGGGTCCTGCGCAGCTACGGGGACGGCGCCGGAGCGGCGGAGGGAGCCGTTACACCTCGCTGACGCCGACCAGCCCGACGAGCTGGGCCAGGCCCAGAGCGAGGAAGAAGTCCCCCCAGATCAGCTCGTGTTGCACCGCAAGGCCACGGCCCGCGTCGTAACAGCCGTCCAGCAGCATTCCGGGAGGGCGGCCATCCCCCGCCGAGGACAGGTGCGAGGTCGTCAGGCTGTGCAGGACCGCCACGGCCCGTTCCTCGTACCGCCCGGCGCCCGGTACGCGGGCACGGGCCAGTTTGAGCAGGGCAACGGCCCCGATCGCCGCCGCGGAGGTGTCGACCGGCCCCTCCGGGTGCGTGGCGTCGGCGCGCGGTACGGGCGGTCCGTCGAGAAGCGCGTCGGCGAGCCGTGAGGCAGCCGACACCAGCGACTCCTGCTCTTCCCCGGCGATCTGCGGGTGGAGCACGGCGTCGGCGACGCCGAGGAACAGCCAGGCGTGTCCCCGGCTCCATCCGGGACCGGGGTCCTCGCACTGCTGCCACCCGCAACCCTGATCGCCGAAGCGCCAGGCCGGATGGATCCGCGCACCAGGGCCGCCGGCCAGGCACAGGTCCAGATGGCTGCGAAGATGCCCGGCAGCTGCCACGACACCCTCGGGCCCCGCACGGACGAGGAGTTGCAGCATGCCGGGCAGCCCGTCCGCACGAGCCTGCAACCGCTCGCCGCCGAGAGCGGCACCCCACGGCACCAGCACCAGTTCGCTGTCGAACGCCGCACGGCAGGCGCGAGCCGCACGATCGCGCAACTCCGCCGCGCCCGTGCCCGGTTCGGCGAGCGCGGTGCCGTACCAGAGAATCAGACCGCGGGTCACCGTGTCGGCATCCGCCCAGCCCGCGAGTGCGCTGGTGCACGCGGCAGCAGCGGACCGGTCGTCGTCGCTGCCTGTCCTGCGGGCCCTCAACCACAGCAGCCCCGCCCAGAATCCGCCGGTCCACGATCCGCGCCGGGTCGTGGTCCAGCTCCCCGTGCAGGGGTCGGCGTACAGCGGGAAGCGCGATCCCACCACGGCACGGGTGACCGCCACGCGTTCCAGCACAGAGTCCAGAGCGGCGTCTGCCCAGCCGGACGGGGTCGCACTCACCTTCGCGTTCCGCCGGTGCTGCGGCCGCGTACGGCCCACAGGCACGCCACGGCGGCAGCAAGTGTGAACTCGGCGGCCACGAGCAGCCAGCCGACCGGATAGCGGTCGCTCTGCGCGAGGAGGCCGAACAGCGGCGGTCCGACCGCGAATCCGGCGAAGAACCCGGCCGCGACCAGCGCGGAGTCCTGACCCGCCCGGCCCGGGGAGGCCCGTTGGACCACCAGCACCATGGAGACCGCGTTGCCGGCGACGGCGAAGACGCCGAAGACTACGGCCGCCGCCCACACCAGCCACGCAGCTCGCGCCGAGGCGGCCAGAAGCAGCGCGGCGCCGACCGCGCCAACAGCAAGCACCGAGGGAAGCCACTCGGCACGCCCCGGCCGTGCGGCCTTCGACCAGCCCACGCGGCCGGCGATGCCGGCGACTCCCAGAACGGCGACGAGGGCGGCGGCAGCGGTCGGCCCCATCCCGAGCCGGCGGTCGCCGAACAACGACACATAGGTGTTCACCGACGCGATACCCGCCCCCAGGAACAGGGAGAATGCCGCCAGCCACGCCACATGCCCGTGCGGAACGAGCGACGCGCGCCCGGCCGCGGGCGGCGCCACACTGTCCTGGGGCAGGAGCCGCGCCGCCCAGATCGCGACGCCGACAGCCACCGCCGAGGCCGTCCACACCGCCCCCCGCCACCCGAGCGTGGCCGCGATCGCGGCGAACGGCAGACCTGCCGCGAATGCTCCCAACTGAACGCCTGACTGCTTCCATCCCGTCACCGCACCCCGTGCGGTCGGCGGCACGGCCGCGATGATCGCCTTGTTCGTCGCAGGGTTCGCCATCGCCTGCGGCAGTCCGCCCAACGCAACGGCTCCCAGCAGCAATCCCGCCCCGGGAGCCGAGGCGATCAGAGCCAGCGCGACCGCGGTCAGCAGCGCCAGCGCGACAAGCGCCCGGCGTGGACCGATGCGGTCGACCAACCGGCCGCTCAGCGGCGACAGCACCGCAGCAGTCCCGAAGCCAAGGGTCGTCGTCAGCCCCAGCACCACAGGAGAGATGCCCAACTCGTCCGTGAGCCGGGGCCCGAAGGCGCCGAGGAGGAAAAGCTGGAACATGGACAACGCCATCGCCGATGTGAGCAGGGCTGTCAAGGAACGACTGCTGGCGGGACCGACCGCTCCGCCGTCCGAGCCCGCCCGGGCCGTCTGCTGCCTCACGCCCGCCTCCTCGCTCCCGCCGCGCGGACGTCGGCCCGCGATCAGGAGTCGTACGCGTCAACCTGCCAGTTCCCAGGCCGAGTTGTGGCGTGGGCCACACCAGGTGGAATGAGGGGGCCGGTCGCTGATTTCCGTACCAACCTCCACCGCCCCCGCAGAGGAGTGCGAGGATGAGCCCGCCATGACTTCAGGCCGATGTTGCCGAGCAGTGAGGGCCGCGACCTTCGCGGCCACCTGTGTGCTGCTCGCGGCCGTCGGCCACATCCTCATGTCAGGCGCGCCCGTCGCCTGGCCCGGCCTGGCCATCGCGTTAGCCGTGACCGGGACGGTCGCATGGACCCTCGCCGGTCGCGAACGCACCACGGGCGCGGTGACGACGGCCACCGTGGCGGTCCAGGCCGGCCTCCACTCGGCCTTCTCGCTGTCTCAGGCCCTGACCTGGCCCCGGCCTCCGGGGCAATCACTCCTCGGCCAGTGGGCCGACCACCTGCTCTGCCGGATGCCGTCCGCACCGATGGCGGACGGCCACGGGGCCGTGGGACAGGGTTCCGCGGCCACATCCCACGACGTCGACGGCATGTCGTCCGCCCTCGGCCACTCGCACCAGACCGCTGAACATCTCGCCCACGGCGCGATGTGGGGCGGTCACGACATGGCCGGCATGTCGCCTGTCGGCATGCCGGCAGCACACCTCATCGCAGCCCTGCTGTGCGGACTGTGGCTCGCGCACGGCGAACGCACCGCCTTCCGTGCCCTCCGCGCGATCGCCGGCTGGCTGTCGGCACCCCTCCGCCTCGTCGTCCGTCTCGCACCACCCCTCGGCGCACCACGTACGCGCGTGCGCCGCAGGCGCACCGCCGTGCCCCTTCGGCGCCTCCTGCTCGCCTCATCCTGTGACACACGGGGACCACCTGTCGGGATCGCTGTCATCTGACAGCCGGCACCCCGACGCGCGCCTTCAGCCGCGCCTCGGGCATCGGTCATGCCATCCGGCAGGCCGTACCGTTCACCGGCCGCCCCGCGCGCGTCGGAAACCGACACTCGAAGGACATCTGGCGATGCCCCCTGCCCTCGCACGCCCTCACCGACACGCGCCCGAATCGTCCGGCCGGACTCCAGCCGTGCCGGATGAGGAGATCACCCGCGTCGCGCTCTCCGCCCGGAGTGGCGACGCGCGCGCGGTGGAGTGCTTCGTCCGTGCCCTGCACCGCGACATCTGGCGTTACGTCGCCTATCTCAGCGCGGATCCGCAGGCAGCCGACGACCTCACCCAGGAGACATTCCTGCGCGCGTTGGGAAGCCTCCACCGCTTCGAAGGGCGCTCCTCCGCACGGACATGGCTGCTGTCCATCGCTCGGCGCACCGTCGTCGACAGTCTCCGGCATGCGGCCGCCCGCCCCCGGCTCTCCGACCGTGACGACTGGCAGAGGGTGATGGAAAGGCACCAGCCGCGAACACCGGGCTTCGAAGAGGGAGTTGCTCTGGCCGAACTGCTGGCGACCGTCCCAACGGAACGCCGTGAAGCGTTCGTACTGACCCAGATGCTCGGCCTGCCGTATGCGGACGCGGCGGACGCCCTCGGCTGCCCCATCGGCACAGTCCGTTCTCGCGTGGCCCGAGCCCGAGCCACTTTGGTGGACCTCCTGCGCGATCCGCAGGAACCGACCACCGAGACAGTGCGCGCACCTGTCCCGCTCAGCGCGCGCAGGGATCGCTCGCCGCATCTCACCACAACCGGAAACTGAACGCAGACACTGTTTGGAGCCGCTGTCTCACGGCGAGTTTCGGCGGCTGTGGGGTGCGAGCAGACTCTGCTCGCACCCCACATGGGCGTGGCCGCAGTTGTTGTGCGGCGGCAGCTCAGGTTCCTCTCCGCGCCTTCCACTTGTACAACGACGACCTCAACACGCCGGGCGGCATCTTCCTCGGGCTCTACGGAACGAGTCTCATCGAACTCGCCGACGAGAACAGTGACATGAACGAGCTGCGACGCCTCGCCGGCCAACGCATCACGCGATGGGCCCGGCCTGTCATCGGCAGCGGGTCAGGTCCTCTCGACCAGTGTGGTGTAAGCCCGCTCGAGGCCCTGTGTGTGGCCGGTCCCCAACTCGACGTAGACATGGCCGCTGGCCGCACACGCTTCACGCAGGGCAGTGCTCTGGTCCCTGACCCACGCGGCGATCTCCCGGTAGGTGGCGTCATCGGCTCCCTCGAGCCAGTCCGGGGCGGCCCGCAGGTTTTCGGGGGTCAGCTTCGTATTTCCGAGGAATACGGAGGTCAGAGGCAACCCGAGATCGGCGGCGGCCGTGGCCGCCGCCGGCGTGACGATGTCGCCCTCGACCACATAGCCATCCTGGGGATCGGAGTCGTCGAGAGCCTCCGCAGCTGCACGGATGAACTCGACGAGGAACGTCTGGGCAGGCACTGCCTTGTCCGGATGCGTACCATGCCGCACGCCGTGCTCCGGCGCAGCGCGCTGCAGCATCGACACCAGAGCGTCGGTCGGGCATCCCGGGAGGCCCTCTCGGTCCAGCAACATCCACGCGAGGGTGCTCTTGCCCACCCGCGGCGGGCCGCCAATCAGGTAGATCACATGAAGACCGTACCTCGGGCGACGAGTTGGGGATCTCGCGGCGGCCGGGGCAGCCGAGGCAGGGCCACATCATCAGGTCAGCGACGGGCTCCGGGAGCGGAGAAGGCGGGTCCCCCGGCGAATGGTGACGCTGGTCCCGTCAGCGGTGCGGCCGCAGCCGGCGCGTCGCCGCTTCGGGAGGAGGGTGTCCGTCCACAGCGGACGACAAAGCAAAGGCAAGGAGGTCACCCGCTCCTTGCCACTCTCAACGTATAGCGCACGGGGGGCCTTGCGGCAAGACCCTGGTCGTACTGCAGAATCTCCGGTCGAAGCCAGCGTCTGCGGAAATCGGGGATTCGCGAAGTACGTGTGCCTCTGTCGACGTATCGGTCTCGCGGGACGTCGAACCGCCGGTGGGACTCACGGTGCGATTGCAGGCACTCGGCGCGCAGGTGCGGGTGTGCGCGCCGGCGGACGGAGCGGAGCAGCTGGCCGAAATGCAACCTTGATCAAATGGGGGGTCTTTTCATGATCGACGTGATCGTTGCCGGTGGCGGACCGACCGGCTTGATGCTGGCCGGCGAGTTGCGGCTGCACGGCGTGCATGCGGTCGTGCTGGAGAAGGCGACGGAGCCGACCAGGGTTGTCCGCGCGCTCGGCCTGCACGCGCGCAGCATCGAGGTGATGGACCAGCGCGGTCTGCTGGAGCGGTTCCTCGCGCTCGGCCGGCAGCACCCGGTCGGTGGTTTCTTCGCCGGAATCCCCAAGCCGTCGCCGGACCGGCTGGACACCGCACATCCGTACGTCCTCGGCATCCCGCAGCCGGCCACCGACCGCCTGCTGACCGAGCACGCCACCGAACTCGGCGTCGAGATCCGGCGCGGCTGCGAACTCGTCGGGCTGAGCCAGGACGAGGACGGGGTGACCGTCGAGCTGGCCGACGGCACGCAGTTGCGCTCGCGCTACCTCGTCGGCTGCGACGGCGGCCGCAGCACGGTGCGCAAGTTGCTCGGCGTGGGCTTCCCCGGTGAGCCCTCAAGGGTCGAGACGCTGCTGGGCGAGATGGAGGTGGCCGTGCCGCCGGAGACGCTGGCCGCCGTGATGGCCGAAGTCCGCAAGACCCAATTTCGGTTCGGCGCCATGCCCCTCGGGGACGGGGTGTACCGCATTGTCGTGCCCGCCGAGGGGGTGGCCGAGGACCGCACGGTCCCGCCGACCCTCGAGGAGGTCAAGCAGCAGCTGCAGGTGACCGCCGGGACCGACTTCGGCGTGCACTCACCACGCTGGCTCTCCCGCTTCGGCGACGCCACCCGGCTGGCCGAGCGCTACCGGACCGGCCGGGTGCTGCTGGCCGGCGACGCGGCGCACATCCACCCGCCGACCGGTGGGCAGGGGCTCAACCTCGGCGTCCAGGACGCGTTCAACCTCGGCTGGAAACTGGCCGCCGAGGTCAACGGCTGGGCACCGGAGGGGCTGCTGGACAGCTACCACATCGAACGGCGCCCGGTGGCCGCCGACGTGCTGGACAACACCCGCGCACAGATGACGCTGATGTCCCTCGAGCCGGGTCCTCAGGCAGTGCGCCGGCTGGTGTCGGAGCTGATGGACTTCGAGGAGGTGAACCGGTACCTGACCGAGAAGATCACCGCGATCGGGGTCCGCTACGACTTCGGCGAGGGGCATGAACTGCTCGGCCGGCGGCTGCGGAACGTGGAGCTCAAGCGGGGGCGCCTCTACGAACTGATGCACGGCGGCCGCGGGTTGCTGCTCGACCAGACGGGCCGGCTCTCGGTGGCGGGCTGGGCAGATCGGGTCGACCACGTCGTCGACGTCAGCGAGGAACTGGACGTGCCCGCGGTGCTGTTGCGGCCGGACGGCCATGTGGCGTGGGTCGGTGAGGATCAGCAGGATCTCCTCAGCCGGCTGCCCGAGTGGTTCGGCGCTGCCGGCAGCTGAGCGCGCGGTTGTGGCCCGAAGGGGTGGGGCCTCGATCGAGACGCTGAAGCGGTGGAGAGCTGCGCGCGTACGGCCGAGGCCCCGGACTTGCTCCCGGATGACCGCCCCGCCGAACCCGAGTCGGCGGTGGCGGTCGCGCCGTTCCCTGCAGTGGGCCGGCGCCAATCCCGACCTCGCAGCACGTATGGCGTGCGCCCCCGGCTGCCGGCGAGACGGATCGCCACCCATGACGTGGCCGTCCGTCTGCCGGACCGTGAGGGCCCGTCCTTCCGAGCCGAGTCCCGGGCAGGGCTCGGTCGCGCGGTTACCGAGCCGTCCGCCTGTTCCCCGCGTTTCCCTTCGCCACCGAAGTTGTCCTTGCACGTCAGGATGTCGGGCTGTACTGCGCCTCAACCACCCCGACCCATGCTCCCCAGCGCCGCACGTCGACGTCGAGCAAGGGGCCGTTGCCGTTGGTCCTGCCGCTGTAGCCGCCGTCCTTGCGCTCCTTCAGACCGCAGTCGCTCAGTGTCTGACCGAGTCCGCGGATCGCGTCGAGGGCCTGTTCAGAGGTCGCGTACTGAGCGACGCGGTACCGGGCCTTGGCATCGCCCTTACCTGTGTAGGTGCTGGTGAACTGCTGGTCGGGTTCCTCGATGCCACCGGGCCGGCCGTTGCACACCTGCCCCAGCCCGGCCTCCGGCAGTGCCGGCGACGCATCGCTGCCGGAGAGCTCGTTGTCGATTTTCCAGTGCAGGTCCGCGTTCCTCGGGAGATCCGAGGGCTTCAGATGCTGCACCACCCCGTGCGACATGAACGGGTTCTCGCCCTGAGCGGCCACCTGCGATCCGCGCGGCCCCGGCGTCGGATCCGTCCACGAGCCGATACCCACTGCCGTCGCGACGACCACCACGACTGCGGCCATGCCCACCCTCTGCCGCGCCCGGCGGCGCTCGCCACGGGCACGTACGGCCTGTGCGGGCGCAAGCCGCACCGGAACGCCGTCCAGCATTTCCTCGACGTCAGCCATTGGTGACAACCCCCTCGTCGCATGCCTCGATACTCGTGAGCTGGGCGCCGAGCAGTTTGCGCGCCCTGCTGAGCCTGGTTCGTACGGCGCCGCTCGACGCACCCGTTTCGCGCGCCACCTGTTCCACCGGCAGATCGAGCAGGTGGTGCAGCACCACCGCCCGCCTCTGGTCCGGGCTCAGCTCGCGCAGCGCCGCTACCAGGGCGACGCGATCCTCGGAGAGCCCGGGCACGTCCGGCGCAGGGCCGTGCCGCAGCTGGGCGCGCAACCGATTGCGAGTACGCCGCCAGGTGCTGATGGCCAGCCGGGATGCCACGGTGCGCACCCACGGCAACGGGTCCCCCTCCCGTGTGAGCCGGCTCCATCTCTGCCAGGCCCGTGCATAAGCCTCCTGCACTGCGTCCTCGGCCTCGGCCAGGTCCCCGGTCATTGCGTAGACCGTGGCGACCAGCCGTTTGGCCGTGGCGGCGTAGAAGGCGTCGAACTCTACGTCGGTCGACATGTGCCTCTGTTCCCGTGTTCCGTCCGCACCCCGTAGTGCGTCCTGTCATAAGCACGCCTGGGCAGCCCGCGATGTTACGACCGAGAATGACGCCTCAGTCGTCCGTTTCCTGATCCACGGTGACGGCACCGCGGAGCGGGAGTCGGACGGAGGTCGCCATGACCCGACCTTCAGCCGACACCAGAAGCGGCGAACCATCACAGCCCAGTGCGAGTGTCTGTTCGACCGATCGGGGCCGGCCCGGCATTCCGGCGACAACGTTCGGTGCGCTGCAGTCAGCTCTGCGGCCACCCGTACGGTTCTCGTTGCCCCTCCAGGTCGGCGGAGCCTGTCAAGTGCTGGCCCGGCGGGGTGAATTGAGCCCCCCAGTTTGAAAGCCGGTGGTCTGCACGTACATAGTGACGCGCATGGCTTCCCTGGTGAGACACATAACCATCGACTGCGCCGACGCCTACGGCCTCGGCAGCTTCTGGGCAGAGGCCCTGGATTCTCCACTGGCCGACGACGACTACCCGGGCGACCCGGAAGCGACTGTCACGTCGTCGGGTGCCACCCTGCTGTTCGTCACGGTCCCGGAGCGCAAGGCCGCCTCCGTGAAGAACCGTGTACATCTCGACCTGCAGCCGCAGGACCGTACGCGGGACGAAGAGATCGAACGGCTCCTGGCTCTGGGCGCCAACCTCGTGGCCGACCACCGCCGCCCCGACGGCACCGGCTGGGCGACGATGAGCGACCCCGAAGGCAACGAGTTCTGCGTCGAGCGCAGCGCGGCCGAGCGAGCAGCCGCGGACTAGAGGCTGTCGCCCAGATTCGGTCGTGAGACGGTCGTGCGCGTGATCGAGACCTGATTGTTCAGCGACGGCTCTTAACCGGTGTCAACTTCCACGCGATTGCCCAAAGGGCCCGGCGGTGGTCGGCCCACCGTCGTCCACGGACCGGATCGGCGGGCCTCAGCCGTTCGATCCGGTCCCACATCGCATCAGTGATCACTAACCGGACAGACACATCCGATCAACTGACCAACCCATCGGAGAGGCACGCTCCAGCCCGAACACTCTCACGCGGAAGCCACGACCTCTCCGGCCATGACCTGAGGAGGGTTGGGGAGCAATGACGCAAGGTTGTCCCGCACGAAGTCTGCCGCCCTCGACACCGATTCCTCGGCACCGGCCCGGTCCTGGAAGACGCTGGTCGAGACCATCACTCCGTCTCCGGCATCGACCCAGTAGTAGGCCATGAAGCCGGAGACCTGCCGCATGAGCGGCACGAACCCCTCCTGCACCAGGCGTCCCGCCTCGGCTGGATCGCTCACCCCTTCGTACCGCCGAACTGCTGCGTACATCGTCGAGCTCCTCACCGGGGTTGCGCATTCATCACTGCTGAGTCGTCGTACCCCTGGGAAAGCGGCCGGCTCGTCAGAAGTCCGGCAATCACCTGAAGGGCGGCCTCCGGTGATCCGAACGGCGGCTTCTGCCCCCGTTGACTCCCAGGCCAAACTCGCTGCCCGAGTTGCGGGAGAGGAAGTACCCGCCTCCCGGCCGCAACCGCCCGCGCTGATGGCCGTGCTGACGAATGCGCGTCCGTCGACCGTGCCCACCAGCACGCCGCCGGCGGGCCACTTTCACGCCCCTGCCGCGTTCAGGAGACCTCCGCCATGTCAGAGCTGGAGATCGATGCCGTCGTGTTCGACGTGCTCGGCACGCTCGTCGACGAACCCGCCGGTATCCGCGCCGGCATCCGTCAACTCGACCCGTCGCTCGACGATCCCGGGATCGAGCAGCTTCTGTCGCTGTGGCAGCAGCACATCGACCGCGAGCAACGTCGCATCCTCGACGGCATCCGGCCGTACCTCCCCAGTGACGTCCTCGACCGGGAAGCCGCCAGCGATTGTGAGGAGCCGAGCCACGTCAGCCGGTGACGGCCATGATGACGAGCGGCCGGCCGCCCCATCGAATCCCTTACCCGCTACGGACTTTGATGTTTTCGCCTCGCCGGTACGGCCCTAGAGTGAGGCGGTGACCTTTCTGCCGGAAGACCCGTTGTCACTGATCAGCGAAGACGACCGCGACACGGCCGTGCAGCGACTTCAGGAGGCGTACGCCGCAGGGCACATCTCGCACGAGGAGATGGACGAAGGCCTCCACCAGGCGCTCACCGCCAAGACCGCCGACGAGCTCGTGTCGACTGTGGCCTCGCTCCCGGCAGAGAATGCGGGCCCCCCGTCCACGATCGCCGCCCACAGCGGACGGATCCAGCGGCGCGGCGCATGGCGGGTACCTCGGATCCTCAAGGTCGAGTCCGCATTCGGAAGGGTGCACCTGGACCTGTCCCGGGCGGTCATCGACCATCCGGTGGTCGACATCGAGTTGCAACTCGGCACCGGCAATGCCAAGATCACGGTCCCTCGCGATGCGACGGTCGACCTCGAAGACCTGCACACCGGGTGGAAGGACACGCACTACAAGGCCCGGCGGCACCCCCACTCCGGCGGGCCGAGGATCCGGATCTCCGGGACCATGGGGTTCGGACGGTTGAAGATCCGCCACGCGCGGCGTTGAGGCTGCATTCGGCACCAGGCCCCCATGGCTGGACGACTGCGTCGAATCGACCCCAAGATCAAATACTCGTGGTGCCGGGACAGCGGCACAAGCGCGTGACCGGTCAGTGCGGAAGCTCAACCGACACGTGTGGGGTCAGCGCCCGGAGGAAGTCCGCTGCGTCGAACATTGCACCGGCCGAGGCCACGCCCGTTGTGCGCGTGTGCCCGGCCAGGATTCGCTGGACAGCCTCCACCACCAGTGGTGCGGTGACCGCGTAGATGTCCTGGCCACGGGCTGTGGCGGGTCGCTCGACGCCACCTGCTTGGACCAGGACGTCGACGACGAAAGTCTGGTTCGACCGCCCCAGTGCGTCGACCGGCT
Source organism: Streptomyces sp. NPDC043812 (assembly GCF_056436245.1). Lineage (NCBI taxonomy): Bacteria > Bacillati > Actinomycetota > Actinomycetes > Kitasatosporales > Streptomycetaceae > Streptomyces > Streptomyces sp. NPDC043812. Next base: position 91,871 of record NZ_JBWKCY010000029.1, read on the forward strand.
CCGGCGCCGGCGTGTCCTCCTTGGCCAAGTCCCTCGCGGCTTCGACCGTCATGTAGGTGCGGACTTCAGGCACGGCCAAGTGGCTGGGAACGGTGACGACATCGGCCATGGTGAACTCCGCGATCACCGCTCGTCGGCCCAGAGGCTCCGGAAAGAGCCAGTCCTGCTCTGACGCCTTGTCGTTGTGGTATTCCAGCGCGCCGTCCGTGAACCGCACCCGACGGCCCGCGCGACGCTGATGGGACACCTGACCCGCCACCCGAGTGCCCGCCGTGGGATGCCAACTGCTCAAGCCGTACGCGACATGCACCATGTCCGCAGCAGTCCACTCCCCCATCGCCGCGGTCACCAACAGGTCACCCAGTCCACCGTAGAACGCCATCGCCGGCACCACGGGTGTGTCTGTCTTGCGTGCTGCTTCCGCATAGTCGGCGAACATCGAAACATTCGCTTCGATCTCTGCCGCGACGTCGACGTACGGGATCCCCGCGCGCAAGGCTGCCTCGACGACCGGGCCTGCCGTCACCGCGAACGGTCCGGCGCAGTTGATGACAGCCGCCGCTCCGGCGAGGGCTCGATCCAACGAGCTCGCGTCATCCAAGGTGGCCGGCCGCACCACCACATCTCCCCACTCGGCGGCCAGCACCCCCAACTGAGCTGCGTCACGGCCGGAGATGACAGTGGCGAAGCCACGCCTTCGTAGTTCGGCGACGATGAAACGACCGGTGTGCCCTGTCGCCCCGTAGACCACTACTGCAGCCGCTGTACTCACAGTTCCCCATCTCGAAGTGCTGATGAGCCCAGTCTCGCCGCGGGCGCGACCCGACGGTGATGGTCCGGAACGACATCACCCGTACACTTTCGGACATGCCCACTGTCGCGCTGCTGACCGCCGGTCACCTGCTGCACTTCGAGCTGGCGGTGGCTTACGAGATCTTCGGCAATCCCCCGCGCGAAGCCACGGCGGGCTGGTACGACGTACTGCTCTGCGGGCCCGGCCCGGTGCAGGTCGGCCCGTTCATGGTCGAGCCTGACCACGGGCTGGAGGGCTTGGTCGGCGCCGACACCGTGATCGTGCCGGCGTGCGCCGACATCGACGATCCGCCGTCGGCGGAGCTGATCGAAGCCGTGCGTGCGGCCCACGAATCGGGTGCCCGGGTTGCCTCCCTGTGCACCGGAGCGTTCGTGCTCGGCGCCGCGGGCCTGCTGGACGGTCGGCGGGCCACGACCCACTGGGCTCATGCCGCGGAACTGAGTGCACGTCATCCGCGGGCCGTGGTCGACCCGGACGTGCTGTACACGGACAACGGCAGCGTGCTCACGGCCGCGGGCAAGGCCGCCGCCGTGGATCTCTGCCTGCACCTGATCCACCTCGACCACGGCGCCACCATCGCCAACTCCGTCGCCCGTCGCCTCGTCATGCCGCCACATCGGCCCGGCGGTCAGGCCCAGTTCGTGGCTACGCCGATACAGGTCTCGGGCGACCACGTGCTTGCCGACCTGCTCGCCTGGGTCCAGCAACGGCTGGACCAGCCGTTGACGGTGACCGACATGGCACGGAGGGCGCATACGAGTCCGCGCAATCTCGGACGGCAGTTCCGATCAGTGATCGGGCAGACACCGATTCAGTGGCTCCTGACCCAGCGCGTACGCCGCGCCCAGGAGCTGCTGGAGGCCACCGACGAGAGCATCGAGGCGGTTGCCCTCGCCACCGGCATGGGTACCGCCACGACACTTCGGCGCCAGTTCAAACGGATCGTCGGGGTCCCACCTGACAGCTACCGGCGCTCGTTTCGCAGCGCGAAGACTGCCTGACCGGTACGGGCGCAGCGCACTTCTCGGCGATCACAGCCGTCAACTCGTACCGGTCGCCGTGCTGCTTGTACGTTGTTCCATCAGGCAGCAGACGCTTGTCGTCGGGATTCTCCAGGACGCGGAGGCACGAGCCCTCCTGTCGGTCGAGGCGCCTGACCACCTGGTGCATCGGCCTGCTGCTGCCGGCGGCGCGTTCCGCGCTGCTCCGATCGAGCGGTGAGGCGCCACTGCTGCCGTGGGACCCTCAGTGAGCAGCAGAAACAGCGTTACGCTCCGCTCTTATCGCACCAAAGGACACGGAGAGCGCGTATGAGGCATGGCCTCGGTTGGGTGACCCGTATCGGCGTGTTCGCGGCGTGTCTCGGGCTTGTCGCATCGTGTGGTTCGGCAGGGGGCGGCGATGGGGACGACTCCTCCCCCACCCCGTCGTCGCCGAGCCCTGCGACATCAGCCCTGAGCCCCACCCCGTCGTCGCCGAACTCTGCGACAGCAGCCCCGAGCCCCACACCCTCGCCGTCCGACAGCTCACCTTCCTATGGCGGCGAGCCGATCTCTCGGCCTCCAGCTGTTCCGAAGGGCACAGGACCGTCTGAGAAGCAGGAACCCGGCATCGCTCCGCCGGAGTCGGACTACCCCGATTGCCCTGGTGCTCCTGGTTGCCCGCCGTCCCCGGGGAACCGCACGCCTGAAGAGCCCACGCCGGACGGCACGTGAGCGAAACGGACCCTCGCCCGACCCGGCCGGCCAAGCAAACTGGCCCGGACCGGGCGTCGCCGACCGCGCTGGTCAATGTCGTGATCGCGCAGGCGTCGTTCATCGCCGCCTTGATGTTCTACGTCGGCGTCATCTATACGACCGCGTACTACGGCTACTTCCACCTGTCCCCCTTCTCTCTGGGCTTCGGCTTTGCTGAATTCGTCCTGCAGAGCCTGCATCTGATGACCTTCCCGGTCCTCGTGTGCGCCGTCGTGCTGCTCATCGCGGTTGGCCTCAGCGGGCGCCGGCCGCGCCAAGGACTACCCGGCGGGTTGGTGCGCGCCACGTCGCTGTGCATGTCGGCCCTGGCCCGCTACTACTTGGTCGTCGTGGCGGCAGGCTTGCTCCTGCTCATCATGTGGTGGCAATGGCAGTTGCTGCTCCCGTATCGCTGGACGGGCCCGTTTCTCATCGCCGTCGGCCTGCTGCTCGGTGAAGCACGGAAATCTGACGTGGATCGCCGGAGAGGCCTGCGGGACACAGTTGTGTCGATCTTCGCCGCCGGAGTGTTCCTGCTATGGGCGGTCACCCTGGCCGCCGGCCAGCTGGGCGCGCAGAATGCCAGGAGCGACGCCCGTGATGTGATCACGCGCACCGGTCTGGTGGTCTACAGCGCGCAGCCACTTGGCCTCACAGCACCAGCAACGAGACTCCGATACGAATACCTCGGCGAGGACGTCCACCTTCGCCACCGCTACACGGGCCTTCGGATCATCTCGGCACGCCAGGGGCGGTACTACGCCGTGCCCATCGGGTGGAGGGCAAAGACCGACCACGTCTTTGTCATTCGGGAAGCCGACGATGTGCGCATCGAGTTCCAGCCCGGTGTGCAGTAGACGCAGGTTCCGTCGCGACGCGCGTACTGGCTGCCCTGCGGTGTCGGGGCGGACGGAGACCGTGCTCCTGGCGCGCTCCCACCGACCCTACTGGCAGCCGGGCGGGCAGGGGTTGTAGCAGCCGCCGGGTGGGCATCCGCCTTTGTCGCCCGGGTGGTAGTCCTCGTCACTGCTTCCGCCTCCCCCACTGCCGCTGTCGTCGTCTTCTGATACTCCAGCGTCGGAGTCGGCTGTGGGGCCCGGGTCAGGGGAAACGTAGTCAGGGTCAGCGGCGGGGTCCTTGTAGAGCCCTCTGGCCGACGGGCAGCCGTCCCCGTTCTCCACGCCATGCAGGAGGATCTCCGGTTCGGCCACCAGAGCAGTGCCGGCCTCGACGCTTTGGAAGCACACTCTCCACGTTGCGTATCCACCGTTCTCGTTGTTCGTGTCGTAGGCGCTCTCGTCCTCGTACGCGGCCACGATCACGACGTCGCCCGCCCGGCCCGCCAGCTTCTCCACCGCTGCTGCGTAGGTGATGCCCTTCACGTCGAGCATCTCGGGCCAGGGGATGCGCTTGCCGTCCCCCTTCGGACACGGCGCCGCATGCGGCACGGCGGCGAAGTCGACCCTGCTCAGCGTTGCCTTCTCGAAGCACACCGTCCAGTCGCCGGCGGGCGTCTCGTCCTTGTCGCTGGCGTCGTGGACGCCAACGCTCAGCCCCATCCGCCGAATGCGCTCCCGTGCGGTAGCGACCATCTCCCCGATCTGGCTCCCCGCTGGACTCGGAGTGGTTGTGACGGTCGCAGTGACCGTCACGTCCGGCGCCGACTCCTTGTCGTCACAGTCATCACCACACGACCTCAGCAGGAGCAGAAGCAACACCCCACCCAGGACGGCCAAGCCACCGAACCATCTCTTTTCACGCCTGCTCGTCGCCAATGCAGTGATACCCCCGGTTTCCTGTGCTGGTCCTCGGGCCCGCACACGCCCGGAGCCTGGTGCGCCAGCAGACAGATCGGGTCACGACATGGCTGATCGACGAACAGCGACCGACCAGGCGACGCGTGACGTTCCGCAGGCGTCATGGACTTCCGCACGATCGCTCGATGGCGCAGGCCGATCGAGCCCGGCGCTTTGTGTCCCGGGCTCGAGCGGCCGCATGCCGGTGGCGGCGTGGGTCAGTGGAAGGTGACGTAACCGTTGCCGTCGCGGTCGTTCGCGCTCTTGGTGTAGGAGTGGACGTCGGCGCGGCTGCCCGTGGGCTTGTAGAGGTTGATGGTGTCGCGGTCGTTGTTCCAGATGAAGTTGCAGTTGTCGCGGTAGACGACGTTGCCGCCATCGGAGTCGGTGCCGTTGCCGCCCCGGAGCTTCACATAATCGCCGGGCTGCAGGTAGTGGTTGGCGGTGAAGGTGAACCGGTTGCCGACGGCGTCCTTGACGACATAGCCCTTGAGGTTGACGGTCGCCGAGGACGAGTAGTTCTTGATCGTCAGGTACTCGTGGCGGGTGTTGCCGGTGGAGCAGCTGTTGGAGTCCCGGCCCGGTGCGTCGTACTGGACGCCGGCGACCTTGAGCGCTGAGGAGTATTCGGCGGCCTGAGCCGGGCCCGCGGTCAAGGCTGCGAGTGTGCCGGCCGCGAGGGCAGCGGCTATGGCGGCATGGGTGGTGCGCATGGTGAGGTCCCCCCTCAATAGTGCTGATGAGCGGCAGAAGCCTACAGACGGAACGAGTTGCTGGTTGCGGTTTCAAATTTCTTGTCCCGGACATTCGGCTTCACGGTGTGTTCTGCTGCCGGACGGCCGGTGTGACAGGTGGCGGTGCGGGTGTGCGCCGGGCAGGTCAGGCTGCCCAGCACACACGCTCAGCGTCCTGCCGGCGAGCTGGGGGCGTCCGCCATGGACGGGCGGACGCCCCGGCTCACCTGCCGACTGGATCAGTGACGGTGGTGGCGGCCCCAGGACTTGGTGTCGACGGTGCGGCCGTGGTCGTCGCGCAGCGTCGACTTGTCGGAGCGGTTGTCCCACACGTAGCGGCTGCGGTCCTGGAACAGGTCGGCACGAGAGTCGCGGCCGTGTCCGGTGTGGATGCGGACCGTGGCGCGGCCGGCGAGGCGGACGTTGTTGAAGCGGTAGCGGTCGCCGTCGCTGTTGCGCAGCGTCCAGCCGTCCAGATTCACCGAGCGGCGGCTGTTGTTGGTGACCTCGACCCACTCGGCGTTCAGCGAGCGGTTGGAGCCGTTGTCGCGTCCGGGGCTGTCCGCCTGCACGCGGCTGATCTCGACCCGCGGCTGCTGGCGGTGGCGGTCGCCGTCGTGCGCGGAGGCCGGCACAGCGACGACGGTGACGACGGCGCCGGCGGCGAGGACGGTCGCCGCGATACGGCGGGCGGTCGAAGAAGCGGACATAGGTGATGTCTCCTCAAGAACGGTGCCCCACCGGCCGATACAGGCAGGTGGTGGCGGTGCGGGTTCCCGGTCCGTGTGGACCGAGGAACCAAACTGTGGAGCTTCCGTGAAGCCGGTGGCGGGACAACCGGGGCCGGTTACCGAGTGCTGACATTTCCGTAACTGTCGCCTGCACAGAACACGCATATGCGACGGGCGTGGCCCTGACATTCACTGACCGCTACACCCACCCGTTGAAGGATCAACAGAAAGCCCTTGCGTGCTCCGGCGCACACCCGGTCGCGCCACCCGGCGCGCCACCCGAACGCTCGAGCCGATCTTGGTAACAGCCGTTCTGTACGTTTCTTCGCACACCAGGTTTCACCTCGCATGCACGTGCGAACACATCGAGGGCTCCTGCCGCACCGGGGGAAGCGCGACAGGAGCCCTCACCGGCCCGCCTGCCCCGGTCACGTCCCTCAATGCCCCGGCACCCGAAGAAACTTCCAGGTTGCCCGCGCTCGTCACCGATGGCAGCGCAACGATGCGCGCCCTCTCAACCTCCCCCGGACCGACCAGGCCGGTCACGACCTGCCGCAGCAGGCCGACAGCGCTCGGTCCGACTGTTTCGACGCTCTGCGCGACGGCTCCCACAGCATCTAGCGGTGCTCGCTGGCTCGGGTTGCGCAAGAAGGCGCCACCTGGCGCGAACTGCGGCGCCGCGAGATCGGCCTCTGCTCGCTGCACGAGCGCCTGGACACCACCACCCCCGGCGGCCGGCTCGTCTTCCACGTCTTCGCCGGGCTCGCCGGAGTCATCGTGCTCCTCTACGCCCAGCCCGTGAGCCGCATCGTCCGGCTCGGCGTCGACGACATCATCCGCGACGGCGACACCGTGCTGCTACGGCTCGGGGAACCGGCCTCGCCCGTTCCCGCACCCGTCGCCGACCTGCTGCTGGAACACATCGCGAACCTCGACAACATCCGAGCTCCTGAACGAAGTCGGAGTTCCCGCCGCAGCCGGCCATGCTCTAGCAGAGGCGGGCCAGCAAGTGGGCGTCGAGGAAGCCCCGCTCCGAGGCCGGGTCGTGGAGCAGCCGGGCGAACGTGACGAGCCCGGCCCCGGCCAGCAGCTCGGCGAACCGGTCCGCCGGCCAGCTGTAGGCGGGCGTCACCTTGTGGTCGAAGCGGACCGGCTCGGGCCCGTCGGTCGCGAAGAACGAGACCAGGAGCAGGCCACCTGGTGCCAGGACACGCGCCTGCTCGGCGAGCAGCGCGGGTAGCTCCCCAGGAGGGGTGTGGATCATCGAGTAGTGGGCCAGCAGGCCGCCGAGCGCGCCGTCCTCGACAGGCAGGGCCTCCATCCGCGCCTCGTCGAACTGCAGCGCCGGATGGGCCCGTCGGGCGTGGTCGACCATGGCCGGGGAGAGGTCGAGCCCGAAGGCATCCAGCCCCAGGTCGTGCAGCATGGCCGTCAGATGTCCGGGCCCGCAGCCGACGTCGGCCGCCCGCGGGTTCCCCGTCCCGCGCACCAACTCGGCGAAGGTGCCGACCATGGCCCGCGTGAACGGCTGCGTCTCCAGCCGATCAGCGAACATCGACGCATACAGCTCGACGATCCCGTCGTAGGCCGCCCTGGTCTCATCCTGGTGCTCCACCACGGGAAGGAAGTTAACACCCGCCGTTCGCAGCCGTTCTCCCGCCCCGTGCCCGTCGCGGACGCTCTCGGCCACCACGACAAGACCACCACCGGCTCCGCAACGAGACCGGTGGGGCCCGGAGTCGATACGCCGCCGGCGACCACAGTCGGTCACCAGTTGGCCGGGTTCCTCGGGGAACCGGCGACAGTTGATCAGGCGATCACACGTACCAGAGGCCGGCCCTGCCTCGTCAGCATCCCTGCTGATCAGCTCATTTCCCCCTGCAGCAGGGGCCGAAAGAGGTTCAGTGGCTGGCCTGTTCGATCCTCTGGCTCCGCGGAACCACGCGGTGTTTGTTCAGACTGGCCCTAGGCCCAATACCGGTGACTTTGGCTGGTGTTGGTCGTTGGATGTGGTGTGCCAAGGCCTGGACAGGTGAAGTCGTCGGGTGAGCGGTTGTCGGACCGG
>NZ_JBWKCY010000030.1:0-83393 GCF_056436245.1 Streptomyces sp. NPDC043812
CACCATGCCCAAGCCCGGAGAACTCACTTTCGTCGCGCCCCGCGGAGCCAAGAAGCCGCCGCGGCATCTTGCCGACCTCACGCCCGCCGAGCGCAAGGACGCCGTCGCCGCGATCGGCGAGAAGCCCTTCCGCGCCAAGCAGCTGTCGCAGCACTACTTCGCGCGGTACGCCCACGACCCCGCGCAGTGGACCGACATCCCTGCCTCCGCACGCGAGAAGCTCGCCACGGAGCTGCTGCCCGACCTGATGTCCGTCGTGCGGCACATCTCGTGCGACGACGACACCACGCGCAAGACCCTGTGGCGGCTGCACGACGGGACGCTGGTCGAGTCCGTTCTGATGCGTTACCCGGACCGGGTCACGATGTGCATCTCCTCGCAGGCGGGCTGTGGGATGAACTGCCCGTTCTGTGCGACCGGGCAGGCTGGGCTCGACCGCAATCTGTCGACCGCCGAGATCGTGCACCAGATCGTCGACGGCATGCGCGCCCTGCGTGACGGCGAGGTCCCCGGCGGGCCGTCCCGGCTGTCGAACATCGTGTTCATGGGCATGGGTGAGCCGCTGGCCAACTACAAGCGGGTCGTCGGCGCCATCCGCCGGCTGACCGACCCCGAGCCGGACGGCCTCGGTCTCTCCCAGCGTGGGATCACCGTCTCCACGGTCGGCCTGGTGCCCGCGATGCAGCGTTTCTCCGACGAGGGCTTCAAGTGCCGTCTCGCCGTCTCGCTGCACGCACCGGACGACGAACTGCGCGACACCCTCGTCCCGGTCAACACCCGCTGGAAGGTCCGCGAAGTTCTCGACGCCGCCTGGGAGTACGCGGAGAAGTCGGGCCGCCGTATCTCCATCGAGTACGCGCTGATCCGCGACATCAACGACCAGGCGTGGCGAGGCGACCTGCTGGGACGCCTGCTCAAGGGCAAGCGGGTCCATGTGAACCTGATCCCGCTCAACCCGACCCCGGGTTCGAAGTGGACCGCGTCGCGCCCCGAGGACGAGAAGGCGTTCGTGGACGCCATCGCCGCCCACGGCGTGCCGGTCACCGTCCGGGACACACGCGGCCAGGAGATCGACGGCGCCTGCGGACAGCTGGCGGCGCAGGAACGGTGACCGCAGGGCCCTCGGCCATGGCTGATACTGTGCCCTGTGCATTCGCACAATCGAACAAAGAAGCATTCCGACAGGGGAGCGCAGAACAGCGCTGAGAGTGCGGCGAGGCCTTCACGGCCACGGGCCGCAGACCCTCGGACCTGATCCGGGTCATACCGGCGTAGGGAGTCAGCACCATTATGAACAGCCAGCTTCGGCGTGCCATCGGCACCGCGCTCGCCGCCGCCGTCGGCGTCACCACCCTCGCGGCGTGCGGGGAGGAGTCCAAGGATTCCGGCACGGGCAAGGGGTCCAAGACCGTGACGCTCGTCAGCCACGAGTCGTTCGCCGCCTCCGACGCGGTGCTCAAGGAGTTCACCAAGCAGACCGGGTACACGGTCAAGGTGCTCAAGAGCGGGGACGCGGGCGCCGCGCTCAACAAGGAGATCCTCACCAAGGGCTCCCCGCAGGGCGACGTCTTCTTCGGCGTCGACAACACCCTGCTCTCACGGGCCCTCGACAACGACCTGTTCGTCCCGTACGAGGCCGAGGGCCTCGGCCAGGTCGCGGACGCGGTGCAGCTCGACGCGGACAAGCACCGTGTCACGCCCGTCGACACCGGCGACATCTGCGTGAACTACGACAAGAAGTACTTCGCCGACAAGAAGCTCGCGCCGCCGAAGACGTTCGCGGACCTCGCGAAGCCCGAGTACAAGAACATGCTCGTCGTGGAGAACGCCGCCACCTCCTCGCCCGGTCTCGGCTTCCTGCTCGGCAGCGTCGGCGCGTTCGGCGAATCCGGCTGGCAGGACTACTGGAAGAAGCTCAAGGCCAACGGCGTCAAGGTCGTCGACGGCTGGGAGCAGGCGTACAACGAGGAGTTCTCCGGTTCCGCGGGCGGCAAGAAGGCCAAGGCCGACCGGCCCCTCGTGGTCTCGTACGCCTCCAGCCCGCCCGTCGAGGTCCTCTATGCTGACCCGCAGCCCGCCGAGGCCCCCACAGGGGTCGCCACCGGCACCTGCTTCCGGCAGATCGAGTTCGCCGGACTGCTTCAGGGAGCCAAGAACGAAAAGGGCGGCAAGGCGCTGCTGGACTTCCTGGTCACCAAGAAGTTCCAGGAGGACATGCCGCTGAACATGTTCGTGAACCCGGTGATCGAGGGTGCGCAGCTTCCGGAGCTGTTCACCAAGCATGGTGTCGTCGTCGACGAGCCCGAGACCGTCGCCCCCGGCACGATCGCCGCGAACCGTGAGCAGTGGGTCCGGTCGTGGTCCTCGCTCGTCCTGAAGTAAGGAAGTCCCTGCGCGGGAACGCGGCGCGGCTCGCCCTGATCGCCGGGCCCGTCGTGTTCTTCGCCGTCTTCTTCGCCTACCCCGTCACCGCGATCGTGGGCAGGGGACTCCGCGCCGAAGGAACCTGGCAGTTCGGCCGGTTCGGCGAGGTCCTCGGGCGTTCCGACATCCTGCACGTCCTGTGGTTCACCACCTGGCAGGCCCTCGCCTCCACAGTGCTCACCCTGCTGATCGCGCTGCCCGGCGCCTATGTCTTCGCCCGGTTCGACTTCCCGGGCAAGCGGGTGCTGCGTGCCGTGGTGACCGTGCCGTTCGTGCTGCCGACCGTCGTCGTCGGCACCGCGTTCCTCGCGCTCCTCGGCCGGGGCGGCCTGCTCGACGAACTGTGGGGGCTGCGGCTGGACACCACGGTCTGGGCCATCCTCCTCGCACACGTCTTCTTCAACTACGCGGTGGTCGTCCGCACCGTCGGCGGCCTGTGGTCGCAGCTGGACCCGCGCCAGGAGGAAGCCGCCCGTGTGCTGGGCGCCGGACGGTTCGCGGCCTGGCGGCGGGTGACGCTGCCCGCCCTCACGCCGTCCATCGCGGCCGCCGCTCTCATGGTCTTCCTGTTCACCTTCACTTCCTTCGGCGTGGTGCAGATCTTGGGCGGCCCGGCCTTCTCCACGCTCGAAGTCGAGATCTACCGGCAGACGGCGGAGTTCCTCGACCTGCCGACGGCTGCCGTGCTCACGCTCGTGCAACTCGTGGCGGTCGTCGCGGTCCTCGTCGTGCACGCCCGGACCGTGCGCAAGCGGGAGAGCGCGCTGAAGCTCGTCGACCCGGCCCGCACGGCCCGCCGACCGCGGGGTGCGGCCCAGTGGTCACTGTTCGGCGGTGTCCTCGTCACCGTCGTCCTGCTCCTGATCGCACCGCTCGTCGTGCTCGTCGAACGGTCCTTCGACACCCCCGGCGGCTATGGCCTCGACTACTACCGCGCGCTCACCCGTCTCGACGAGAGCGGCGGGGCGTTCCTTGTCCCGCCGATCGAGGCCGTGGCCAACTCCCTTCAGTACGCGCTCGTCGCGACCGCCGTCTCGGTCGTGGTCGGCGGGCTCGCCGCAGCGGCGCTCACCGTCACCCGGACTCCGTCCGGACGGCTCGTGCGCGGGTTCGACGCCCTGCTGATGCTGCCCCTCGGGGTTTCGGCCGTGACCGTCGGCTTCGGCTTCCTGATCACCCTCGACGAGCCGCCCCTGGACCTGCGGGCCTCGTGGATGCTGGTGCCCCTGGCGCAGGCGCTGGTCGGCATCCCCTTCGTCGTACGGATCATGGTTCCGGTCCTGCGTGCCGTGGACGACCGGCTGCGCGAGGCAGCGGCCGTGCTCGGCGCATCGCCACTGCGGGTCTGGCGTGAGGTCGATCTGCCGCTCGTGCGCAGGGCGCTGCTGGTGGCCGCGGGATTCGCGTTCGCCGTCTCCCTCGGCGAGTTCGGTGCCACGGTCTTCCTCGCCCGCCCGGACAACCCGACCCTGCCCGTCGCCGTGGCTCGCCTCCTCGGCCGCCCCGGCGAGCTCAACTACGGGCAGGCGATGGCGCTCAGCACGATCCTGATGGTCGTGTGCGCGGTCGCACTGCTCCTCCTCGAACGAATCCGCACCGACACGACCTCCAGGGAGTTCTGATGACGCTGCTGGAACTGGAGGGCGTCAGCGTACGGTTCGGATCGCGCCCTGCGCTCGACGCGGTGGACCTCGAGGTCGCCGAGCACGAGATCGTCTGTGTGCTGGGTCCCAGCGGCAGTGGCAAGTCCACCCTGCTCAGGGTGGTCGCGGGACTTCAGCAGGCCGACGCCGGACGGGTGTTGCTAGCGGGAGCCGACCAGGCGGGCGTGCCCGCCCACCGGCGCGGCGTCGGGCTGATGTTCCAGGACCATCAGCTCTTCCCGCAGCGCGATGTGGCGGGCAACGTCGCCTTCGGTCTGCGTATGCGAGGCGTGGGTAGGGGCGAACAGGGCGGACGGGTCGACGAGTTGCTCGAGCTGGTCGGTCTGCCGGGGGCGCAGCGTCGCTCCGTCGCCGCACTGTCCGGTGGCGAACAGCAGCGGGTGGCGCTCGCCCGGGCGCTCGCGCCGGAGCCGAAGCTGCTGATGCTCGACGAGCCCCTCGGCCAGTTGGACCGCGGGCTGCGCGAAAGGCTCGTCGTCGAACTGCGCGGGCTGTTCGGCCGGCTCGGTACCACCGTGCTCGCCGTCACCCACGACCAGGGCGAGGCTTTCGCACTCGCGGACCGCGTCGTCGTCATGCGGGACGGGCGCATCGCCCAGGCCGGCACTCCGCTGCAGGTGTGGCAGCGGCCGGCGTCGGGATTCGTGGCCCGTTTCCTCGGCTTCGACAATGTCGTGCCCGCGACGGTGAGCGGCTCGGTCGCCGACACCGTCTGGGGCAAGGTCCCGGTCCCGGACGGCTCGCCGCAGGGCGAACGCACCCTTCTCGTACGGCCGCCCGGCGTCCGCCTCACGGAACCGGGCCAGGGCCTGGAGGCAGTCGTCGCCTCGCGCACCTTCCGCGGCAGCCATGTCGCGGTACGGCTCCGGCCCGCGGACGGTCCCGCGCTGGAGGCCGAATGCTCCCTGCGGGACGCTCCGGAGGAGGGGGCGGCCGTCGGCGTCGTCTTCGCCGCGGACGACGTGGTGGTCCTGGACCGGGACGACTGACGGACCGTATTCGGCGCCGTCCCTGTTACGTGCCGTCCCGCAGCCGCCGCAGCGCCTGCGGCGCCTCGTCGACCGAGTCGACCAGTGCGATACGGGTCTCCATCGACCGGTCCCGGGCGAGCGACTGCAGCAGCGGCCAGGCGGGCAGACACTCCGTCCAGTGGGCCCGGTTCACCAGCACCATGGGAGTCGGCTCGCCGCGCGATTCGTAGTAGTTCGGGGTCGCGTTGTCGAAGATCTCCTGCACGGTCCCGGCAGCGCCCGGCAGGAAGATCACGCCCGCGCCGGACCGGGCGAGCAGACCGTCCTCGCGGGTGGCGTTGGCGAAGTACTTGGCGATGTGCCCGGCGAACGCGTTCGGCGGCTCATGACCGTAGAACCAGGTCGGGATGCCGACGGAGTCACCGCCGTCCGGCCAGCGCCGGCACACCTCGAAGGCCGCCTGCGCCCAGTCCGTCACCGAAGGGGTGAACGACGGTGCCTTCGCGAGGAGTCGCAGCGCGTCCTCCAGCATCTCCTCCGGATGCGGGGCGGCGTAGGCGCCGAGGTTGGCGGCCTCCATCGCACCGGGCCCGCCGCCGGTCGCCACGGTGAAACCGCCGCGGGCAAGGTCCCTGCCCAGCCGCGCGGCACCCGCGTACGCCGGGGTGCCCCGGCCCATCGCGTGCCCGCCCATCACGCCCACCACCTGTGCGCCGACGAGGAGTTCGTCCAGGGCGTCGGAGATGGCGTCGTCGTGGATCGAGCGGAGCATCGAGGCGAAGATGTCACCGTCGGCCTTGGTGCGCTGGAACCATGCGTACGTGAGGGCGTCGGGCGTGGCGTCGTATCCGCCGTCGAGTCCCGAGAAGAGCTCGTCGGCGGTGTACAGCAGTCCGCGGTACGGGGAGAACGGCAGATCCGGCACCGGCGGGAAGACGAGTGCACCATCCGCGCGGACCTTGGCCGCCGCGTCGGCTTCCATGGCACATCCCAGGAACACCGAACCGCCGGTGTCGCGATCGAGCAGTGCGGCCGTGCGGTGCGTGAGATCGACCGCCTGAACCCGATGCCCGGTGAGCGGACCCCGCGAGACGACCTCGTCGAACTCCTCGAGTGATTCGATCTCGTTGTCGTGTGCATGGCTCCCGGAGTGCGTCATGGGCCCACGATAGGCATCCGGGACGGGTACGCGGCGCCGGGGCCCACGCCCCGAAGAGCCCGGACCGTCGGATCGGTCGCGGGCACGGGCTCCCGGGACGGGGCCTAGCCCTTCAGCGGCGCCGCCGCCAGGGCGGCCACCGTCCATGTCAGCGGCCCGAACAGCAGCAGCAGGGCCAGGGCGCGCAGCGCCGCCGCCTGACGCAGCGCCGTCGGGTGCGCGCCCAGCTGCAGCAGGGCGGCCGTCGTCGCGGTGCGCGACTGCCGGGCCTCCAAAGCCGCCGTCAGCAGCGTCGAGATGGTGCAGACGATGATCAGCGTCGCGCCCAGCGATGTCAGGGGACCCCAGGGGCGCGGCGTGTTCCCGTACAGCACGGTCGCCGCCAGCGTCCCCGAAGCCACCGCGCACACCACGCCGAGGGGCCGGCCGATGCGGCGGGACTCCTCCATGAGCACACGGCCGGCCAGCAACCGGGTCGCGCCGGGACGCACTGCCTGCAGTACGCGGCCGCACAGATGGGTGAGAGCCGGACCGGCCAGCCAGAGTCCGATCGCGGTCAGCGCCCAGCCTGCGAGCACACCGGCGGGGTGCCCGGCGACCTGGCCGGGTACGGGCAGTTCGTCGCCGGACGGGCGGCCGCTCGCGTACGTCTCGACGGCGAGTCCCACGGCAATCAGGGCGACACCCCACGGCAGCCCCGCGGGGGTGGTCGCGGGCGCCCCGTCCTCTCCCTGTTCGGACGACCGGGGCCGCAGCGCAACGGCGGCCGAGACCGACGCCGCAACGGGCACGAGCGCCAGCAGAGTCAGAGCCGCGCCCAGCGGAAGCGATTCGTCAGCCGCGAGCAGTTCGGCGGCCGCCCCGTCGAACGGCAGCCCGGCCAGGTCGCCCCGCAGATGCAGGAAGAACAGCAGGGCGACCGCGCTTCCGAGCGTCGCGGCCACGGCGGTGGTCGCCGCAGCGAAAACGGTCAGCCGGGCGGGGCCGAGGCCCACGGCCGACAGACCGGCCCGCGGGCGGGTCCCGGGGTCGGTGCGGGCCACGGCCACCGCGAAGTAGACCGTCGCGGCGAGCGGGATCAGGCACCACAGCAGACGCAGAGTGGCGGCCCCGGAGTCGGCCGGGTGGGACAGCGCGTACGTCAGCGTGCACAGAAGCAGAAACCCGACGCCCGCGGACGCCGCGGCCACCATCAGCCGCCGCAGTTGTACGAGGGCATCGGCGCCGCGGGCTAGACGGAGAGCGAGCACGCGGCGCGGCCTTCCGCGTCGTAGGAGGCCGGGGAGCCCGCCCGGCGCCCGTCCGCGATGACGACGGTCCGGTCGGCGATCGCCGCCACGTCGGGGTCGTGCGTGGCGAGCACCATGGTGATGCGGTGCGACCTGGCCGCCGCGGTGACCGTACGCAGGACATGGGCCCGGTCGATGCTGTGCAGCGTCGCGGTCGGCTCGTCGGCGAACAGGACGGATGGCGTGGTGACCAGGGAGCGGGCCACGGCGACGCGCTGCTGCTCGGCGCGGACGAGGGCGTAGGGCCGTTTCTCGGCAGCCGCGCCGATGTCCAGGCGCTCCATCCACTCCATGGCGGCGGTCTTGGCGGCGCGACGGGAGACCCCGCGCAGCAGCAGGGGGAGCGCCGCGTTCTCCCATGCCTTGAGTTCGGGGACGAGGGTCGGTTCGGGGTCGATCCAGCCGAACCGGTCGCGACGCAGCCGCTCGCGCTGCAGCGGGGGCATCGTGTGCACAGGGGCGCTGTTGAACCACACCTCGCCCTGCTGCGGGACGAGTTGGCCGGACAGGCACTGCAGCAGCGTGGTCTTTCCGCTGCCGCGCGCACCGCACACGGCGAGGATCTCGCCCTCCCGCACGCCGAGCGACACACCGACGAGCGCCGGCGAGCCGCGGTGGGCGTGGTGCAGGGAACGAGCCCAGATCACATCGTTGTCCGGCGGGGCAACCATGGCGTACACCTCGGTTCTGATCAGATTTCCGGCCCCCCGTACGGGGGAACGAAGACAGGGCCGATCGGTCACTGGGCACGCTAAGGAGTCACTGCCGGGGTCCTGGGAAGCACGCGGCCCGGGCACCGTCCATCTCACTCGGATGGAGGTACCCGGGCCGGTGACGCAGGGGCCGCAGCGGGGTCGGCGGGGAGACTAGAGCTTCGTCCACGCCTCTGTGAGCACGGCGCGCAGGATCTGCTCGATCTCGTCGAACGTCGACTGGTCGGCGATCAGCGGCGGCGCGAGCTGGATGACCGGGTCGCCACGGTCGTCGGCGCGGCAGTACAGGCCGTTGTCGTACAGCGCCTTGGAGAGGAAGCCGTACAGGACGCGCTCGGTCTCCTCGTCGTTGAAGGACTCCTTGGTGGCCTTGTCCTTCACCAGCTCGATGCCGTAGAAGAAGCCGTTGCCGCGGACGTCGCCGACGATCGGCAGGTCATGCAGCTTCTGCAGCGTGGACAGGAAGTTGCCCTCGTTGTCCAGGACGTGCTGGTTGAGGCTCTCGCGCTCGAAGATGTCGAGGTTGGCGAGGCCCACGGCTGCGGAGACCGGGTGGCCGCCGAAGGTGTAGCCGTGCAGGAAGGTGTTGTCGCCCTTGTAGAACGGCTCCGCCAGGCGGTCGGAGATGATGCAGGCGCCGATCGGGGAGTAGCCCGAGGTCATGCCCTTGGCGCAGGTGATCATGTCCGGCACGTAGCCGAACTTGTCGCACGCGAACGTGGTGCCGAGCCGGCCGAAGGCGCAGATGACCTCGTCGGAGACGAGCAGCACGTCGTACTGGTCGCAGATCTCGCGGACCCGCCGGAAGTATCCGGGCGGGGGCGGGAAGCAGCCGCCCGCGTTCTGGACGGGCTCCAGGAACACCGCGGCGACGGTCTCGGGCCCCTCGAACAGGATCTGCTGCTCGATCTGGTCGGCGGCCCAGCGGCCGAAGGCCTCGGGGTCGTCGCCATGGATCGGGGCGCGGTAGATGTTGGTGTTCGGCACCTTGTGCGCGCCGGGGACCAGCGGCTCGAACGGCGCCTTCAGGGCGGGCAGACCGGTGATGGACAGGGCCCCCTGCGGGGTGCCGTGGTAGGCCACCGCACGCGAGATGACCTTGTACTTGGTGTGCTTGCCCTGCAGCTTGAAGTACTGCTTGGCGAGCTTCCAGGCGGTCTCGACCGCCTCGCCGCCGCCGGTCGTGAAGAAGACCTTGTTGAGGTCGCCGGGCGCGTGGTTGGCCAGACGCTCGGCCAGCTCGATCGCCTTCGGGTGCGCATAGGACCACACCGGGAAGAAGGCGAGCTCCTGGGCCTGCTTGTAGGCGGTCTCGGCGAGCTCGTGCCTGCCGTGACCGGCGTTGACGACGAACAGGCCGGCGAGACCGTCCAGGTAGCGCTTGCCCTTGTCGTCGTAGATGTAGGTGCCCTCGCCACGCACGATGGTGGGCACGGGTGCGTGCTCGTACGACGACATGCGGGTGAAGTGCATCCACAGGTGGTCGTAGGCAGTCTTGGAGAGGTCCTGGCTCACGGCTATCGGGTTCCCCACATATAGGTCTGCTTCTTGAGCTTGAGGTAGACGAAGCTCTCGGTGGAGCGCACGCCGGGGAGCGCGCGGATCCGCCTGTTGATCACTTCGAGCAGGTGGTCGTCGTCCTCGCAGACGATCTCCACCATCAGGTCGAAGGAGCCCGCGGTCATCACCACGTACTCGCATTCGGCCATGGCCGTGAGCGCATCCGCCACAGGGTCGAGGTCGCCCGAGACCCTGATGCCGACCATCGCCTGGCGTCGCAGGCCCACGGTGAGCGGGTCGGTGACGGCGACGATCTGCATCACGCCCTGATCGAGCAGCTTCTGGACGCGCTGTCGCACGGCCGCTTCGGAAAGGCCCACGGCCTTGCCTATCGCGGCATAAGGACGGCGGCCGTCCTCCTGGAGCTGTTCGATGATTGCGAGGGAGACCGCATCGATCGTCGGGGTCGACGAACCGAATCCGGTCCCGTTCCTGGAGTCTGCGCTACGACTGGCCACGACGACACTCTGCACTGGGACTCGTCGGTCTGGCAAGCCCTGAGTGATGAAATTCGTTGTTGAAGGGCGCGAATCTCACGGAATCCGAAGGAGCAGGGGGTCGGGCCTGTTGAAAACGTCTGAGAAGCGTTTAGGGTGGGGTGTCTCACCCATCGGACATCTCAAGGAGGGGTGGCAACAGTGACCACCGAGCCGCGTCGTCTGCGCAACTACATCAACGGGGAGTTCAAGGACGCCGCCGACGGACGGACGATCGACGTCGTCAACCCTGCCACCGGCGAGGTGTACGCCACGTCGCCGCTCTCCGGCCAGGCGGACGTCGATGCCGCCATGGACGCTGCCGCGGCCGCTTTCCCCGCATGGCGCGACACCACGCCGGCCGAGCGCCAGAAGGTGCTGCTGAAGATCGCCGATGCCTTCGAGGAGCGCGCCGAGGACCTGATCGCGGCCGAGTCGGAGAACACGGGCAAGCCGCTGGGGCTGACCCGCACCGAAGAGATCCCGCCGATGGTGGACCAGATCCGCTTCTTCGCGGGCGCCGCGCGCATGCTCGAGGGCCGCTCCGCCGGCGAGTACATGGAGGGCATGACCTCCATCGTCCGCCGCGAGCCGGTCGGTGTCTGTGCGCAGGTCGCACCGTGGAACTACCCGATGATGATGGCGGTGTGGAAGTTCGCCCCGGCGCTGGCCGCGGGCAACACCGTGGTGCTGAAGCCGTCCGACACCACGCCCGCGTCGACTGTGCTGATGGCCGAGATCATCGGTGCGATCGCCCCCAAGGGCGTCTTCAACGTCGTCTGCGGCGACCGCGACACGGGCCGCGCGATGGTCGAGCACCCGACCCCCGCCATGGCCTCCATCACCG
The DNA here is from genome assembly GCF_056436245.1 of Streptomyces sp. NPDC043812. Classification (NCBI taxonomy): domain Bacteria; kingdom Bacillati; phylum Actinomycetota; class Actinomycetes; order Kitasatosporales; family Streptomycetaceae; genus Streptomyces; species Streptomyces sp. NPDC043812. The sequence continues at coordinate 11,104 of NZ_JBWKCY010000030.1, forward strand.
GCTCGGTACGCGCGGGCATCCAGGTCGCCGCCTCCGCGGCCAAGGACGTCAAGCGCGTCCACCTGGAGCTCGGCGGCAAGGCTCCGGTCGTGGTGTTCGAGGACACCGACATCGCCAAGGCCGTCGAGGACATCTCGGTGGCGGGCTTCTTCAACGCCGGACAGGACTGCACGGCGGCGACGCGCGTGCTCGTGCAGGACTCCATCCACGACGAGTTCGTCGCCGCGCTCGCCAAGGCGGCGGCCGAGACCAAGACGGGTGCGCCGGATGACGACGACGTGCTCTACGGGCCGCTGAACAACGCCAACCAGTTGGACCAGGTCACCGGCTTCATCGACCGGCTGCCGGCGCACGCCAAGGTCGAGGCGGGCGGCCAGCGGGTCGGCGACAAGGGCTACTTCTACGCCCCGACCGTCGTCTCCGGCCTCAAGCAGGACGACGAGATCATCCAGAACGAGGTCTTCGGCCCGGTCATCACCGTCCAGTCCTTCTCGGACGAGGCCCAGGCGCTGGACTGGGCGAACGGCGTGGAGTACGCGCTGGCGTCGTCGGTGTGGACGAAGGACCACGCGCGTGCCATGCGGATGTCCAAGTCGCTGGACTTCGGCTGCGTGTGGATCAACACTCACATCCCGCTGGTGGCGGAGATGCCGCACGGCGGCTTCAAGAAGTCGGGCTACGGCAAGGACCTGTCGTCGTACGGCTTCGACGACTACACGCGGATCAAGCACGTGATGACGTCGCTCGACGGCTGACCGGGCGCGCGGGACGCGGGGCGGGGAGTTCTTCCCCCGCCCCGCCTCTTGGAACACATCGCCGGCATACACATCTGGTCCGCACGATGGACCGAAAGAAACGCCCTAGCTAGCTTGAGAGGGTGTAACGGAACATGTGCAGGGTCCAGGATGGCTCGGCGGTCGGCTTCGTCGCATACTGCACGGCCCCCATGGCTGCGTAGAACGGAGCGGCGTTCGGATCCGAACCAACGATGAACTCCGATCGCCCAAGCTCGCGCGCCGTCTGGATCGCATGCTGCCAGAGAAGCTTGCCGTAACCCTTGCCGATCTCATCGGCGTCAACGAAGAGCTTGTCCAGGAGCAGGTCACCGTCCTCCTCGGTGAAACCGTAGAAGCCAAGACTCTTGCCGTCCTCCTCCAGGACGAAGACCGGGTTGTTCCGGACATAGGCATCTGGAATCGCCCGAGCCTCACCCGCCCAGTCGAAGTAGCCCGGTGGGTACCCCCAGTGGGTCGACGATCGATCCTGGAGCCCTTCAAGCTCGCCGGCCTCGTCAGGTTCGGCGCGTCGGATCCGCCAGGCACCGTTGGTTGACACGGCACGGACCACCCTTCTCGATCGCTGCCTGAAGCCGTCGATCCGACTAGATCACGGTTCCATGCCGGCGAGCCGCACCACCCGGAGAAGAGGACCAGCGCCGTCTACTACGCGAGCCGACAGGGAAGCGCGTATGGCGGCAGGTGGAAGACGACCAGCCAGTCCTTGTGCTCCTCGGCGAAGTCGAACAGCTCCTGCTGCAGGAGATCGCCACCCAGCGCACCCGCATCGGCGAACTCCTCGGTGAGATCCGAGACTTGGAAACCGCGTGGACCGAGGAGACCGTCCAACGGATCACCACCGACAACACCACCCTCAAGCAGCGGCTCCGACAGATCACCGCCGAAAACCGCACCCTCGACGAGCGACTCAAGGCCGGCCGTTCCAACCTCCGCTTCCAAGACCGGCGAGTCGCCGACCTCGAAGCCCGCCTCACCGAACCGGGACCCCCGACTGACCCTGTCCGGCCGGGCCCGCGGATGTCAGTGCTGCGGGCCATACTCGTGCCGCGGCGCCGCTCGGGCACCGGAACGAGGGGAGCAACATGGCTGAGGTGCTGGTCTTCCACCATGGACACGGGCTGACCGCCGGCGTTCGCGAGCTCGCCGAGCAGCTGCAACGGGCCGGACACACCGTCCACGTTCCAGACCTGTACGAGGGGCAGGTATTCGACAGCTTCGAGGAAGGCGTCGGCTACGCCGAGAACGCCGGGTTCGACACGATCACCGCGCGCGGAACCGCCGCCGCCGAGGGGCTGCCTGCGGAGCTCGTCTACATCGGGTTCTCGCTCGGCGTCCTGCCGGCGCAGAAGCTGGCCCAGACCCGCCCCGGGGCAAAGGGCGCACTGTTGCTCGAGGCATGCGTCCCGGTCTCGGAGTTCGGCGGTGCCTGGCCCCAGGACGTCCCGGTCCAGATCCACGGCATGGACGCAGATCCGTTCTTCGCCGGGGAGGGCGATGTGGACGCCGCCCGCGCGCTCGTCGAGACGGCGACGGATGCCGAGCTGTTCCTCTACCCCGGCGACAGGCACCTGTTCACCGACAGCAGCCTGCCGACCTACGTCGAACAGGCCGCGATGCAGGTCAACCATCGGGTGCTCGGCTTCCTCGACCGCATCAAGTAGGGCATCAACAACCTGATCCTGTCCGGCTGACGACCTCGCGGCCCGTCCACCGTTCCGGTGGACGGGCTGTCCCATGAGGTCACCCGGACGAGCTGCAGCAACGATCCCAACTCGCCGTCACGGACAGGTAGTCCGTGCATCGTCGAAGTTCAGAGCCGGTATCCGAGCTCCTGCGGTCGGTAGTTGCCTCCAAAGCATGGTCACCGATCTTGAACTGGATCTTCGTGTCGACCTCGATGAGCTTCCGGTCCACCGGGCGCGGGGCCGACGGTGGGCCGGTTCACCGCAGCGGGGTCGAATGGAGCGTGATCAGGACGCGCCAGGTGGACTCCGCCATGGCGCGCGGCGACGCTTCGATCGTGCCGTGGAGCCAGTCCGCCAGCAGGCCCGTGAACGCCGAGGCCACCGCCGAGGCGATCAGTTCCGGGGCGGGTGCACCCGCCAGTTCGCGTTCATGGCGGCTGCGGGCACGCAGCTCGCGGTGGAGCAGGGTGCCCAACGGGCCGCCGCCGCCCTCGCGCAACAGGCCGCGGTAGAGCTCCGCATGCGTCGACAGATCCGTGAAGAAGGCCGTCAGGGGCGCGGGCGGCGCCGCCGGGTCCGGCACGCCGCGCCAGGCGTGCAGCGCGTCCACCGCATCGCGTACGACCTCAGCGCAGGCGTCGACCGCCAGCGACTCGAGGTCCGCGTAGTGCACGTAGAACGTGGCCCGGCCCACCGAGGCCCGGCGGACGACCGCCGCCACACTGATCTCCTCCAGCGGATGCCCGGCGCACTCCTCGAACAGAGCGGCCCGCAGCCTCGACCTGGTGCGCTCCGCACGGGGGTCGGTCATCCCGCCACCAGCACGGCCGTGAGCGCGAGCGCGCCCGGCAGTGCCTGGGCCGCAAGGATGCGCCGGTTCGCCGTCAGGCCGCCGTACAGACCCGCGACGACAACGCACACGAGGAAGAAGACCTGGACGCGGTACCCCGTCGGGTCGGCGGCGATCATGCCCCATATCAGGCCCGCGGCCAGGAAGCCGTTGTACAGGCCCTGGTTGGCGGCCAGCGGGGCAGTGGCGCGCGCCATCTCCGCGTCGAAGCCGGAGAGTTCGCGGCCGGGCTTGCGCTGCCACAGGAACATCTCCAGGACCAGGATGTAGACGTGCAGCGCGGCCACCAGGCCGACAAGCACAAGGGCCGTTGCGTTCATCGCACACCTCGACTTATTGGACGTATGTCCATGAAGTATAGACACATGTCCACGATCGACAGGTTGTCGCCCAGTGTGCGCAGGCATCGACGCTGCGTCCATTGCCGCCATCGACGCGACCCGGCATCGTGCGGATCATGTCGGCGATCCGGAACAACCCCATGTCACGACGGTTCCTGCTGCGCGCCATCGGCAGCGGCGGTGCAGGTCTCGCACTGGCCGGCTGCGGGGTACCACCGGCCCGTGTGGCGCCCGGGGACCGGGCGCGCAGTGACCTCTCCGGGCGCGAACGGCGCGTCGACTTCGCCAACTGGCCGCTCTACATCGACACCGACGACGAGGACACGTCGCGGCGCCCAACCCTGGAGGCATTCACGGAGCTCAGTGGGATCTCCGTCCGCTACACCGAGGAGATCAACGACAACGACGAGTTCTTCGGGAAGATCAGTCCGGCGCTGATGAATCATCAGGAGACCGGTCGGGACCTGGCCGTCATCAGCGACTGGATGGCTGCACGGTTCGTCAGGCTCGGCTGGGTGCAGGAAATGGACCGGGACAGTCAGCCCAATGTCGCCAAGTACCTGGACCCCCAACTGCGTTCGCCCGCCTTCGATGAGGGACGGCGCCACAGTGTCCCCTGGCAGAGCGGGATCACCGGCATCGCGTACAACCGCCGCGCGCTCGGCCGGGAGATCGGCGGGACCGCCGATCTCTGGGCCGAGGACCTGCGCGGCAAGGTGACGCTGCTGTCAGGGCTCGACGAGTCGTTCGCCCTGCTGATGCAGGGCAATGGTGTCGACATCACGCGCTGGCGCGCCGACGACTTCCATCAGATGTGCGACCAGGTCGAAGCGCTCGTGAAGCGGCGGCACATCCGCCGCTTCACCGGCAACGACTACATCAAGGACCTCTCCACGGGGGACGTGCTCGCCTGTCAGGCTTACTCCGGCGACGTCATCCAGCTCCAGGCCGACAACCCCGACATCGAGTTCGTCGTCCCCGAGGAGGGCGCGGAGCTGTGGGCGGAGAGCCTGATGATTCCCAACCTTGCCCGGCACAAGCGCAACGCAGAGGCGTTGATCGACCACTACTACGACCCCGAGGTGGCCGCCGAGCTCGCCGCGTGGGTCAACTACGTCTGTCCCGTGCCCGCCGCCCGTGACGTGCTCGCCTCGTCCGGGGACGAGGAAACCGCCGCTCTCGCCGAGGACCCGCTGATCTTTCCGGACGACGCGATGCGCACCCGGCTCGCCATTGCGCGCGACATCACGGCCGGGGAGCGGCCCGAGTTCGCGAAGCGATGGAACGCGATCGTGGGCCTGTAGCAGACTCCTGATCATGAGTGAGGATCGACTGAACCCCGTCGTCGCCTACGGCCTGTTGGCGGCCTGGGCGCTGCACGACGCCGAGGAGCTGGCCACCGGCCCTCGCTGGGTGCGGGAGAACGTTCCCGTGCTGCGCGAGCGCTTTCCCGGGGTGCCCGAGCGGGTGTGGCGCTCGATGGAGGCCGTCGACGAGCACGAATTCGCCGTCGCCGTCGGCGTGATGGCCACGATCGTCGGCGCTGCCGCCGTCGCGGGCCACCGCACCGGCGGCCGGTCTGCCTTCTACCGCGGCGCCTTGGACGGCTTCGGGCTGCACGGTCTTGTCCATCTCGCCCAGGCGGCGGCCGTTCGCGGCTACACGCCCGGGTCGGTGACGTCGCCGCTGATCGTGGTGCCGTTCACCTTGTGGGCGCGTGGCCGGCTGCGGCGGGCAGGTGTGCTGCGGCCCGCACGGGCGCGGGACACGGTGACAGGCCTGTCGTTCGCAGCGGGTGCCACGGTGATCGCGCATCTGGTGGCGCGGAGGGTCACTCGACGACCCAGCTTTTGAACACGTTCATTTGTGGCGTAGGGTGGCGGCATGAGCGAGCGACAAGCCCTCTTGCGGGGGATACGCGTGTGGCTGGTCATCTTCATCGTGTGCCTGGTGCTGAGCGGAGCGACGGCCTTCCCGCTGGTGACCGAAATGCGGTGGCTGGAGGACCTGCTGACCTCCTCCATCTCGCCCGTCCCCGAGCACATGCCCGCGCTGATGGAGTGGATCGAACGCGTGCGGACCGGGCTCGACGCCACCGACGACACGTACCCCTTCGTGCTGTACGGAACGGACTGGCTGGCCTTCGCCCATTTGGTGATCGCCGTCGCCTTCTACGGCCCCTACCGCGACCCCGTGCGCAATATCTGGGTGGTCGAGTTCGGCATGATCGCCTGTGCCGGGATCATCCCGCTCGCACTGATCTGCGGTCCCATCCGGGGAATTCCCTTCTGGTGGTCGGTCATCGACATGTCCTTCGGGGTGTTCGGCGTGATCCCGCTGTACATCGTGCGCCGCAGGATCAAGCGTCTGGAGGCACTGGTGGCTGCGGCGCCCACCGCCTCGGCGGTGCCGGCCGCGGCCTGAGGCGCGGTGTCACGCCGAGGGCTCCCCGAAGGCGGCAACGGCGACGTCCAGCACGACCTGGTTGGTGTTCTGCCCCTTCGCGTCCGTGGAGTTGACGCTGTAGGCGAGGGTGCGTGAGAGGTCGCGGGTGGCGGCTATGCCCGCGTTGTAGCCCCACCGGCCGCCGGACTTGGCCCACACCTCGCGACCGCCCAGCCTCTGCATCGACAGTCCCGCGCTGTACCTGGCAGTGCCGTGCTCAAGTCGCGGCAAGGTGAACATTTCCTCCAGCAGCGGGCCGCGCACCACCTGCCCCCGGAAGAGCGCGTTCGTGAAGCGCTCCAGATCGGCGGTCGTGGAGACGATGTCACCTGCGGCCCAGCCGTCCGTGACACTCCAGACGCTCACATCGCGCAGCTCGGTCGAGCCGTCGGGGCGGTCGAACACCTGGTAGCCGTGGTTGTGGGGGCCGCGGATGCGGGGGTCCGTGCCCGGCTGGTAGGTGTCGCGCAGACCCAGCGGCTTCAGGATCCGCCGCGCGACCTGGCTCTCGTAGGAGTCGCCTGTGACCCGCTCTATCAGCAGGCCGGCGATCGTGTAGCCGATGTTGAGGTAGTGCTGGCGTTCCCCGGGGGCGAACTCCGGCTTCTTGGCGGTCGCCGAACGCACCATCTCCCGCGGATCGTGCCGTTCGAAGCGGTTCTCGTACCACTCCTCGACCGTCGTCCCACGGAAGTCGGGCGCCGGTATGCCGCTGGTGTGGTTGAGCAACTGCCGTACCGTCACGCCCTCGTAGGCCGCCGGGATGAGATCCGGCAGATAGTCCCGCACCCGCCGGTCCAGGTCGACCCTTCCTTCGCCGGCGAGCTGGAGAACCGTGGCCGCGGTGAAGACCTTCGTCACCGAACCGGCCCGGAAGCGCGCCCGGGGGTCCGCCGGGCGGCCGCTCCGCAGATCGTGGACACCGGCGCTGCCCCGCCAGTGGCCCTCGCCCCCGACTCGGACGAGCGCGGCGGTCGCGCCCGCGGAGTCCGGGTCGCGCACGGCGTCGACGGCCTCGCGCAGCGCAGCCGCGTCAGGCTCCGCTCCGGGTGAGACAGTCGCCGGTGGAGCGAAGGCGTCCGGTCCCCGGCCGGCGGCGTCCGGGGCGGCCGACGACGGCGCACGGCCGGCGGCAGGAGAGTGTGCCGCCGCGGGAAGGACGGAAGGGCCGGCTGCCACCCCCAGGACGAGGGCGGCGGCAAGAACAGTGCGGGTACGAGCAAGCATCGTGAGCACTCCAGGACGAGAAGCGCGCCAGGACTCGCGAGGTGCGAGCCGTGATGCGCAGGCGTTGTTCCGACCTGACTCATCCTGCTGACCGGCGGCGATCGACGGATCGCCGGAGCGGGCGGTCTTCGCCCGGTCAATTCCTCGCCGGTGCGGGGGAGCCGGCCCCATCCGATCCCCCGCGCGGGGGAGACCCGGCGGCGATCAGCCCCGACTCGTAGGCGCAGATGACCGCCTGAATGCGGTCCCGCAGCCCCAGCTTCGCCAGCACATTGCCGACATGCGTCTTCACCGTGTGCTCGCTCACCACGAGCTCCGCGGCGATCTCGGCGTTCGACAGACCCCGCCCCAACAGGAGCAGCGTCTCCCGCTCCCGCGCAGTCAGCACGTCGAGACGGGCGTGCGCACTCGCGGCACGGGGCGCGTGCCGTGTGTACTGCTCCACGAGCCGGCGTGCCACCGTCGGCGCCAGCAGTGAATCGCCCCGCGCCACCACCCGCACGGCGTGCGCGAGATCGTCCCGGCGGACGTCCTTGAGGAGGAAACCGCTCGCGCCGGCGTGCAGGGCCTCGTAGACGTACTCGTCGACGTCGAAGGTGGTCAGCATGACGGTGCGGCAGTCGCCCTCGGACGTGATCCTGCGACACGCTTCGATGCCGTCCATGACCGGCATCCTGACGTCCAGCAGCGCCACGTCCGGAGCGAGCCGACGTACGGCGTCGACCGCCTGCGCGCCGTCACCGGCCTCGGCGACCACCTCGATGTCCGGCTGTGCGTCCAGGATCATCGCGAAGCCGCTGCGGACCAGTTCCTGGTCGTCGGCCACCATCACGCGGAGCGTCAACTCCCCACCTCCTCACCGGAGCCTACGGGCTCGCGAGGCAGCACGACCCTGACCTCGAAGCCCCGGCCGTCCGGGCCCCGGCCGGCGGCTGCCGTGCCACCGTGGGCGGCAGCACGCTCCCGTATGCCCAGCAGGCCGTGCCCGGTGGTCTTCCCCGGGCCCCGGCCGTCGTCCGTGACAGTGATCTCCAACGCGTCGTCCGTGTTGACGAGTTGCACGCCCACCCGCGTCGCCGCCGCGTGCCTGACCACGTTGGTCAGCGCCTCCTGCACCACGCGGAACACCGTCGCCCCGGTCGCCGCCGGCAGCGGCCGGTGCGGGCCACCGACCTCGTACGACACCTCGAGCCCACTGGCGCGCACCCGGTCCACCAGCGCGGGCAGCTCCGTCAGATCCGGTTGCGGACCGCGTGGCGCCTGCTCGCCCTCCTCCCGCAGGACTCCCAGCATCCGGCGGAGCTGAGCCATGGCGTCCCGGCCGGTCGCGCCGATGGCGTCGAACGCCGCCTCGGCCCGCTCCGGAGCCGAACGGACCGCGACCGGTCCGGCCTCCGCCTGCACGATCATCAGGCTCACCGCATGCGCGAGCACGTCGTGCATCTCCCGGGCGATACGGGCCCGTTCACGGGCCGCCGCCTGCTCGGCCTCGATCCTGTTGGCGCGTTCCAGCTGTGCCGCACGGTCCTCGACGGCCGCGACATACGCCTGGCGGACGTCCGCCAGACGCCCGAAGGCATACGCGGCGCCCAGTACGAACAGGGAGAACGAAAGCTCCCGCAGCGAACGGGTGTTGAGCCACACGGACACGCCCACCACTGCCGGAAGCATCACCAGAACCCCCAGCCTTTTGCGCGGCGGGGAGACAGCGGCGATCGTGTAGACGATGACCAGTCCGGTGTACGGCAGCGGCTGGCCCGGACCGTCCAACGTGAGCACGTACAGCGCACTGGACGCGAGGATCGCGGCCAGCACGGTCACGGGCGCCCGCCGCCGCCACACCAGGGGCAGCACGGTCAGGGTCGTCAAGCCGTATGCCGCCCACGTCGCGGGCGGCTGATCGGCCGACCGCGGCACCACGAACGGCATCGTCATCGCCGCCTGCACCAGCAGCGCCGCACCGATGTCCACGGCCCAGGGGTTGGCGCCGCTCAGCGTGCGGATCCTGCCCCACTGCCCCCGTATGCCCATTACGGCTTGCGGCCCACCGCGCCGAACTGCGCGACCTCCGGTTCCGTGCCGTCCGCGCGCCACCGGGCGCACGAGACGATGCCCGGCTCCAGCAGTTCCAGTCCGTCCAGGAAGGACGCGAACTCCGCACGCGAGCGGGCGGTGATCGGCGGGGTCGCGTTCTCGTTCCAGAACGCCATCGCCTCGGCGTTGCCCTCGCCGCCGAGCTCCAGCGTCGGATGGGTCAGGACGAGGTGGCTGCCGGACGGCACGGCGTCCATCAACGTCCGCACGATCGACGTCGCTCTGTCCGTCTCCAGCACGAAATTGAGGATGCCGAGCATCATCACGGCGACCGGCTGCTTCAGGTCGAGGGTCGCCGAGACGGCATCGAGGATCTCCTCGGGCCGGTGGGCGTCCGCGTCGAGGTACTCGGTGACCCCCTCCGGCGAGCTGGTGAGCAGCGCACGCGCGTGGGCCAGCACGATCGGGTCGTTGTCCACATAGACGATGCGGGCGTCGGGCGCGATGCGCTGGGCCACTTCGTGTGTGTTGTCGGCGGTGGGCAGCCCGGTGCCGATGTCCAGGAACTGCCGTATGCCCGCCTCCCCGGTCAGCGCCGACACCGCCCGGCCGAGGAACGCCCGGTCCGCGCGGGCGACTTCGCCGATGCTCGGGTACATGGCGGTGACCTGGTCGCCGACCGCCCGGTCCACCGGATAGTTGTCCTTGCCGCCCAGCCAGTAGTTCCAGACGCGGGCGTTGTGCGCTATGTCGGTGCGAAGTCCTGCGCTCACGTGCGGGGTTCCTTCCTGTGCCGCAACGCGCCCAGTACGGAACCGAGCGTGTCCACACGGTTTGTGGTGATCGAGTCCACACCGCAGTCGACCAGCCGGCGCATCGTGCGCCGGGTGTCCGCGGTCCATGCCGACACCAGCATGCCCTGTGCGTGGATCCGATCGGTCAACTCCCGCCCGATGAGCCCGAACCGGTAGTTCAGCCAGCGCGGTGACACCGCGTCCAGCAGCACGGGCCGCGGCGGGGCGAGCGTCGTCCACGTCATCGCGATCTCCGCCGACGGATCGAGCGCCCGGACGGCGAGCATCGTCGCCGCGCCCGCGCAGTAGTAGACGCGGTCGCCCGCGCCGCATTCGCGGACCGTGCCCATCACCGTCCGTACCGACGCCGTGGTCGCGCCCGGGAGATCGATCATCAGCCGGTGCCTGCCCGCCTCCGTGAGAGCCTGCCGCAGAGTCGGCACCCCGCCGCCGGTCAGGGACTCGACATCGGCATGGGTGAGCCGCGCGAGCGGCCGGTCCTGCCCCCACAGCCGCTTGAGCGAGTCGTCGTGCAGCAGCACGGGCACACCGTCGCGGGTGAGGCGCACGTCGATCTCGACGGCGTCCGCGCCGCGGTGGAACGCCGACCGCAGCGACGCAAGGGTGTTCTCCCGGGCACGATAGGGGTCGCCGCGGTGGCCGACGACGGTGACCGCGCGCCGTGGGGCGCCGCGAAGGGCGGCGGCGGGCGGCTCACCGTTTGTGCGCTCGCGCCCGCCGCTCCCCGCGCCGCTGCCGGCCGTCCTCACCGGGCGAGCCACGTGCCCGTGTACGCGTCGATCTCCGAAGAGATCCGTGCCTTGCCCGCCGCGTCCAGGAAGGACGCCTCCACGGCGTTCTTCGCGAGGGCGGCAAGACCCCGCTCGTCGAGCGACAGCAGCCTCGCGGCCACCGCGTACTCGTTGTTGAGGTCGGTGCCGAACATCGGCGGGTCGTCGCTGTTGATCGTCACCAGCACTCCTGCCGAGACCATCTCCTTGATCGGGTGCTGGTCGAGATCGGTGACCGCGCGGGTGGCGATGTTGGAGGTGGGGCAGACCTCCAGCGGGATGCGGTGTTCGGCGAGATGCGCCAGCAGCTTCGGGTCCTGTGTCGAGCTGGTGCCGTGGCCGATGCGCTCGGCACGCAGGTCGTTCAGCGCGTCCCAGATCGTCTGCGGCCCGGTCGTCTCCCCGGCGTGCGGCACCGAGTGCAGGCCCGCCGCGATCGCACGGTCGAAGAAGGGCTTGAACTGCGGGCGGGGGACACCGATCTCCGGTCCGCCGAGGCCGAAGGAGACCAGGCCCTCGGGGTGCAGGTCCACGGCGAGCCGCGCGGTTTCCTCCGCGGCCTCCAGGCCGGCCTCGCCGGGGATGTCGAAGCACCAGCGCAGGACGACCCCGAGCTCCTTCTCGGCCGCCGTGCGCGCGTCCTCGATCGCGGCCATGAAGGCCTTGTCGTCGATGCCGCGGCGGGTGGAGCTGAAGGGTGTCACGGTCAGCTCCGCGTAGCGGATGTTCTGCCGGGCCATGTCCCGGGCCACCTCGAAGGTCAGCAGCCGCACGTCCTCGGGGTTGCGGATCAGATCCACGACCGAGAGATAGACCTCGACGAAGTGCGCGAAGTCGGTGAAGGTGAAGTATTCGGCGAGGGCTTCGGGGTCGGTCGGCACCTTCGAGTCCGGGTGCAGGGCCGCAAGTTCGGCGACGATGCGCGGGGACGCCGATCCGACGTGGTGCACATGCAGTTCGGCCTTCGGCAGCCCCGCGATGAATGGGCGCAGGTCGGACATCGGGTACCTCCGTGTGCGAGTGCCGCTGCTGGTCAGGAGATCATCGTAGGCGGCCCGGTGGGGGCCGGGACCGGCGTCGTAGCATGGCCGGACCACTCAGGGGGGAGACGCATGTCTGACAACGAGGGCCAGTCGGCGGGCGGTCCGCAGCCGAACGACCCGTGGGCGCCGCCGGCCGGAGGCGGCCCGCAGAACAAGGTGCCGCTGGACAAGCCGCAGGCGACGCCGGCGCAGCCGAGCGTGCACGACCAGCCGACGGTCATCGGGATGCCGGGCGTCGGTCCGGGCGATGTCGTGCCGCCGCCCCCCATTGCCCCGGGCGGACCCGCCCCCGCCCAGCCGGTCGCGGGCGCCTACGGCTACCCCGCGGCGCCGGGCTACCCCCAGCCCACCGCCGGCGGGACGTCGGGCGGCTTCGGCGTCCCCTCCGATCCGTACGGCGCCGGCTACCCCGGCTACCCGGCGTACGGCGGTCCGACCGCCGGCTGGGGACAGAGCCCCGCCAACGGCATGGGTGTCACCGCGCTGGTGCTCGGCATCCTCTCCGTGTGCCTCTTCTGCCTGTACGGCATCGTCGGCCTCATCCTCGGCGTACTCGCGCTGATCTTCGGCATACTCGGACGCAAGCGGGCACAGCGGGGTGAGGCGACCAACGGCGGCCAGGCCCTGGCGGGCATCATCCTCGGCTCCATCGGTATCGCGCTCGGCCTGATCATCCTCGGTCTTCTTGCGTGGGGGATCACCATGGCGGTCAACGAGGAGCAGCAGAACGACGACGCCGGGTACGACTCCGACTACTCGAACCATCTGGTCGTCGACACGGCCGAGTAGAACGCAGGGACACGCCCGCGGGTGCCTCCACCCCGCCGGGCCTACTCCCGGGCGTGCAGCTCCTGCCTCGCCTCCATCAGTGCGAACCCCAGCAGATTGAGCCCGCGCCAGCGCGAAGGATCCTGCGCGCGTTCGTCGTCGGCGGCCAGTCCGATTCCCCAGACGCGGTCCATCGGGCTGGCCTCCACGAGCACCCGGTCTCCGGTCGCCAGCAGAAAGTCGCGCAGTGCGGCGTCCTGGCCGAACTTGTGCACATTGCCCTCGCGCACGATGGCGAACCGCTCGCGCTTCCATATCGTCTCGTCGAAACCACGCACCAGACGACCGGCCTTCTTCGCCTCGGCCGGGCTCTTGGCGTCCAGCGCCCGGCGCTCGGCCTCCTGGTCCGCGAACAGCCTCGCCTTGGCCGCCATCATCCAGTGCTCCGCGGTCCCGTACCGCACGCCGTCGACCACGAAGGGTGACGGCCACCACTGACTGAGGCAGCTCGCGCCGATGGTGCCGTCACGGCGTGGCGCATGGCCCCAGAAGTGCAGGTATTTGATTCGCTGCCCCTCGGCAGCCAGCTTGATCAGCTCGTCCTTCCCCATGCACGCGAGTCTGGCAGCCGCCACTGACACTGCGTAGCGGAATATGGTCGTAGGGACGACACCTGGTCGACCGATTCCGTTGCGTAATCAAAAGGCAACAACGGAATCCCTTGTTGCGTGGGTCACCCTCTGCCAGGATCGGCAGTCAATTCGAGCCGGAGCAACGGAGAGCGTCATGAGTAACCGCAACCCGGTGCAGGACCGCTTCGCGGCGGGTGCGCAGTACATCGGCGGACGGCTGCGGCACGGCACCTCGGGACGTACGAAGGACGTGGTCGACCCCGCGACGGGGGAGACGGTCCACACCTATGGCCTCGCGGGCGCCGCGGACGTCGACGCCGCCGTCGCTGCCGCGCGTGAGGCGCTGCCGGGATGGGCGGGAGCGACCCCCGGTGAGCGCTCGGACGCACTCCACCGCTTCGCGGGCGTCCTCGCGGAGCGGTCGGAGGAGCTCGCGCACGCCGAGACGCTCCAGTGCGGCAAGCCGATCAAGCTCACCACCGAGTTCGACGTCCCCGGCACCGTCGACAACGCCGCGTTCTTCGCCGGAGCGGCCCGCCACCTCCAGGGGCAGTCCGCCGGCGAGTACAGCGGCGACCACACCTCGTACGTACGGCGGGAGCCGATCGGCGCCGTCGGTTCGATCGCTCCCTGGAACTACCCGCTCCAGATGGCCGCATGGAAGATCCTCCCGGCCATCGCCGCAGGTAATACCATCGTGCTCAAACCAGCCGAGATCACCCCGCTCACCTCGCTGATGTTCGCCGAGGCGGCCGCGGAGGCGGGCGTCCCGGACGGCGTCGTCAACATCGTCAACGGCGCGGGCAAGGACGCGGGCGAGCATCTCGTCGGCCATCCAGACATCGCCATGACCTCTTTCACCGGGTCCACCGCCGTCGGAAAGCGCGTCGCGGAGATCGCCACCGCGAGCGTCAAGCGACTCCACCTCGAACTGGGCGGCAAGGCCCCGTTCGTCGTCTTCGACGATGCCGACGTCGAGGCCGCAGCCCAAGGCGCGGTCGCCGGTTCCCTCATCAACTCCGGCCAGGACTGCACCGCGGCCACCCGCGCCTATGTGCAGCGGCCCCTGTACGACGCCTTCGTCTCCGCCGTCGCCGACCTGATGGCCACGGTCCGCCTCGGCGATCCCTTCGACCCGGCCACCGACCTCGGCCCGCTCGTCTCCCACCTCCAGCGGGACCGCGTCGCCGGTTTCGTCGACCGGGCCCGGGCGTACGCCACTGTCGTCACGGGCGGCGAGGCACCCCAGGGCGAGCTGACGAAGGGCGCCTACTATCTGCCGACCCTGATCACGGGCGCGGCGCAGGACAGCGAGATCGTCCAGTCCGAGATCTTCGGTCCCGTCCTCGTCGTGCTCCCCTTCGACACCGACGACGAGGGCATCGCCCTCGCCAACGACACCCCCTACGGGCTCGCGGCCTCCGCGTGGAGCCGTGACGTCTACCGGGCCGGCCGGGCGACCCGGGAGATCCAGGCGGGCTGCGTCTGGGTCAACGACCACATCCCGATCATCAGCGAGATGCCGCACGGCGGATACAAGGCATCGGGCTACGGCAAGGACATGTCGTCGTACTCCTTCGAGGAGTACACGCAGGTCAAGCACGTCATGTACGACAACACCGCGGTGGCCAGGAAGGACTGGCACCGCACGATCTTCGGGGACCGACCGTAACGAGATGCGGCAGCCGCCGCGTGGCCGAGGGCCGCGCGACGAGCGGCCCTCACCCGAAAGGGCACAGCGTCATGGAGCAGTACGAGCCCGAGCGTCTCTCGGCGGCCCAGATCGCCGCGATGCGACGCACCCTGACCGACGGACGGGGGGCCCTTTCCCGCCGCTCACTGCTGCGCGCGTCGGGCATCGGCGCGCTCACCGTGGGCGGGGCCGGTTTCCTGAGCGCCTGCGGCATCCCGCCCGCCAAGCGCGAGGAGGGGGCCGCGGCGGCCGACGACCACTCGGACGAGGAGAAGCAGCTCACCTTCTCCAACTGGACCGAGTACATGGACATCAGCGAGGACGAGAAGAGCCGTCCCACGCTCGAGGAGTTCACCCGGCGGACCGGGATCAAGGTCAAGTACACCGAGGACATCAACGACAACGTCGAGTTCTTCGGCAAGATCCAGCCGCAGCTCGCGGCCGGGCAGGACACCGGACGCGACCTGATCAACGTCACCGACTGGCTGGCCGCCAGGATGATCCGGCTCGGCTGGGCGCAGAAGCTCGACGCCTCGCTGCTGCCGCACGCCTACGCCAACCTCTCCCCGCAGTTCCGCAGCCCCGACTGGGATCCCGGCCGCGCCTACACCTACCCGTGGACAGGCATCCCGGCCGTCATCGCCTACAACATCAAGGCGACCGGCGGCCGCAAGGTCGACTCCGTCACGCAGTTGCTTGACGACCCCACCCTCAAGGGCCGGGTCAGTTTCCTCACCGAGATGCGTGACACGGTCGGCCTGACCCTGCTCGACATGGGCAAGGACCCCGGCAAGGTCAACGACGCCGACTACGACGCAGCTCTCGGCCGGCTCCAGAAGGGCGTCGACAAGAAGCAGATCCGCCGCTTCACCGGCAACGACTACACCTCGGACCTCGACAAGGGCGACATCGCCGCCTGTGTCGCCTGGGCCGGTGACCTCATCCAGCTCCAGGTCGACAATCCCGACATCCGCTACGCGATCCCGGCAGCCGGATACATGACGGCCACCGACAATCTGCTGGTCCCCGCGAACGCCCGGCACCAGAAGAACGCCACGCGGCTGATCGACTACTACTACGAACTCCCGGTCGCCGCGCAGCTCGCCGCCTACATCAACTATGTGACCCCGGTGGCCGGAGTCGGCCCCGAACTGGCGAAGATCGACCCGGAGTTGGCCAAGAACCCGCTGATCATCCCGGACGCGGCGATGGCGGCCAAGTCCCACTCCTTCCGTTCGCTCAGCAGCGAGGAAGAGACGGCGTACGAAG
Organism: Streptomyces sp. NPDC043812; assembly: GCF_056436245.1. NCBI lineage: Bacteria > Bacillati > Actinomycetota > Actinomycetes > Kitasatosporales > Streptomycetaceae > Streptomyces > Streptomyces sp. NPDC043812. The sequence continues at coordinate 27,473 of NZ_JBWKCY010000030.1, forward strand.
AGAAGTTCGCGAAGCTCATCGGCGCCTGACGCCCCTTTGTCCTGAAGAAACCCGACAGACCAGGGACCGCGACCCATGACCGAAAAGAAAGAGGGCGGCGACGTCCGCCTCTCCGGGATCAGCAAGACGTACGGCTCCTTCACCGCCGTGCATCCGCTGGACCTGACCATTCCGCAGGGCTCGTTCTTCGCCCTGCTGGGCGCCTCCGGCTGCGGCAAGACCACCACCCTGCGTATGATCGCCGGCCTGGAGGAGCCCACCACCGGCACGGTCTCGCTCGGCGCGCACGAGGTCACCGACCTGCCGCCCCACAAACGCCCCGTGAACACCGTCTTCCAGAGCTACGCGCTGTTCCCGCATCTGAACGTGTCCGAGAACATCGCCTTCGGCCTGCGCCGCCGCGGCATCAAGTCGGTGCGGAAACAGGTGGACGACATGCTCGACCTGGTGCAGCTCGGGGACTTCGCCCAACGCAAGCCGCACCAGCTGTCCGGCGGCCAGCAGCAGCGCGTTGCCGTCGCCCGGGCGCTGATCAACCACCCGCAGGTGCTCCTCCTCGACGAGCCGCTCGGCGCGCTCGACCTCAAGCTGCGCCGGCAGATGCAGCTGGAGCTCAAGCGCATCCAGACCGAGGTCGGCATCACCTTCGTCCACGTCACCCACGACCAGGAGGAGGCCATGACCATGGCCGACACGGTCGCGGTCATGAACGGCGGCCGGGTGGAGCAACTGGGCGCGCCCGCCGAGCTGTACGAGAACCCGCATACCACGTTCGTCGCCAACTTCCTCGGCACCTCCAACCTCATCGAGGCGGAGGTCGTCGGCAACAGCGGCGGCGAGGTCGTCGTCACCGCTGCCGACGCCAAACTGCGGCTGCCCGCCGCCCGCTGCGCCACCCAGCCCACCGCCGGTGGGAAGCTGCTGGTCGGTGTACGCCCCGAGAAGATCTCGCTGGCGCACGTGGATGACGCGGGCGACATCGCCGGGGGCCGCAACCGGTTCACCGGAAAGATCGCCGACTCCAGCTTCATCGGCGTCTCGACGCAGTTCGTCATCGACAGCCCGGTCTGTCCGGAGCTCGAGGTGTACGTGCAGAACGTCGAGCGCGACCCGCGGCTGGTGCCCGGCGCGGAAGTCGTCCTGCACTGGAACCCGGAGCACACGTTCGGCCTGGACGCGACTCAGGACATCGACGCGGGCGTGGAGACGGTGGAGGTGACGCCGTGACCGTCACCGAGGCGCCGCCCGCGGCACCGTCACCGGCCGAACCGGTCGTCCACAAGACGTCCGTGCGCCGCCGGCTCGTGCCGTACTGGCTCCTGCTGCCCGGCATTCTGTGGCTGCTGGTCTTCTTCGCGCTGCCGCTCGTCTACCAGGCGTCGACCTCCGTGCAGACGGGGTCCCTGGAGGAGGGCTTCGAGGTCACCTGGCACTTCGCCACCTACTGGAACGCGCTGACCGAGTACTACCCGCAGTTCCTGCGCTCGCTGCTGTACGCCGGCACGGCCACGGTCCTGTGCCTGCTGCTCGGCTATCCGCTCGCCTATCTGATCGCGTTCAAGGCGGGCCGCTGGCGCAATCTGCTGCTCGTACTGGTCATCGCGCCGTTCTTCACCAGCTTCCTGATCCGCACCCTCGCCTGGAAGACGATCCTTGCCGACGGCGGACCGGTGGTGGAGGTCCTGAACGCCGTCGGCTTCCTGGACGTGACCAGCTGGCTCGGGATGACCGAGGGCAACCGTGTGCTGGCCACGCCGCTCGCGGTCGTCACCGGTCTGACGTACAACTTCCTGCCGTTCATGATCCTGCCGCTGTACACCTCGCTGGAGCGGATCGACCCGCGCCTCCACGAGGCGGCCCGCGACCTGTACGCCAAGCCCGCCACGGTGTTCCGGAAGGTCACGTTCCCGCTGTCCATGCCGGGCGTCGTCTCCGGCACGCTGCTGACGTTCATCCCCGCGAGCGGTGACTACGTCAACGCCGAACTGCTGGGATCCACCGACACCCGCATGATCGGAAACGTCATCCAGTCGCAGTTCCTGCGGGTCCTCGACTACCCGACGGCGGCCGCGCTGTCGTTCATCCTGATGGCGATCGTGCTGATCACGGTCACCGTCTACATCCGCCGGTCCGGAACGGAGGACCTGGTCTGATGCGTTGGCTCAGGCGCAATCTCGTCGTGATCGCGGGCCTTCTCACGCTCGTGTACCTGATCGTCCCGAACATCGTCGTGATGGTGTTCTCGTTCAACAAACCGGCCGGGCGCTTCAACTACTCCTGGCAGGAGTTCTCGACCGCAGCCTGGCAGGACCCCTGCGGCGTCGCCGACCTGTGCGGCTCGCTCGGCCTGTCGCTGCAGATCGCCCTGTGGGCGACGATCGGCGCCACCGTCCTCGGCGCGATGATCGCCTTCGCGCTGGTGCGCTACCGCTTCCGCGCACGCGGCACGATCAACTCGCTGATCTTCCTGCCGATGGCGATGCCCGAAGTGGTCATGGCCGCCTCACTGCTCACGCTCTTCCTCAACCTGGGCGCGCAGCTGGGCTTCTGGACCATCCTCATCGCGCACACCATGTTCTGCCTCAGCTTCGTGGTGGTCGCCGTCAAGGCGCGCGTGATGTCGATGGACCCACGCCTGGAGGAGGCCGCGCGGGACCTGTACGCCGGACCCGTGCAGACCTTCCTGCGAGTGACGCTCCCGATCGCCGCACCCGGTATCGCGGCCGGCGCGATGCTCGCCTTCGCGCTGTCGTTCGACGACTTCATCATCACGAACTTCAACTCGGGCAACACCGTCACCTTCCCCATGTTCGTGTGGGGTTCGGCCCAGCGCGGAACGCCCGTGCAGATCAACGTGATCGGTACGGCCATGTTCGCCGTCGCCGTACTGATCGTGGTCGCCGGCCAGGCTGTCGGCAACCGACGGAAGAAGCACGCTCTGCCCAAGTAGGCAGGCCCAGAAGGAGTGGAAACCATGGCCCCAGCTGCCATGACCTTTGCCTCATCGCTCTCCGACGCCCAGCCCGTCCCCTTCTGGCTGGAAGACCCCGGCAAGCCCGGCGCACTGCCCGCCCTCACCGGCACCGAACGATGCGACCTGCTTGTCGTCGGCGGCGGCTACAGCGGCCTGTGGACCGCGCTGCTCGCCAAGGAACGCGACCCCGAAAGGGACGTCGTGCTGATCGAGGGCCACGAGGTGGGCTGGGCCGCCTCCGGCCGCAACGGCGGCTTCTGCGCCGCCTCCCTCACCCACGGCCTGGGCAACGGACTCGCCCGCTGGCCGGAGGAGTTGGCGAAGCTGGAGGAGCTCGGGGCACGCAATCTCGACGCCATCGGGGACACCGTCGCCCGCTACGGGATCGACTGCGACTTCGAGCGCACCGGCGAGATCGATGTCGCGACCGAGCCCCACCAGCTCGCCGAACTGCGCGAGATGCACGAGGAGGCGGGCCGCCTCGGCTTCACGGGGCTGGAACTGCTCGACCGGGAGGCGATGCGTGCCGAAGTGGACTCGCCGACCTTCCTCGGCGGGCTGTGGGACCGCGACGGCGTCGCGATGCTGCATCCCGCCAAGCTGGCCTGGGGCCTCAAGCAGGTCTGCGCGGACCTCGGCGTGCGCATCTACGAGAACACCCGGGGGCTCGAACTCACCCGCTCCGGCCCGGGAATGGCCGTCCGCACCCCGTACGGCAAGGTGCTCGCCCACCGGGTCGCGCTCGGCACCAACGTCTTCCCCTCGCTGGTCCGACGGGTCCGCTCGTACACGGTCCCGGTCTACGACTACGCGCTGATGACGGAGCCCCTCAGCCCGGCGCAGCTCGACTCGGTCGGCTGGAAGCGGCGGCAGGGACTCGGCGACAGCGCCAACCAGTTCCACTACTTCCGCATCACCGCAGACCACCGCATCCTGTGGGGCGGCTACGACGCGATCTATCCGTACGGCGGCAGGCTCAGTGCCGAGCGGGACCACCGGCCCGAGACGTATCTGAAGCTCGCCGGCCATTTCTTCGCCTGTTTCCCGCAGTTGGAGGGTCTCAGGTTCAGTCATGCCTGGGGCGGCGCCATCGACACCTGTTCGCGCTTCTCCGCGTTCTTCGGCTCCGCGCACGGGGGAAAGGTCGCCTACGCGGCCGGGTACACCGGGCTGGGGGTGGGGGCGACCCGGTTCGGCGCCGACGTGATGCTCGATCTGCTGGCCGGTGAGCGCACCGAGCGCACGGAGCTGAAGATGGTGCGCAGCAAGCCGCTGCCGTTCCCGCCCGAGCCGGTGGCCTGGGCAGGTATCGGACTGACCAAGTGGTCGCTGGCCAGGGCCGATGCCCACGGCGGCCGGCGGAATGTGTGGCTGCGGGCGATGGACAGGCTCGGTCTCGGTTTCGACAGCTGAGCGGCCTCCGCGACTTCGGCGCCGTTCTCTTCGCGGAACGGCGCCGAAGTCGCGTAATGAACGGGACTCCGTGCGCTCTCTCCGTGTGGAACACCGTCTTCGCACACGGAATGGAGGCCACGATGGGTGGCTCGGGGGCCAGGAGCGCGGTGGAGTGGCTGGCAGCAGCGGCGCCGGACCCGGACGCCTGCCGGTGGGAGTGGGAGCGCAATCCGCAGGGGGTCGCGCTGCTGCCCGCCGGCCGGAGCTGGGACGTGCTGATCCTGCCGGGGGTGCTGGGGTATCCCACGCTCGACGTGCTGACCCGGCTGGTCGCCCGGCCCGGCCCGGTCCTCGCCGGCTTCGGTGAATCACGCATGGGCTTCTTCGTGCCGCCGGGCACGGCGGGGCGATGGCTCGGGACGGGGGTCCGCGCGGCGGGACGGGGCACCTGGATCGTTGTGCCGTACCCGGGGCGTACGGCCGGCGGAGTGCGCTGGCTGATCACTCCGGACGGTTCGGGAACGCTCAACGACGCCTCGCTCCTGGAACTCGCGATGCACGAGGCCGCGGCAGGCATCGCGAGGGCGCACGAGCGTGAGGAGGGCGACGGCCGCTGGGGGCGGTGAGGGGCGGGAGCGCCAGAGGTCTTGACAACCGGATTGGTCTGGACCATGTTGTGCGCGCCGCACCACTCCAAAACCCCCATGCCCGGAGGCAGTTGTGGACCGCACCAGATTCAGTGCTGCCCTGGTGGCAGCCGTCCTCGCCGCAACGGGACTCGTCGCCACCGCATCGACAGCAACCGCGGCCGACACCGAACTCGCCCGCAACGGCGGCTTCGAGACCGGCCTGACCGGGTGGAGCTGTACGGCCGGCAGCGGCGTCGCAGTCTCCTCGCCCGTCCACGGCGGTACGTCCGCGCTCAAGGCCACGCCGGCGGGCAGCGACAACGCCAAGTGCGCCCAGACCGTCACCGTCAAGCCGAACTCCGACTACTCGCTCAGCGGCTGGGTGCAGGGCAGCTACGTCTATCTGGGCGCGTCCGGAACCGGCACCACCGACGTCTCCACCTGGACCGGATCCGCTCCCGATTGGCAGAAGCTGACGACCTCGTTCCGCACTGGGCCGTCGACCACCTCGGTGACGATCTACACCCACGGCTGGTACGGCACCCCCGCCTACCACGCCGACGACATCTCCCTCTTCGGCCCCGGCGGCGACCCGGCGACCGTCCCCGCCGCACCCACCAACCTCCGTGCCGGCAGCCCCGGTTCCACCTCGGTGCCGCTGACCTGGAACGCGTCCTCCGGCGCCACCAGCTACCACGTCTACCGCGGCGGCACCCGCGTCACGACCGTCACCGGAACCTCCGCCACCGTCACCGGGCTCACTGCGGCCACGACCTACAGCTTCCAGGTCTCCGCCGCCAACGAGGCGGGGGAGTCCCCGAAGTCCACAACCGTGAGTGCGACGACCACCTCGGGCGGCGGCACCGGCGGCGACCTGCCCGCCCATGCCCTCGTCGGCTATCTGCACGCCAGCTTCGCCAACGGCTCCGGCTATACGCGCATGGCCGACGTGCCCGACTCGTGGGACGTCATCAATCTCGCCTTCGGTGAACCGACATCGGCCACCTCGGGCGACATCCGTTTCGGCCTCTGCCCGGTGAGCGAATGCCCGAACGTCGAGTCGGCGGCCGACTTCAAGGCTGCCATCAAGGCCAAGCAGGCCGCCGGCAAGAAGGTCCTGATCTCCATCGGCGGTGCCAACGGCCAGGTGCAGCTGTCCAGTACGGCTGCGCGTGACGCCTTCGTCTCGTCCGTCTCGAAGATCATCGACGAGTACGGGCTCGACGGCCTGGACATCGACTTCGAGGGCCACTCCCTTTCGCTCAACACCGGCGACACCGATTTCCGCAGCCCCACGTCACCGGTCATCGTCAATCTGATCTCGGCGATCAAGACCCTCAAGGCCAAGTACGGCTCCGACTTCGTCCTGACCATGGCCCCCGAGACCTTCTTCGTCCAGCTCGGCTACCAGTACTACGGCTCGGGGCCCTGGGGCGGTCAGGACCCGCGGGCCGGCGCGTACCTTCCCGTCATCCACGCCCTGCGCGACGACCTCACGCTGCTGCACGTGCAGGACTACAACTCGGGCTCGATAATGGGCCTCGACAACCAGTACCACTCCATGGGCGGCGCCGACTTCCACATCGCCATGACGGACATGCTCCTCACCGGCTTCCCCGTCGCGGGCGACCAGACCAAGGTCTTCTCGGCCCTGCGCCCCGAGCAGGTCGCGATCGGCCTGCCCGCGTCCACCCAGGCGGGCAACGGCCACACCACGCCGTCCGAGGTCAACAAGGCGCTGAACTGCCTGACGAGGAAGGCCGACTGCGGCTCCTACCAGACCCATGGCACCTGGCCCGCGCTGCGCGGCCTGATGACCTGGTCGATCAACTGGGACCGTTTCAACCAGTGGGAGTTCTCGAAGAACTTCGACGCCTATCCGTGGAGTTGAGGCAGATCAGCAGCATCCCGCACAGGCACATGCTGCCGAGCACGTCCAGTGGCCAGTGATAGCCGCGCAGCACCAGTCCGATGCCCGTCGCCATCGTGAGCACCACGGCGACGGGCATCGGCCATCCGCGGCGGACGTACGGGGTGACGAGTATCGCCGCGGCGCAGTAGGCGACCATCGCGGTTGCCGTATGGCCGGACGGGTACCAGCCGGTCCCGGAGTGCAGCGGGCCCGATCGGGCGATCAACATCTTGAGAGGCACCACGAGCATGGGCACGGCGGCCATCGCGAGCCCGGCGGCGAGAGCCACCGGCCAACGGTGCCGGTCGCGCCACAGCATGAACACGATCGCGAGCGCCAGTACCGGCGGTGCGACGGTCATGTTGCCGAGGTCGGCGAGCGGTTCGGTCAGAGCGTCGGGGACGTGGCGGAAGACGGCCCGTCCCAGGCGCTCGTCCGCCGCCCGCACCGGGCCGTACGTGGCCACCTGCCAGCTGATCAGGGCGAAGAGCCCGCAGAACAGCGCGAAGGCGGCCGCTGCCCGAAGACGCCGAGAGGCCGGCCTCCTCGGAACAGGGGGGGTGGTTCCGAGGAGGCCGGCCGGACCGGTTTGCCGCGCGCCCCGGGGGGTTTGGGGCGGGCGGCCATCCGATCGGTGAGGAGTTCCGGAGCGTGATGCTCCAGTGGTGTGCGCGAGGGCACGATCAGGTCGGGGCTGGGGAGGCTCCGTCCCGGGCCGGCCCGCGGTTTCCCACGAGCCGGGTGTTTCTCTCATCTGCAGAAACCGTACGTCAGCGGCCGGGGTGACCGACAGACGGATTCCCATCCCGCCATCGGCCCCCCACACCTTCTTCACAGAGCTGCTCCGTCGTCGCCGGTCAGATGCCTGCGAACGCCTGCTCGATGACGTCCAGGCCCTCGTTCAACAGATCCTCGCCGATCACCAGCGGAGGCAGGAAGCGGAGCACGTTGCCGTAGGTTCCGCAGGTGAGGACGAGCACGCCCTCGGCGTAGCAGGCCTTCGCCAGGCCGCCGGCCGCCTCGGGGTTCGGCTCCTTGGTCGCCGGGTCCTTCACCAGCTCGATGGCGACCATCGCGCCGCGGCCGCGGATGTCGCCGATGACGTCGTACTTCTCCTGCATCGCGGCGAGGCGGCCCTTCATGACCTCCTCGATGCGCTTGGCCTTGGCGTTGAGGTCGAGCTCCTTCATCGTCTCGATGGAGCCGAGCGCACCGGCGCAGGCCACCGGGTTGCCACCGTAGGTGCCGCCGAGGCCGCCCGCGTGCGGGGCGTCCATGATCTCGGCGCGACCGGTGACGGCGGCGAGCGGCAGACCGCCCGCGATGCCCTTGGCCGTCGTGATCAGGTCCGGGACGATGCCCTCGTCCTCGCAGGCGAACCACTGGCCGGTGCGGCAGAAGCCGGACTGGATCTCGTCGGCGACGAAGACGATGCCGTTGTCCTTGGCGAACTGCGAGATCGCGGGCAGGAAGCCCTTGGCGGGCTCGATGAAGCCGCCCTCGCCGAGGACCGGCTCGATGATGATCGCGGCGACGTTCTCGGCACCGACCTGCTTGGAGATCTGGTCGATGGCCTGGGCGGCGGCCTCGGGGCCGCAGTTCTCCGGGCCGGTCGGCCAGCGGTAGCCGTAGGCGACCGGCACGCGGTAGACCTCGGGCGCGAACGGGCCGAAGCCGTGCTTGTACGGCATGTTCTTGGCCGTCAGCGCCATCGTGAGGTTCGTACGGCCGTGGTAGCCGTGGTCGAAGACGACGACGGCCTGGCGCTTGGTGTACGCGCGGGCGATCTTGACGGCGTTCTCGACGGCCTCGGCGCCCGAGTTGAAGAGTGCGGACTTCTTCGCGTGGTCGCCCGGGGTCAGCTCGGCGAGGGCCTCGCAGACCTCCACGTAACCCTCGTAGGGGGTGACCATGAAGCAGGTGTGGGTGAAGTCGGCGAGCTGCGCGGAGGCGCGGCGTACCACGGCCTCGGCGGAGGCGCCGACCGAGGTCACGGCGATGCCGGAGCCGAAGTCGATCAGACGGTTGCCGTCGATGTCCTCGATGATGCCGCCGCCGGCGCGGGCCGTGAACACGGGCAGCACGGACCCCACACCACCGGCCACCGTGGCCGTACGGCGGGCCTGAAGCTCCTGCGACTTCGGGCCGGGGATGGCGGTGACGACGCGGCGCTCCTGCGGGATTGCAGTCATGCGGGGCTCCTGGGGGTGTATCCGGACGCTTGTTGTCTTTCTCCGCAGGCTAGGCGCGGGGGACGGCGTCGGGCATGCGCCGTTCGGGAGTGTTGGGGGTGTGTCGTTGTCCGCGGCGGCCATAGGTGGGCCGTCGGGGTGATGTCGCCCCTGAACCGCCCCGCTTGGTCACCCCTGGACCCGCCCCGCTTCGTCACCCCCGGACCCGTCCCGCGCCCGCGAACGGGCGAGTCGGTGAACTCCCCGCGCAGGGGCACTAGATTGACCGTGCACAGAGCGGGCCTGGCTGGTCAGGGGGCAGCGGTTTCATGGAATCCGAAGGCACATTCGACGCACGCGGCACACGTGCCAATCCCGTGCCACGTCCCGCCGGGCCGCCGCCCGACGAACCGTCGATGCCGGCCGGAACCCCCGCGCGGCCGGCGCACGCGCCGGTCACCCGGCCCGCCGTCGTCGAGTGGCTGCGCACCCCGCGGCCGCTGGCCGCCCCCGGCATCTGGCGACTCGGCCACCGCGAGCGGCCGCAGGAGGAGCCGGACGTCGTGCCCGCCCGCCAGCTGTTCAGCGGCGCCTTCATCGCCTATCTCTGCGGCTGGCTGGTGTGGTCACTGCTGTGGAACGGCTACCTCGAGGGGTGGTGGATCTTCGTCGACGAGTGGTGGCTGCTGCCGATGCTGTGGCTGGTGCCCGACGAGTGGAGGTCGGCCTCCAGCCCTCATGTGGAGCTCTACGTCGCCGCGACCTACCTCTACAACGCCCTCGTTCTCACTCTGCTCGCCGTCGGCTTCGGCCGGGTCGGCAACTGGCGCGAGGTCTGGCAGCGCTACGGCGTGCCGGTATGGCCGCTCTTCGTGCTGCTCCCGGGCGTGTGGCGCGACATGCCCCGCACCGTCACCTGGCTCACCTGGGTGTCCAACATCTACTACGTGCTGCTCGTGGCCGCCGTGATCGCGGCCGTGGGACGCATCGGCACCTGGCCGCCCGTACGGCGCCGTCTGGGGACCGCCGGGCCGGCGGCCACGCCCCAGCCTCCCTCCGAAGGCGACCCCGCCGACTGGCCCGAGCTGCGCGCCGCCGGTCTGACCGAGGCCGCAGCCCGGCTCGCCGACGCCACGGCACGCGGAACGCTCGGCGACGTGGACTACGCCCGGATCCGGCGTGCCTGGCAGGGAGTGCACGCCCGGCCCGAACGGCTCGCCGCCTTCGCCGACACCGTGCGCCGGCACGGGCCCGCCGCCTGCGCCCACCCCTCCGGCCTGCGGGACCTGCCCGTGCGCAGTGCCACGCACGATCTCGCCACCGCACAGGTCAAGATCGGCACCGTGGTCGACGACCCGCGCAACCCCTACGCACGCCGTACCACCGGCGTTGCCCTGGAGCCCGCGCTGCTGGGGACCTCGCTGCTCGCCGTCGGGCCCTCCGGGTCCGGCAAGAGCGTGCGGCTCGTTCGGCCCGTCGTCGAGTCCCTGTGCCTCCAGGCCCTCGCCAACCGCGCCGCCGTCGTCGCCGTCACCGCGCAGGGGGCAGCCCCCGCGCCCGACGACGACTTCGATCTGGTCATCTCCGTCGGCCGCGCCGACGGAGCCCACGACCTCGACCTGTACGGCGGCGCCGACGACCCCGACGAGGCGGCCCGCATGCTCGCCGAGGCGCTCGTCGGCGACCTCGCCGTCACACTCCCCGGCGGCGACAGCAGGCGCGCCGCCACCGCGCTCGCCCAGCTCATCGGGCCCTACGCCAGCGTGCACGGTCACTTCCCGGCGGTACCCGAGCTGCGCGAGCTGCTGGGCGGTGCCCCGGCCGCGCTTCGTGAACTGCGCGCCTCGCTGGAGGCCGCCGGAGAGTTGTCCCAGCTGCGTGAACTGGACGCCCGTGAACGGCAGTCGGCCCGCGCCGACGACATCGGCGTCCTGCTGGCGGAACGGATCGCGTTCCTGGACCGGCCCGCGTTCGCCCGGTTCTTCCGCACCGAGGGCGACCAACGGCAGTTCTCGCTGAGCGCCATCGAGCATCCGCTGCGCGTCCGCATCGACCTGCCCGAACGCGGCCACGCCGAGGCCTCGCGGATCGTCGCCCGGCTGGTGCTGGCGCAGTTCACCGAGGCGGCGCTGGCCCGTACGGACCGCTCGTTGTTCGCCTGCCTCGTCCTGGACGACGCCACGTACACGGTCACCGGCGACTCGGTGCGCGCCGTGCAGCGGCTGCGCACCGCGAACGCCGGGGTCGTCTTCGCCCTGCGCACGCTGGAGGACGTCCCCGAACCGCTGCGCGGCCCGCTGCTCGGCGCGGTCGGCTGCCGGATGGCCTTCGCCGGCCTCGCGCCCTGGGACGGCGGCCGCTTCGCCGACACCTGGGGCACCGAATGGGTGCAGACCCGGGACGTCACCAACCGGCAGATCATCTCCGACGAGCCGCTGACCAAGGCCCTGCACCTGATGCGCCGCCTCGTCACCGGCAAGGCGGCCACCGCCGAGGCGGTCACCGTGCGCGAGGTCGAGCGGGCCCGATGGTCGGCGTCCGACCTGGCGCACGCGCTGCCCGCCGGGCATGCGGTGCTGTCGCTCACCAGCGTCCGCGGTGAGCACGCGCCCCCGCTGCTGGTGGACCTGCGGACCTGAGAGAACCCCGGACTGCTACGCCCTGGCAGAATCGAATGAGGCCGTTCATACGGGACGGCGAAATTCCCGCCACCTCTGCGCATCTGTCCGAAGGGCTCACGGTTCCATGCCGCCCACTCTCGCCTCGCTCGTCCAGCACTCGGCGCTCAAGCTCACCGTGCGCGCCGGTGAGGACCGGCTCGAGACGCCGGTGCGCTGGGCCCACGTCAGCGAGCTCGCCGACCCCGTGCCGTACATGGAAGGCGGCGAGCTGCTGCTCGTCACCGCCATGACGCTCGACGCCCAGGACCGCGAGGCGATGCGGCGCTATGTGCGCAGGCTGGTCGGTGCGGGCGTGGTGGGGCTCGGCTTCGCGGTCGGCGTGTACTACGACGACATCCCGGACGCCCTGGTCGACGCCGCGAGGGAGGAAGGGCTGCCGCTGCTCGCGGTGCCGCGCCGCACTCCGTTCATCGCCATCTCCAAGGCGGTCTCCGCGGCGATCGCCGCGGACCAGTACCGGGCCGTGACGGCGGGTTTCGAGGCGCAGCGCGAGATGACCCGCGCGGCGCTGGCGGAGGGCCCCGACGCCGTTCTCGCCCGGCTCGCCGCGCATGTGGACGGCTGGGCCGCGCTGTACGACGCGTCCGGCGCCGTGGTCGCGGCCGCGCCGGATTGGGCCGCCCGCCGGGCCGCCCGGTTCACCGGCGACGTCGAACGACTGCGGGAGCGGACCGCGCCCGCCAGCGCCGTCGTCGGCGGCGCGGAGGCCGACGACCGGGTCGAGCTGCAGTCCCTCGGCTCCGGCCGCCGGGTGCGCGGCGCGCTCGCCGTCGGTACCGGGGCGCCGCTGGGCACCGCCGAACGCTACGCCGTGCACTCGGCCGTCGCCCTGTTGACGCTCACCACCGAGCGCTCCCGCTCTCTCCAGGCCGCGGAACAGCGGCTGGGCGCCGCGGTGCTGCGGATGCTGCTGTCCGGGCAGCCGGACCACGCCAGGGCGGTGGCGGGAGATCTGTACGGCGGTCTGCTCGACGCCCCGTTCCGGCTCCTGATCGCCGAACCTGCGGGGGAGCCCGACCCCGGAGGTGCTCCCGGTCGGCTGAACGCCTTCACCGAGTCCCTGGAATCGGCGGCCGCCCGGGCCGGGGAGCCCTTGCTCGCGGTGCCCGACATAGACGACCGGCTCGTGGTCCTCGCCGCGGACGGCGGCGCGGTGGTCGCCGCGTGCGCCTCCGCCTACGGCGAGAAGGAGGCGGAGGACACCGAGACGATCGTCGGCATGTCCGCGCCGACCGGGCCCATAGCGGCGGCCGGGGCGTACAAGCAGGCGGAGCAGGCGCTGTCGGTGGCGCGTCGGCGCGGCCGGGCGCTGGTCGAGCACGAGGAACTCGCTTCCGGGTCGATCCTGCCCCTGCTCGCGGACGACGCGGTGCGTGCGTTCGCCGACGGCATGCTGCGCGCGCTGCACGAACACGATGCGACCGGCCGCGGTGACCTCGTCGCCTCCCTGCGCGCCTGGCTCTCCCGGCACGGCCAGTGGGACGCGGCAGCGGCAGATCTGGGCGTGCACCGTCACACGCTGCGCTACCGGATGCGGCGCGTCGAGGAGATCCTGGGGCGCTCCCTGGACGATCCGGACGTGCGAATGGAGCTGTGGCTGTCGCTGAAGACGACGTCCGGCACGACGGCCGAGCAGTGAGTCGCAGCAGCTTTTGACCTCATCCTGCCCGATGCCGGGCAGAATTCTTGCAGTTGAGGTCCGCGCTTTCCTATCTTCCTGCCTTGTGATCGCACGCACGATGCTGCGACCGCACCCCAGGGAGACGAGGGAACATTCATGACCCACCCCGCGGCCGACACGGACGCACCCGTCGCAGGAGCCGTGTCCGCGGCGGCGTCGCACGGTCGGCGCATCACCGGCGCCGTCTGGGCGGCCCTCGGCATCGTGTACGTCGTCTGGGGCTCCACGTATCTCGGCATCCGCGTCGCCGTCGAGACGATGCCGCCGTTCCTGTCCGCCGCTGCCCGGTTCGTCGTCGCCGGGCTCGTCCTCGGCGCGCTCGTCGCCTGGCGGTACGGGTCCGCGGCGCTGAAGGTCACCCGGGCGCAGCTCGCCTCCGCCTGTCTCGTCGGCCTGTTGCTGCTTCTGGGCGGCAACGGACTCGTCGTCCTCGCCGAGACGTCCATCCCCTCCGGACTCGCCGCCCTGCTCGTCGCGGTCGTCCCCGCCTGGGTCGTGGTGCTGCGCAGGGCGTCCGGCGAACGCCCGGGCACCGGCGCGTACCTCGGCGTCCTGCTCGGACTCGCCGGACTCGCCGTGCTCACCCTGCCCGGGCTCAGCGGCGAGGTGCGCATCGGTGGCGTCCTCACGGTGATCGTCGCGACGGTGATGTGGTCGGTGGGTTCCTTCACGTCGTCGCGCATCCCGATGCCGGCCAACCCCTTCGCGGCGAGCGCGTACGAGATGGTCGCGGGCGGTATCGGCTCGGCGGTCGTCGCCCTCGCCCGGGGCGAGCAGCACGGCTTCCGCATCGAGGACGTCTCGGCCCGGTCCTGGACCGCCCTCGCCTACCTCGTCGTCTTCGGCTCGCTGATCGGGTTCACGGCGTACGCCTGGCTGCTGCACTCCGCGCCGCTGTCCCTGGTCGCGACCTACGCGTACGTGAACCCCGTCGTGGCGGTGCTGCTCGGCGCGCTGGTCCTCGGCGAGACGCTGTCCTGGCCGATCGCCGTCGGCGGTGCGGTGGTGGTGGCGGGGGTGTGTCTGATCGTCACCACGGAACGCCGCCGCTGAACCCCGACGGCGTGGCGCGCCGCGAGCTCTGCGGCGCTGTCGGTCCCGCGGTCACGACCCCGGCCCCGCACACGCCAAAGCGTCCGAGACGCGAACGTCACCACTACACGCCGGACAAACACATCCGGCCCCTCCCGGTCCTACCGTGGGCACAGACACACGCCATCTACTTCGGAAGGGCCGGGATCCGGATATGACCTCCCTCCACGCCTTCTGGCTCGCCGGCCGCCAGGCCACCGGCGAGGCCGCCTTCGACGTCACCTCCCCCTGGGACGGCCGGCTCGTCGGCCGGGTCTCCGTCCCCACCGAGGCCCAGGTCGAGGAGGCCGTCGCCGCCGCGCACGCCGTGCGTGACGAGTTCGCCGCGACCCCGGCCCATGTACGTGCAGCGGCCCTCGACCACGTCTCCCGGCGGCTCGTCGAGCGCACCGAGGAGATCGCGCAGCTGATCTCCGCCGAGAACGGCAAGCCGATCAAGTGGGCCCGCGGCGAGGTCGGCCGTGCCGTCTCCGTCTTCCGGTTCGCCGCCGAGGAGGCCCGTCGCTTCAACGGCGGCGACGCCCAGCGCCTGGACACCGACGCCGGCGGCCAGGGCCGTCTCGCGCTCACCCGCCGCTTCCCCAAGGGCGTCGTCCTCGGCATCGCGCCGTTCAACTTCCCGCTCAACCTCTGCGCCCACAAGATCGCCCCCGCGATCGCCGTCGGTGCGCCGATCATCCTCAAGCCCGCCCCGGCCACCCCGCTGTCCGGCCTGATCCTCGGCGAGCTGCTGGCCGAGACCGAGCTGCCCGAGGGTTCCTGGTCCGTGCTGACGGTCCCGAACGACCAGATGCCGGCCCTCGTCCAGGACGAGCGCCTGCCGGTCATCTCCTTCACCGGCTCCGACAAGGTCGGCTACGCGATCATGGACTCGGTGCCGCGCAAGCACTGCACCCTGGAGCTCGGCGGCAACGGCGCGGCCGTCGTCCTCGCCGACTTCGCGAGCGAGCAGGACCTGGACTGGGCGGCGACCCGCATCGCCACCTTCTCCAACTACCAGGGCGGCCAGTCCTGCATCTCCGTGCAGCGGGTGATCGCCGACGCGACCGTGTACGACCGGCTGCTCCCGAAGATCGTTGCGGCCGTCGAGGCCCAGGTCACCGGCGACCCCTCAGACGCCGCCACCGACGTCGGCCCGCTGGTCAGCGAGGACGCCGCCAAGCGCGTGGAGTCCTGGGTCGACGAGGCCGTGCAGGGCGGCGCGAAGCTGCTCGCCGGCGGCAAGCGGGACGGCGCCGCCTACGCGCCCACCGTCCTCACCGACGTCCCCGCCGACGCCACCCTCGCCTGCGAGGAGATCTTCGGGCCGGTCCTGACCGTGACCAGGGTCGACGGGGAGACCGAGGCGTTCGCCGCCGTCAACGACTCCAAGTACGGCCTGCAGGCGGGCGTGTTCACGCACGACCTGCAGACCGCCTTCCGCGCCCACCGCGCCCTCGAGGTCGGCGGTGTGATCGTCGGCGACGTTCCGTCCTACCGCGCCGACCAGATGCCCTACGGCGGCGCCAAGCAGTCCGGCGTGGGCCGCGAGGGCGTGGCCTTCGCGATGGACGACTACACGTACGAGCGGGTCCTGGTCCTCACTGGACTGGCCCTGTAGAGCCGTACGCGCCACGACCGACGGCCGGAGCCCACTGTGCGGGGGCTCCGGCCGTCCCCGTCGGCCACCGCTGCCGTACGCGGGCTGGTGAAGGTGTCGGGAATCGGGTACTACGAACGAGTAGCACCGACCGGTAGACGCCCGGCAGGTCCCCGACTCGCGGCGAGGTGAACCTCATGTCCGCACCACCCGACAGGCCACTCGACAAGCCCCACGACAAACCGACGACGCCCCCCAAGGTCACGGAGCGCGAAGCGCGACAGGTCGCCGAGGCGGCACGTGAACAGGACTGGCGCAAACCCAGTTTCGCGAAAGAACTGTTCCTCGGGCGCTTCCGGCTCGACCTGATCCATCCGCACCCGATGCCCACCGGCGAGGCCGCCAGGCGCGGCGAGGAGTTCTTGTCGAAGCTGCGGGTCTTCTGCGAGACGAAGATCGACGGCGCGCAGATCGAGCGCGACGCGCAGATCCCCGACGACGTCATCAACGGCCTGCGCGAACTCGGCGCGCTCGGCATGAAGATCGACCCCAAATACGGCGGACTCGGCCTCACCCAGGTCTACTACAACAAGGCGCTCGCCCTCGTCGGCTCGGCGAACCCCGCGATCGGCGCACTCCTGTCGGCCCATCAGTCGATCGGCGTGCCCCAGCCTCTGAAGCAGTTCGGCACCCAGGAGCAGAAGGACGCGTTCCTCCCGCGCCTTGCCCGCCACGACATCTCGGCCTTCCTGCTCACCGAGCCGGACGTCGGCTCCGACCCGGCGCGGCTCGCCACCACCGCCGTCCCGGACGGCGACGACTACGTCCTCGACGGCGTCAAGCTGTGGACGACCAACGGGGTCGTCGCCGACCTCCTCGTCGTCATGGCGAGGGTCCCGAAGAGCGAGGGTCACAAGGGCGGCATCACCGCGTTCGTCGTCGAGGCGTCCAGCGAGGGCATCACGGTCGAGAATCGCAACGCCTTCATGGGCCTGCGCGGACTGGAGAACGGCGTCACCCGCTTCCACCGGGTGCGCGTCCCCGCCGCGAACCGCATCGGCCCCGAGGGCTCGGGCCTCAAGATCGCCCTCACCACGCTCAACACCGGCCGTCTCTCGCTGCCCGCGATGTGCGTCGGCGCCGGCAAGTGGTGTCTGAAGATCGCCCGCGAATGGTCCGCGGAGCGTGAGCAGTGGGGCAGGCCGGTCGCCAAGCACGAGGCGGTCGGGGCGAAGATCTCCTTCATCGCCGCCACCACGTTCGCCCTGGAGGCGGTGCTCGACCTGTCCTCGCAGATGGCCGACGAGGACCGCAACGACATCCGTATCGAGGCCGCACTCGCCAAGCTGTACGGCTCCGAGATGGCCTGGCTCATGGCCGACGAAATGGTCCAGATCCGCGGCGGCCGCGGCTTCGAGACCGCCGACTCGCTCGCAGCCCGCGGTGAGCGGGCCGTGCCCGCCGAGCAGTTGCTGCGCGATCTGCGCATCAACCGCATCTTCGAGGGTTCCACCGAGATCATGCATCTGCTGATCGCCCGCGAGGCGGTCGACGCCCATCTCGCGGTCGCCGGCGACATCATCGACCCCGACAAACCCCTGTCCGCCAAGGCGAAGGCGGGCGCGAACGCCGCGGCCTTCTACGCCCGCTGGCTGCCCAAGCTCGTCACCGGCCCCGGCCAACTGCCACGCACGTACGGCGAGTTCCACCCGGCCGGGCACGCCGACCTGTCCACCCACCTGCGCTATGTGGAGCGCAACGCGCGCAAACTGGCCCGCTCCACCTTCTACGCCATGTCCCGGTGGCAGGGCCGGATGGAGACCAAGCAGGGCTTCCTCGGGCGGATCGTGGACATCGGCGCCGAACTGTTCGCCATGAGCGCCGCCTGTGTACGCGCGGAGTTGCTGCGCACCTCCGGTGACCACGGCCGCGAGGCGTACCAGTTGGCCGACGTCTTCTGCCGGCAGGCCCGGATCCGGGTGGAGGAGCTCTTCACCCGGCTGTGGTCCAACACCGACGACATCGACCACAAGATCGTGAACGGTGTGCTGTCGGGCACGTACACCTGGCTGGAGGAGGGCATCATCGATCCCAGCGGCGAAGGCCCCTGGATCGCCGACGCCACCCCGGGACCGACCGAACGGGCCAACGTGCACCGGCCCATCCGCTGAGCGCGGTGCGGGGCGCGTCCTGCGGGACGCGCCCCGCATGCGTGCCCCGCCCCGGGCCGGTGGCGCGGGGACCGGCGGATGTCCCACAATCGAGCTTCGATCACGGTCAACCGGTGGACGGGGCAGGCATGTTCGAGGGGCAATCGACCGGGGACGGCACACGGGCAGCCCGTCGGAGGCCGTGGGCGTGGAGCGCCGTGGCGGCCGCACTGCTGGCGGCCACCGCCGCGTGCGGCAGCGGCGACGACACCGGCGCGGACAAGAACCGTGCCACCCCCTCCGCACCGGCGGCCGGCGGCGCGGCGCTCCGGGCCGCGGACCTGCGGGCCGCCGCCTTCGCCGACGGCGAGCGGATCGGCAGGTACACCGCGAGGGAGGCCGACGCAGCCCCGCTGGGCGAGAACTACACCGCCGATCCGGCGGAGTGCCAGCCCCTCGTGAGCCTCGCCCGCGGCGCGACCGCCCATGATCCTGTAGCCGAGGTGCATCGCGAGGTCGACGTCGCCGAGGAGGTCGCCGGGATCGGCGTCCTCGTCCAACTCCGTTCGTACGACGGCGAGAGTGCCGCCGCCGTCATGAAGGACCTCGGCAGCGCGGGCACCCGCTGCGCCGGGGGCTACACCGAGCAGCGCACCCTCGCGCGGGCGAAGGTGCTGAAGGTCGAGACCGTCCAGGCACCCCCGATCGGCGACGAGGCGAGGGCCTTCCGTTTCACGGTCCTCGATGTCAAGGGCGAGCTGAAGCTGTACGAGTACCTGACCGTCGTCCGGTCCGGCACGGCCACGCTCTCGTTCCGTGCCGACTTCCTGGGCACCGAGGACATCAAGGCGGTCCCCCAGAAGATCGTCGACGCCCAGTGGAAGAAGTTCTCGTCGGACAGGGGCGGGTCCTGAGCCGGGGGGACCTGTCCGGGCCGACAGGATCTGCGGCCACAATGGGGGGATGAGCGACAGCCCATCACCCCTCGCCGACCCGCATCTGACCTTCGACGCTTCGGAGGGCCGCCGGGACGTCGTCGTCCTCGGCTCGACCGGGTCCATCGGCACGCAGGCCATCGACCTGGTACTGCGCAACCCCGACCGCTTCCGTGTCACCGCGCTGTCCGCAGCCGGCGGACGGGTCGGTCTGCTCGCCGAGCAGGCCCGCCGACTGGGGGTCCGCAGTGTTGCCGTCGCCCGCGAGGACGCGGTGCCGGCGCTGCGCGAGGCGCTGAGGGAGCAGTACGGCACGGAGCCGCTGCCCGAGATCCTCGCCGGTCCGGACGCCGCGACCGAGGTCGCCACGTCCCCCTGTCACACCGTGCTCAACGGCATCACGGGCTCCATCGGACTCGCCCCCACCCTGGCCGCCCTCGAGGCCGGGCGGACCCTGGCACTGGCGAACAAGGAATCGCTCATCGTCGGCGGACCGCTGGTCAAGGCGATCGCCAAGCCGGGGCAGATCATCCCGGTCGACTCCGAGCACGCCGCCCTGTTCCAGGCCCTGGCAGCCGGGACACGCGCCGATGTGCGCAAGCTCGTCGTGACCGCCTCCGGCGGACCCTTCCGGGGCCGCAAGAAGGCGGATCTGGCCGCTGTCACCCCCGCGGACGCACTCGCTCACCCCACCTGGGCCATGGGCCCGGTGATCACGGTGAACAGCGCCACGCTCGTCAACAAGGGGCTGGAGGTCATCGAGGCGCACCTCCTCTACGACATTCCCTTCGACCGCATTGAGGTCGTCGTGCACCCTCAGTCGTATGTCCACTCGATGGTGGAGTTCACGGACGGTTCGACACTCGCGCAGGCCACCCCGCCGGACATGCGGGGACCGATCGCCATCGGTCTCGGCTGGCCGGAGCGGGTGCCCGACGCCGCCCCCGCGTTCGACTGGTCCACGGCCTCGACCTGGGAGTTCTTCCCGCTCGACAACGAGGCGTTCCCCTCGGTGGGACTCGCCCGGCAGGTGGGGGAGCTGGGCGGCACGGCTCCGGCGGTGTTCAATGCGGCCAACGAGGAGTGTGTCGAGGCTTTCCTGGCCGGGCGGCTGCCGTTCAACGGCATCATGGATACCGTCACACAGGTGGTTTCCGAACACGGCACCCCCGCACCGGGAACTTCCCTCACGGTGGCGGACGTCCTCGAAGCGGATGCCTGGGCCCGTGCCAGGGCCCGTGAGACGGCAGCGAAGTACACACACAGCAGCGATGAACGGCCTGCGGAGGCTCGCGCATGACGATGGTGTTGACGGTCCTCGGCATAGTGCTGTTCGGCGTGGGGCTTTTGTTCTCCATCGCATGGCACGAGCTGGGCCATCTGTCGACGGCGAAGCTGTTCGGCATCCGGGTGCCGCAGTACATGGTCGGCTTCGGGCCCACCCTGTTCTCACGGCACAAGGGTGAGACCGAGTACGGCATCAAGGCCATCCCGATGGGCGGCTACATCCGCATGATCGGGATGTTCCCGCCCGGCAAGGACGGCAGGATCGAGGCCCGGTCGACCTCTCCGTGGCGCGGCATGATCGAGGACGCCCGTACGGCCGCGTACGAGGAACTCCAGCCCGGCGACGAGACGCGGATGTTCTACACGCGCAAGCCGTGGAAGCGCGTGATCGTGATGTTCGCGGGGCCGTTCATGAACCTCGTCCTCGCGGTGGCAATCTTCGTCGGCGTGATGATGACGTTCGGCACACCGACGCAGACCACCGAGGTGGCAGGCGTCCAGCAGTGCGTCATCGAGCAGAGCGAGAAGCGCGACAAGTGCGCCGCGAGCGACCCCGAATCGCCTGCCGCCCTGGCCGGACTGAAGGAGGGCGACAAGATCGTCGCCTTCAACGGGGACCGGATCGATGACTGGCCCACCCTGTCGGAGCGCATCCGCGAGACGATCGGCCCGGCGAGCATCACCGTCGAGCGGGACGGTCAGGAACAGGTCCTCGAGGCGAAGCTCATCAAGAACCTCGTCGTCAAGAAGGACGAGGACGGCGAGGTCGTCGCCGGCTACGAGCCCGCGGGCTACCTCGGCTTCGCCGCCAAGACGGAGATCTTGCCCCTGTCGTTCGGTGACTCCGTCGACCGCATGGGCGGCATGATCGAGAACGGCGCCGAGTCGATCATCGCGCTGCCCTCGAAGGTTCCGGACCTGTGGGACGCCGCGTTCGGCGACGGGGAGCGCAAGGACGACTCCCCGGTCGGAGTCGTCGGCGCGGCCCGGCTCAGCGGCGAGGTGCTCAACCTGGACATGCCGACGACGAACATCGTCGCCACGTTCCTGATGCTGCTCGCCGGCTTCAACCTGTCGCTGTTCCTGTTCAACATGCTGCCGCTGCTGCCCCTGGACGGCGGGCACATCGCGGGAGCCATGTGGGAGTCCGTGCGACGGGGCATCGCCAAGCTGTTCCGGCGTCCCGACCCCGGCCCGTTCGACGTGGCGAAGCTGATGCCCGTGGCCTATGTGGTGGCCGGAATCTTCATCTGCTTCACCCTGCTCGTCCTGGTGGCGGACATCGTCAACCCGGTGAAGATCAGCTGACGGGAGCACCTTTGCGGCGGCCGGACACGCTTCGTGTCCGGCCGTCACCTTTGGGTGGACTTCTGGCGTGCGATGTGCCCGGCCGAACTCCAGTGCCGTAATCTCGGGTCCTGGAGCCCGCCGATCTCGGGACCTCGATCCATACCTTGGGGTTGCACAGCAGATGACTGCAATTTCTCTCGGAATTCCGTCCGTTCCGACGAAGCTCGCCGACCGGAGGGTCAGCCGGAAGATTCAGGTGGGTTCCGTTGCGGTCGGCGGGGACGCACCGGTCTCGGTGCAGTCGATGACCACGACCAGGACCTCGGACATCGGTGCGACGCTCCAGCAGATCGCGGAGCTCACCGCGTCCGGCTGCCAGATCGTCCGGGTGGCCTGCCCCACCCAGGACGACGCGGACGCACTGGCCACCATCGCCAAGAAGTCGCAGATCCCCGTGATCGCCGACATCCACTTCCAGCCGAAGTACGTCTTCGCCGCGATCGACGCGGGCTGCGCGGCGGTCCGGGTCAACCCGGGCAACATCAAGCAGTTCGACGACAAGGTCAAGGAGATCGCGAAGGCGGCGGGGGAGGCGGGCACCCCGATCCGGATCGGCGTCAACGCGGGCTCGCTGGACCGTCGCCTGCTGGAGAAGTACGGCAAGGCCACCCCCGAGGCCCTGGTGGAATCCGCGCTGTGGGAGGCGTCCCTCTTCGAGGAGCACGGCTTCCGGGACATCAAGATCTCGGTGAAGCACAACGACCCGGTCGTGATGGTGAACGCCTACCGCCAGCTCGCCGCCCAGAGCGACTACCCGCTGCACCTGGGTGTCACCGAGGCCGGTCCTGCCTTCCAGGGCACCATCAAGTCCGCGGTGGCCTTCGGCGCGCTGCTCGCCGAGGGCATCGGCGACACGATCCGCGTCTCGCTGTCCGCGCCGCCGGCGGAGGAGGTCAAGGTCGGCATCCAGATCCTGGAGTCGCTGAATCTGCGTCAGCGCCGGCTGGAGATCGTCTCGTGCCCCTCGTGCGGCCGGGCGCAGGTCGATGTCTACAAGCTGGCCGACGAGGTGTCCGCCGGTCTGGAGGGCATGGAGGTCCCGCTGCGCGTCGCCGTCATGGGCTGCGTCGTCAACGGCCCGGGCGAGGCACGCGAGGCGGACCTCGGTGTCGCCTCCGGCAACGGCAAGGGCCAGATCTTCGTGAAGGGCGAGGTCATCAAGACGGTGCCCGAGTCGAAGATCGTCGAGACCTTGATCGACGAGGCCATGAAGATCGCCGAGCAGATGGAGAAGGACGGCATCGCCTCCGGCGAACCCCAGGTCTCCATCGGCGCCTGACCACTCGTCCTCTGCCCGACCGTTCCCCCGAAGACCCCGTCGCCCACCGGCCGGGGTCTTTCGGCATTCACGGAATCGGCACGGCACCTGCCCGGCAGGTAAAGTGCCAGGATCAGCAAACCGTATGGTGAGGCCCCTCGTGTTGACGCAGACCACCACCCGGGTCCTCGACCCCGGCGAACTCGGCGCAGCGCTCGCCATCCTCGAGAGCGAGCCTGTGACGAATGCTTTCGTCACCGCACGGGTCCAGGTCGCGGGCCTCGACCCCTGGCGCCTCGGCGGCGAGATGTGGGGCTGGTACGCCGACGGCCGACTGCGTTCCCTGTGCTACTCCGGTGCCAATCTGGTCCCGGTCTGTGCCACCCCCGAAGCCGTACGCGCCTTCGCCGACCGGGCCCGCAGGGCCGGCCGCCGCTGCTCGTCCATCGTCGGTCCCGTGGAGTCGGCCACGGCCCTGTGGCGGCTGCTCGAACCGAGCTGGGGACCGGCCAGGGACGTCCGTGCGCACCAGCCGCTCATGGTCACCGAGAAGGTCCCCGACGACATCGAGCCCGATCCGTTCGTCCGCCGCATCCGCAAGGACGAGATGGACGTGATCATGCCGGCGTGCGTGTCGATGTTCACCGAAGAGGTCGGCGTCTCCCCCATGGCCGGTGACGGCGGACTGCTCTATCAGGCCCGTGTCGCCGAACTGGTCGGCGCGGGACGGTCGTTCGCGCGCATCGAGGACGGCAAGGTCGTCTTCAAGGCCGAGATCGGCGCGGCGACGGCCAAGGCCTGCCAGATCCAGGGCGTCTGGGTCGCCCCCGAATACCGCGGCCGCGGACTGTCCGAGACCGGCATGGCAGCGGTCCTGCGCTATGCGCTCGCGGACGTCTCGCCGATCGTCAGCCTGTACGTCAACGACTACAACACGGCAGCCAGAGCCTCCTACCGCCGGGTCGGATTCCGCGAGGTCGGGGCGTTCATGAGCGTGCTGTTCTGACGGCAGCGAAGGATCCCGGCGCAGTGTTCTGGCCGCGCCCGCCGACCAGTAGGGTTCCGTCATGGCAGCAGATCCCGGGCACACGTCTGAGGCCCGCGACGTCCTCATCGGACCGCTCGCCCTGGCCGACCGGGTCGACGAGGCGCTCGCCGTCCAGGCCCTCGCCTTCGGACTCAGCGACGAAGAGATCGACATCCGCCGCTACATCGTGCTGCGGCATCTGACGAACCCGGGCGCGTGTGCGCTCGGAGCCACCACCGGGGACGGCCGCCTCGTCGGATTCGTCTACGGAATGCCCAACGACCGCAGCCACTGGTGGTCCACCGTCGTGGAACCGTATCTGCGCGGCAACGGCAGCGACGGGTGGCTCGACGACTCGTTCGTCATCACCGAACTGCACGTCCACCCCGCCTACCAGGGCCGGGGCGTCGGCCGCGAACTGATCACCACGATCACGGACGCCGCCGACCAGCCGCGCTCCATCCTGTCCGCCATCGACATCGAGAGCCCTGCCCGCGGGCTCTACCGCCGACTCGGCTACCAGGACCTGGCCCGCCGCGTCCTGTTCCCGAGCGCGCCGAGTCCTTACGCGGTGATGGGCGCCGCACTGCCCCTGCTGCGCGGCAACTGATTTCCGCCTGCCGGTGCCACCCGGCTAACCTCCTGCACATCACACGTTCCGAGCAGGAGTTCACCATGGCCCAGGTCCAGCGCATGTCCCGTCTGATGGTCAAGACACTGCGCGACGACCCGGCGGACGCCGAGACGCTCAGCCACAAGCTCCTCGTCCGTGCCGGTTACGTTCGCCGCAACGCCGCCGGCATCTGGTCCTGGCTGCCGCTCGGCAAGCGCGTCCTGGAGAACGTCACCCGCGTCGTACGCGAGGAGATGGACGCGATCGGCGCCCAGGAGGTGCTGCTGCCGGCCGTGCTGCCCAAGGAGCCGTACGAGGCCACCGGGCGCTGGGAGGAGTACGGCCCCGAGCTGTTCCGCCTCAAGGACCGCAAGGGCGCGGACTACCTCCTCGGCCCGACGCACGAGGAGATCTTCACCCTGCTCGTCAAGGACCAGTGCACGTCCTACAAGGACCTGCCGGTGATCCTCTACCAGATCCAGTCGAAGTACCGCGACGAGGCGCGTCCCCGTTCGGGCATCCTGCGCGGCCGCGAGTTCCTGATGAAGGACTCGTACTCCTTCGACACCAGCGACGAGGGTCTCGGCGAGTCGTACGCCCTGCACCGCGAGGCGTACGTCCGGATCTTCGAGCGCCTCGGCCTGCAGCACAAGATCGTCTCCGCGGTGTCGGGAGCCATGGGCGGCTCGGCGTCCGAGGAGTTCCTCGCGCCCGCTGCGGCCGGCGAGGACACGTTCGTCTACTGCCCCTCCTGCGACTACGCGGCCAACACCGAGGCCGTCACCTTCGCCCTCGCCCCGGTCGAGGACGCCACCCACGGCGCCGTCGAGGAGCTGGACACCCCCGACACCCCCACCATCGAGACGCTCGCCGAGCACCTGGGCGTCCCGGCGTCCGCGACCCTGAAGAACCTCCTGGTCAAGGTCGACGGCGAGATCGTCGCGGTGGGCGTGCCCGGCGACCGTGAGGTCGACCTCGGCAAGCTCGGCGACCACCTGGCGCCCGCGACCGTGGAACTGGTCACCGCCGAGGACTTCGTGGGCCGCCCGGACCTGGTCCGCGGCTACGTCGGCCCGCAGGGCCTGGAGAAGGTCCGCTACATCGCCGACCCGCGCGTGGCGCCCGGCACCGCCTGGATCACCGGTGCCAACAAGGAGGGCAAGCACGCGAAGAACGTCGTCGCCGGCCGTGACTTCCAGGTCGACGACTACCTCGACGTCGTCGTGGTCGAGGAGGGCGATCCCTGCCCGAAGTGCGCCACCGGCCTGAAGCTGGACCGCGCGATCGAGATCGGCCACATCTTCCAGCTGGGCCGCAAGTACGCCGACGCCTTCCAGCTCGACGTGCTGGGCCAGAACGGCAAGCCGGTCCGCGTGACGATGGGCTCCTACGGCATCGGCGTCTCCCGTGCCGTCGCCGCGCTCGCCGAGCAGACGGCGGACGAGCAGGGCCTGTGCTGGCCCGCGGAGATCGCCCCCGCGGACGTGCACGTCGTCGCCGCGGGCAAGGCGCTCCAGACCGAGCTGGCCCTCGACGTCGCCGAACAGCTCGCCGCGGCGGGCCTGCGGGTACTGGTCGACGACCGGGCGGGAGTGTCGCCGGGCGTGAAGTTCACGGACGCGGAGCTCATCGGTGTCCCGAAGATCCTGGTGGCCGGCCGCCGCTCCGGCGAGGGCGTGGTGGAGCTGAAGGACCGCCGGACGGGCGAGCGCGAGGAGCTCACGGTGTCGGAGGCGGTGGCCCGCCTGCGCGCGTAGCGCGTTCCCGCACTTGGCGGGGGGCCCCGAACGCAGGACGGGCCGGATCTCGCACCACGAGATCCGGCCCGTCCGGCGTTCGGGGCTCCGCCGACCGTCCTACAACCAACTCGCGAATTCCAGCGCCAGTTCGCCCTCCGCGCGCCGCCCTTCCGCCACCGCCCTCGTGCCCGACTCCACCGCGCGGAACAGTGTCCAGCCCCGCAGCCGCTCCCGGTCCACCTCGAGCGAGTCCGCCAGTTTGTTGACCCGGCGGCGGGCCGACGACGCGCCCGCCGAGGCGGCGACCAGGTCCTCGACCCGGTCGCGCACCAACCGCGCCAGATCGTAGGCGCGTTCGCCGACCAGCGGTTCCGGGCCGACCGCGAGCCATGGCACACGGTCGGCCGCGAGTACCTTGCCCTGGCGGAAGTTGCCGTGCAGCAGCAGGAGTTCGGGCGACGCGGCCACCAGCTCCTCGCGTGCGTCGAGCGCCGCGGGGACCAGTGGCTCGTCGAAGGCCCGCATGGCTTCCGCCTGGCGTGCCGTACGTTCCGCCACTGTCTCGAAGGCATGGTCCGCGGGCGGCTCCACCCACAGTCGCCGTACCGTTCCGGCGGCCTCCAGCAGCGCCTTCGCCTCCGGCAGCGAGCGCAGCGAGACCTCCAGGTGCAGCCGCTCCAGCAGCAGCCCGGCCGGCCCGTCGACGTCGGCATCCAGGAGCTGTACCGCGCCCCAGCCGTTCCAGTGCGCCAGCGCCGCCCGTTCCAGGGCGGGCGCCGCGGCGGGCGGCGCGAGTTTCAGTGCGGCCTGGACGCCGTCGGCCTGCCGTACGAGGAGGACGAGACTGCTCCGGCCGCCCGGCGCCACCACCCGCTCGACGTCCAGCTTCCGCCGGTCAACCGCCTCCTGGACGGCGTTGGGCAGTTCCCCGAGCCACCGGTCGTTCTCACCGAGTGCCCGGACCAGCCGCTGCGGCGGTTCGAAAGCCATACGTCGTGTGTTCCCTTTCCGATTCAGCCGTTACGGCCGACGGCCCGCTCGGCGAGCCCAGGAAAGGCTACGCCGCTGCCCCGCCAACGCACCGCACGGACCGCCGCCTCGCGCAGCGCCACGGCCGCCTCGCGCCGCAGCGGACCCTCCGTCGCCCGCACGAGGTCGGAGCAGACGCCTGCCACCCGGTCCTCCAGGTGTGCGGCGAGCCGCACAGCCGCCGGGGCGTCGGTGATCTCGAACGGCAGGGCGTACGCGGCCGCCGCCGCGACCGGCTCGGCGCCCAGGTCGCGGACGGTGCGCACGAGCGCGTCCCGGCGTGCGCGGTGGGCCGCGTGCGCGGCGGCCGCTTCCTGTTCGCGGTCGTCGCCGATGCGGGCACCCACCACCCCGTACCCGTAGACGGCGGCGTGCTCGGCCGCGAGTGCGGCCTGGACCGCGTCCACCGCGCTCATCACGCGTCCCCCTTCGACAGAAGGTACGCGTGTGCCGCCCCGGCGGCGGCGACCGAGGCCAGCAGCCGGGCCAGTTCGGGATCGGCGTCGAGCAGGGCGGCGGCGTGCCCGTCGGAGGTACGGCGTTCGGCGGCGGCGAGCGCCTTCAGCGCGGCCGCCGGGTCGTCCGGGACCGGCCCGCCGGCGATCGCGGAAGGGCTCGCTGAGGCCGTCGGGGACGCCGAGGGCGCAGCCGGCGCGGGCTTCTTGCCCGACAGCGCCGTGACATGCTCCGCGACCGCCCCCCGAAGGGGTGTGAGCCTGTCGGCGAGAGCGGGATGCCGGGCGACGGCGGCGTCATACTCGGCCAGCAGCGCGGAACTCCTGGCGGCGAGCCGGCTGCGCAGCGCCCGCTCGGCCCGCGCCGGATCGGTGGACGTCCCTGCGGGGCGGTGTCCCGCGGGCGTTCCGTTCGAACAGCCCGTCAACGCGGCGGCCGCGGCGGCCCCCGCCGCCACCAGCGCACGTCTTCGTGTTGTCCCCGTGCGCCCCACGTGTGCTCCTCGGACCTCTTGGTGATCATCGCCGCAGGCGAGCGTACCCGCGGGTCCTGCGGCGGTGGACGGCAACACCCTCCCGGACCGGATACCCTTTCCTTCGACACGCGACGATCCCACAACAGCACACGCGGCCGAGGAGTCACCCGGATGAGCACCACCCAGAGCGACAGGCTGCGCGGGCTGCTGGAACCGCTCGTCAGCGCCGCCGACCTGGATCTGGAGGAGATCGAGGTCTCCCGGGCCGGCAGACGCCGCATGCTGAGGATCACCGTGGACTCCGACGACGGCGTGGAACTGGACGCGTGCGCGGAGCTGAGCCGCACTATCTCGGAGAAGCTCGACGAGACGGATGCGATGGGCGAGGGCGAGTACGTCCTCGAAGTCAGCTCCCCCGGCGCCGACCGCCCGCTGACCCAGCACCGCCACTACGTGCGCGCCACCGGCCGCCTGGTGAAGCTGCAGCTGCGCGAGGACGGCGAACTGGTGGCCCGCATCCTCACCGTGGACGACGAAGGACTCGATCTCGAGGTCCCGGGCGTGAAGGGGCGCAAGCCCACCGCCCGCCGGGTCGCTTTCGACGACATCGCCAAGGCGCGCGTCGAGATCGAGTTCAACCGCAAGGACAAGCAGGGCGAGAAGGACCAGAAGGAAGAGGAGGCGTAGCCGTGGACATTGACGTGAAGCTGCTGAAGGGCTTGGCGCAGGAGAAGGAGATCGCCTTCGACCTGCTGGTCGAGGCCATCGAGTCGGCCCTCCTCATCGCGTACCACCGCACCGAGGGCAGCCGTCGGCACGCCCGTGTGGTGCTGAGCCGCGACACGGGTCATGTGACCGTGTGGGCCAAGGAGGACCCGGCCGATCTGGAGGAGGGCCAGGAGCCCAAGGAGTTCGACGACACCCCGTCGGACTTCGGCCGGATCGCCGCCACCACCGCCCGCCAGGTCATCCAGCAGCGACTGCGTGACGCGGAGAACGACGTCACGTTCGGCGAGTACGCCCGCCGCGAGGGCGATGTCGTCGCCGGCATGGTCCAGCAGGGCAAGGACCCGAAGAACGTCCTGGTGAAGCTGGACGACAAGCTCGAGGCGATCCTGCCGGTGCAGGAGCAGGTCCCCGGCGAGGAGTACACGCACGGCCTGCGGCTGCGCACCTATGTGGTGCGCGTGGCCAAGGGTGTGCGTGGCCCGTCCGTGACCCTCTCGCGCACCCACCCGAACCTGGTGAAGAAGCTGTTCGCGCTGGAGGTTCCGGAGATCGCCGACGGAAGCGTCGAGATCGCCGCGATCGCCCGCGAGGCCGGTCACCGCACCAAGATCGCCGTCCGCTCGACCCGTTCCGGACTGAACGCCAAGGGCGCCTGTATCGGCCCGATGGGTGGCCGTGTGCGCAACGTCATGGCCGAGCTGCACGGCGAGAAGATCGACATCGTGGACTGGTCGGACGATCCGGCGGAGATGGTCGCCAACGCCCTCTCGCCCGCCCGCGTCAGCAAGGTCGAGGTCGTGGACCTCGGCGCCCGGTCCGCGCGCGTCACCGTTCCGGACTACCAGCTGTCGCTGGCGATCGGCAAGGAGGGCCAGAACGCCCGCCTCGCCGCCCGTCTCACCGGCTGGCGCATCGACATCCGGCCCGACACGGAGCAGGGCTCCGACCAGGGCTGAGGAATCGGCCGCCCCGGAATCCCGTTGCACATACGGCGGGGTCTCACCAGGATCAGGACAACAACCGTTCGATTTTTGCCCCAAAGGGGTGAGGTCGGTGCGGGGAGGTAGACTTAAGCGTGTCTGGCCGGACGCATGCCCGCGTGTGCCCTGAGCGAACCTGTGTGGGATGCCGGGAGCGAGCGGCCAAGAGCGATCTGCTGCGCATCGTGGTGATCGAGGGCGAGTGCGTCCCCGATGATCGCGGTACGCTGCCCGGCCGGGGTGCTTACGTGCACCCCGCCTTGGTCTGTCTCGACCTGGCGGTTCGCCGCCGGGCGTTCCCGAGGGCCTTCAGGGTCCAGGGACCGCTCGAGACCGCCGGAATCAGGCGGCATGTCGAGCAGGCAGCACCGTAGGAAGAAGTACGGCACGGAACACCGTGCGGTCAGGTACCTCGCGAGTTGGAAGTAGGTCGAGATTGCGATGAGCACTCGATGAGTACGCGATGAGTACGCCCATGAAGTAGCGACGGTCCGGCGGTAACCCGGACCTAAAAGGAGCGAAGTGGCTAAGGTCCGGGTATACGAACTCGCCAAGGAGTTCGGCGTGGAGAGCAAGGTCGTCATGGCCAAGCTCCAAGAACTCGGTGAATTCGTCCGTTCGGCGTCCTCGACGATCGAGGCGCCGGTTGTACGCAAATTGACTGATGCTTTGCAGGGTCCCGGCGGTGGCGCCGGCAAGTCCTCTGCCAAGCCCGGCGCGCCTCGCAAGGCGACGCCCTCCAAGCCCGCAGCGCCCTCCCCGGCCGCCGCGGCACGTCCTGCTGCCCCCAAGCCCGGTGCCCCGGCCCCCAAGCCGGCCCCGGCGAGCAGCACCCCCTCCGCGGCCCCGGCGGCTCCGGGCCCGCGCCCGACTCCGGGTCCCAAGCCCGCACCGGCCAAGCCCGCCCCGGCGGCTCCGGTGCCCGCGGCCGAGTTCTCGGCTCCGGCCCCGGCTCAGCCCAGCGCACCGCAGGCCCCGCGCTCGGGTGCCACCCCCGGTCCCCGCCCCGCCCGTCCGGCCCCGGCCGGCGGTCAGCGTGACGGCGGCCGCGGCGGCGAACGTCCGGCGCGTCCCGCCGGCGGCCAGGGCGCTCCGCGCCCCGGTGGCCGTCCGGCCGGTCCCCGTCCGGGCAACAATCCCTTCACCTCCGGCGGCTCCACCGGCATGGCGCGCCCGCAGGCGCCCCGTCCGGGCGGCGCTCCGCGTCCCGGTGGCGGTTCCGCCCCGGGCGCCCCGCGTCCGCAGGGCGGTCCCGGTGGTGCACCTCGTCCGCAGGGTCAGGGCGGTGCCCGTCCGACCCCGGGCGGCATGCCCCGTCCGCAGGCCCCGCGTCCGGGCGGTGCCCCCGGTGGCAACCGTCCCAACCCCGGCATGATGCCGCAGCGTCCTGCTGCCGGTCCCCGTCCTGGTGGCGGTCCCGGTGGTGGCGGCGGCGGTCGCGGTCCCGGCGGTGCCGGTCGTCCCGGCGGTGCCGGTCGTCCCGGTGGCGGCGGCGGCTTCGCCGGTCGTCCCGGCGGCGGTGGCGGCGGCGGTCGTCCCGGTGGCGGCGGCGGCTTCGCCGGTCGTCCCGGCGGCGGTGGCCCCGGTGGCGGTGGCGGCGGCTTCGGCGGTCGTCCCGGCTTCGGTGGTCGTCCCGGTGGTCCCGGTGGCCGTGGTGGCACGCAGGGCGCCTTCGGTCGTCCCGGCGGCCCGGCCCGTCGTGGCCGTAAGTCGAAGCGGCAGAGGCGCCAGGAGTACGAGGCCATGCAGGCCCCGTCGGTCGGCGGCGTGATGCTGCCTCGCGGCAACGGCGAAGCCATTCGCCTGTCGCGCGGTGCGTCGCTCACCGACTTCGCGGAGAAGATCAACGCCAACCCGGCGTCGCTCGTCGCGGTCATGATGAACCTCGGCGAGATGGTCACCGCGACCCAGTCCGTCTCCGACGACACGCTGGTCATGCTGGCCGAGGAGATGAACTACACCGTCCAGATCGTCAGCCCGGAGGAGGAGGACCGCGAGCTTCTCGAGTCCTTCGACATCGAGTTCGGCGAGGACGAGGGCGGCGACGAGGCCCTGGTCTCGCGTCCGCCGGTGGTGACCGTCATGGGTCACGTCGACCACGGTAAGACCCGACTTCTCGACGCGATCCGCAAGACGAACGTCGTCGCGGGCGAGGCCGGTGGCATCACCCAGCACATCGGTGCCTACCAGGTCGCGACCGAGGTCAACGGCGAAGAGCGCGCCATCACCTTCATCGACACCCCGGGTCACGAGGCGTTCACCGCCATGCGTGCCCGTGGTGCGAAGTCGACCGACATCGCGATCCTCGTGGTGGCGGCCAACGACGGCGTGATGCCCCAGACGATCGAGGCGCTGAACCACGCCAAGGCGGCCGAGGTGCCGATCGTGGTCGCGGTCAACAAGATCGACGTCGAGGGTGCCGACCCGACCAAGGTGCGCGGCCAGCTCACCGAGTTCGGTCTGGTGGCCGAGGAGTACGGCGGCGACACCATGTTCGTCGACATCTCCGCCAAGCAGGGTCTGAACATCGACTCCCTGCTGGAGGCCGTGGTCCTCACCGCGGACGCCTCGCTCGACCTGCGGGCCAACCCGGAGCAGGACGCGCAGGGTATTGCGATCGAGGCCCACCTGGACAAGGGCCGCGGCGCCGTCGCGACCGTCCTGGTCCAGCGCGGCACGCTGCGTGTCGGTGACACGATGGTCGCCGGTGACGCGTACGGCCGTGTCCGCGCGATGCTCGACGACAAGGGCGAGAACGTGGAGGTGGCGGGTCCCTCGACCCCCGTCCTCGTGCTCGGTCTCACCAACGTCCCGGGCGCCGGCGACAACTTCCTGGTCGTCGACGAGGACCGTACGGCCCGTCAGATCGCCGAGAAGCGTGCCGCCCGTGAGCGCAACGCCGCGTTCGCCAAGCGCACCCGCCGGGTGTCCCTCGAGGACCTCGACAAGGTGCTCAAGGCCGGCGAGGTCCAGCAGCTCAACCTCATCATCAAGGGCGACGCGTCCGGTTCGGTGGAGGCTCTCGAGTCCTCGCTGCTCCAGCTCGACGTCGGCGAAGAGGTCGACATCCGCGTGCTGCACCGCGGCGTGGGTGCGGTCACCGAGTCGGACATCGACCTGGCGATGGGCTCCGACGCCATCGTCATCGGCTTCAACGTCCGCGCGGCCGGCCGTGCCTCGCAGATGGCGGAGCGCGAGGGCGTCGACGTCCGGTACTACTCGGTGATCTACCAGGCCATCGAGGAGATCGAGGCGGCCCTCAAGGGCATGCTCAAGCCGGAGTACGAAGAGGTCGAGCTCGGCACGGCGGAGATCCGCGAGGTCTTCCGCTCGTCCAAGCTGGGCAACATCGCGGGTGTTCTCATCCGCTCCGGCGAGGTCAAGCGCAACACCAAGGCCCGGCTCATCCGCGACGGCAAGGTCATCGCGGAAAGCCTCAACATCGAGGGTCTGCGCCGCTTCAAGGACGACGTCACCGAGATCCGCGAAGGCTTCGAGGGCGGTATCAACCTCGGAAACTTCAACGACATCAAGATCGACGACGTCATCGCGACGTACGAGATGCGCGAGAAGCCGCGCGGCTGACGCGACAGGCACAGCCCGTGCGTAGCACGGTCCACCAGGGGTGGTGGTCGGGCGACGGGCGGGAGCGTCCGGGGCCGGTCGGCGGAAGTATTTCCGTCGATCGGCCCCGGCCGTTGCGTGTACGGTTTGGATGTCCCTGCCAAGCAGCCGCAGGGGCCCCGGACCGTGCCGGACAGGGGGCGACCACCCCCGAGGACGACGGCACGACAAACCCGGACCGGCGGGATATCCGGACACACATGTATGTGGGGACACTGTCCTTCGATCTGCTCCTCGGCGACGTACGGTCGCTGAAGGAGAAACGCTCCGTGGTCCGTCCGATCGTTGCCGAGCTCCAGCGCAAATACGCGGTGAGCGTGGCCGAGGTGGGCGGTCAGGACCTCCACCGGCGGGCCGAGATCGGCCTCGCGGTGGTGTCCGGGGACACGGGGCACCTCACAGACGTACTGGACCGGTGCGAGCGCCTCGTCGCAGCCCGGCCCGAAGTGGAACTGCTGTCGGTGAGACGCAGGCTCCACACTGACGAAGACTGAATGAGCAAGGCACAGCAGGAAAAAGGGAGAAGGACCAGTGGCCGACAACGCGCGGGCGAAGAAACTGGCAGACCTCATCCGGGAGGTGGTCGCCGAGAAGCTGCAGCGCGGCATCAAGGACCCTCGCCTGGGTACGCACGTGACCATCACGGACACCCGCGTCACCGGTGACCTGCGGGAGGCCACGGTCTTCTACACGGTCTACGGCGACGACGAGGACCGGGCCAGTGCGGCGGCGGGCCTGCAGAGCGCCAAGGGAATCCTGCGCTCGGCGGTCGGCGCGGCGGCGGGCACCAAGTTCACGCCGACCCTCACCTTCGTGGCCGACGCGCTGCCCGAGAACGCCAAGACGATCGAGGACCTCCTCGACAAGGCGCGCGCCTCGGACGCCAAGGTGCGCGAGGCGTCCTCGGGTGCCGCGTACGCCGGCGACGCGGACCCGTACCGCAAGCCCGAAGACGAGGACGAAGCCTCGGAATGACACAGCGCACCACACCGCCCGACGGCCTTGTCATCGTCGACAAGCCGTCGGGCTTCACTTCGCACGACGTCGTCGCCAAGATGCGCGGGATCGCCAGGACCCGCCGCGTGGGGCACGCGGGGACGCTCGACCCCATGGCCACCGGCGTGCTCGTGCTCGGCGTGGAGAAGGCGACCAAGCTTCTCGGTCACCTCGCGCTGACCGAGAAGGAGTACCTGGGCACCATCAGGCTCGGGCAGAACACGGTCACCGACGACGCCGAGGGCGACGTGACCTCCTCCACCGACGCCTCCGGGGTCACCAGGGAGGCGATCGACGCCGGCGTGGCCGAGCTGACCGGCGACATCATGCAGGTGCCGTCCAAGGTCAGCGCCATCAAGATCGACGGCAAGCGGTCCTACGCACGGGTGCGCGGCGGCGAGGAGTTCGACATCCCGGCCCGCCCGGTGACCGTCTCCTCCTTCCAGGTCTACGACGTGCGGGAGGCGACCACCGAGGACGGGCTGCCCGTCGTCGACCTCGTCGTCTCCGTGGTCTGTTCGTCCGGCACCTACATCCGGGCGCTCGCTCGTGACCTGGGCGCCGGCCTCGGCGTCGGCGGTCATCTCACGGCGCTGCGGCGCACCCGGGTCGGGCCGTACGGACTCGACGCGGCGAAGACCCTGGACCAGCTCCAGCAGGAACTGACCGTGATGCCGATCGCCGACGCGGCGGCCGCGGCCTTCCCGCGCTGGGACGTCGACGCCCGGCAGGCGAAGCTGCTCACCAACGGTGTGCGGCTGGACATGCCCGCGCAGGACAGGTCCCCGGTCGCGGTATTCGGGCCCGACGGACGCTTCCTCGCGCTCGTCGAGGAGCAGAAGGGCAAGGCCAAGAGCCTCGCCGTCTTCGGCTGACCCGGCGCTTCCGCCGCTACAGGGACGCCTCGCGGCACGGGCAGCAGCGCTGCCCGTGCCGCGATCCCCCTCGCTTCCCCCACAGGACTCTGTCCACCGCACCCCCGGGATTCACCTCATCGTGCAGGCGCTCGGAGTACCTGTGGGCGCACTGGGGGGCGCTTTCGGTCCGCGGCCCCTGTCACTGATCATCAACGACCTACCGTCGGACGCATGGGATGCGGCAACCCGGCGACGCTGGTAAGGATCTGCGATCTGGCCGGGCGGCCACTGGGCGCCGGCTTCGTCGCCGACGGCCGCGGCACGGTCGTCACCGGCCGGGAGACCGTGGAGGGCCTGAGCGGCGGGCTTGTCGTGACGTCCGCCGACCGCCGCTGCACCGCCACCACCGGGCCCGACGCCGTCACCCTCCTGCCCGAGGCCGGTCTCGCGCTGATCCGCACCGGCGGCCTCGCCGTACCCCCTCTGCCGATCGGCGCCCGCGAACGTGTGGCCCCCGGGACGTACGTACGGCTCGAGGCGGGCGGCTGGCGTGAGGCCCGCGTCCTCGGTGCCGCCCGAGGCGTCCCGCACGGGGACATCGCGTCGCTCGAGCTGGCGATGGGGGCGGACGGCAGCGACGCCGTCAGGCTCGTCCGGGCGTCGGCGGGCGGCCCCGTGCTCGACACCGCCACCGGTGCGGTGATCGCCGTCCTGGGCCCGCCACCGCCACCGGAGCATCCCGCCGCCGCCCTCGTCCGCCCGCTCCGTACCGCGGACATGGCGCCCGACGGACCGCTCGCCGCGCTGCTGCGGCGCAACGCCGGGACCGTCCCCGCCTACGGCGACGATCTCAACCTCGCGGCCGTCCTGGAGATCACCGCGACGACGGGCGGCGCCGGCCGCCGTGGCAGCTGGCCCGACCCTGTCGAACGGCCCGAGATCGCACGGGAGTTGGATGCCTTCGCCGACCGGGCCCCGGGTGTACTGGGGCTCGTCGGTGACCCGGGCACCGGCCGTACGACGGAACTGGCCGCGCTCGCGGCCCGACGCACGCTGGGCTCCGCGCCCGCCCCGACCCTGTGGCTGCGCGGAGCGGACCTGAGGGCCGAGGACAGGTCGGTCGCCGACGCCATGGCACGTGCGCTGCGGCAGGCGACACGTATCCGCGCCGCCGCGGACGGGACCGACCTCGCGGGCCCCGACCTCGTGGGCCCCGACCCGGAACGGGTGGCGCGCGTGGCCGACGTGTCGGGCCGCCCCCTGCTCGTCCTGCTGGACGGGCCCGAGGAGATGCCGGCCGACCTCGCGCACCGGCTGGCCCGCTGGGCTCCTGCCACCGCGGAGTGGACCGCCTCGCACCGGGTCCATCTGGTCATCGGATGCGGCCCCGAACACTGGGAACAGGCAGCAGCGCTGTACGGAACGGCGGCATCCGCCCCGGCCGACGCCCGTCCGCTGCCTCCCGCCGTACGCATCGGCGAGCTGAGCCCCGGCCGGGCGCGGCGCATGCGCGAGCGGTACGGACTGCCCGACGGCGCGGTCGCGGACCGGGACGCGAGCCACCCGCTCGTCCTGCGTCTGCTCGCCGAGGTGCACCGGGCCCTGCCCGCTCCGGCTCCCGCTTCCGGCGACGGCCCTCCCGGGCGCGAGGAGGTCTTCACGGCCTGGCTGGACCTGCTGTGCCTGCGCATCGCCGTCCGCATCGCCGCCACGTCCGCCGCCCCGCTGCGCGGGACCGCGGTACGGCGGCTCGCCGCCAAGGTGGCCGGGCAGGTGCACGAGACCGCACGGCGCTGTCTCGTGCGGGGCGAACTGGACCGGGAGTCGTTCGAGGAGCACTTCCCGTGGGCCACGGGCTGGGCCCCGGCCGTGCTCGCCGAAGGACTGCTCGTGCCGGCCGGGACGGGCTACCGGTTCGCCCACGAGGAGTTCGCCCACTGGATCCAGGGCGCCCACCTCGACCTCACCGGTGCGCTGCGAGCCCTCGTGCACCACCGCACCGACGTGCCTGCCGCCGCCCCGTCACCGACGCCGACGCCGACCCCGGCGCCTGTGCCCCGCCATCGTCTCGGCACCGTCGTGCACGCCCTGCTCCTGCTGGCGCGGCAGCAGGGAACGGACCGACTGGCGTGCGAACTGGACGAGTTGACCGACGTACTCGACCGCGCGTCCGGGGAACACCACGAGGCTCGGTGGTGGGCGTCCCGGCTCCTGACCGGGGTGCTGTGCCGCGTCCCGGACGCCGAGCCGTATGCGGGCGTGCTGCGACGCATCGCCCAGCACGTCGTCGCCACCCCCGGCGGCCGAGATGTCTTCCGCCCCTCGTTCTGGGCGGGCCTGCCCCTCGGCGACGCCTCCCGGCTCGACCTGCTCCGCCGCCTCGTGCCCGCCGACCCGGCGCCGGACACGCCGGGCGGGCCCCCTCGCCATCTCGATCTCGTCGCGACGCTGCTCGCCGCCGACCCCGTGGCCGTACAACCCCTGCTGTGCCGCTGGTTCACCGACGACACGCCCCTCGCTGCGGGGCCCGGCGCCGCGGTGCGGCCCACGGTCTCCGCCGCCGCGCAGGCGCTGCTGTACGCCCGCCGCCTCGACGCCGCTGACGACCTCACCGAGGCGCTCGCCGACACCGCGCATCCACGGGCAGCCGAGCTGCTTCTGGCGCTCGCCGACGACGAACCGTCGGCGTACTGCCGTGCTGTGCACCGCTGGGCGCGTGACCCCAGGCCGGAGCGCCGTGCCGCTGCCGCCGCGCACCTCCCGTTCGCCGACGCACGCGTCACCGCCGGAACCGACCGCGCCCTGCTGCGTGCCGCGGCGCGCGCCCTGCTCGACCACCGGGGTGCGCACGACGGTGCGGCCCTCACCCTCCTCGTCCGGGATCCGGTCAGCCGCGACCGCCATCTGGACCGGGCGCTCGCTCGTTTCGTGGCCGGCGACCCGGTGCCGCCGCCGACCGTCCTCGCCGATGCGCTCGCCTCCCACCCCGGTCCGGTAATCGACGCGTTCCGGACCCGTCTGCTCCGGCCCGGCGCGCAGGACTGCGGCGAACTGCTGGACCTGCTCGCCCGCGCCACCACGCCTGCCGCCGCCCGCCGCGCCGCCGCCCTCGTGTGCGAGTACGTCGACCACCGGCCGGACGGCGCAGTGCACGCGGCCGCCCACGTCGACAGCAGCCTCGAGCAGCGCCCGGCCGACCGCGCAGTCCTCTTCCCCCTCGTCACCCGTCTCCTGCACGGCCGCCCGGCCCGCGTACGCAGCGCCCTCGCACCCGTGCTCGCCGCCCCCGGCAGCACCGCCTCCCGCCCGCTGCGCGCCGAGCTGCTCGACGTGCTGCTGCGCTACGAGCAGTACGAGGCCCGTGATCCGGACGTGCTGGAGGCCGTGGTGCGCGCGCTCGCGCGCGGCTGCGCCAACCGCGGCGAACGCACCACGGCGGCGCTGCTGCACCGCGTCGGCCTGCTGCTCGTCCGCACGCCCCAGGGTGCGGCCCGACTGGACCGGCAGCTGGTCGAGCTCGCGGCGGAGGTGCCCCGCTTCGGTGCGGCGCTCCAGCGCTGGCTCTCCGACGACCCGCAGAAATGGGCTCTGGTGGCCGGTCAGCACACCTGGCAGATGCTGTGTGCCCCGGGCAGCGCGGTGCCGATGCGAACGGGCGGCGGCGGGCATGGCAGTCTTAGACCTGCGTAATCGGTAATGACGTACACGTACACGGGTTCGGGCGAGGAGCGGTCACAGTGCAGCGGTGGCGTGGCTTGGAGGACATCCCCCAGGACTGGGGACGCAGCGTCGTCACCATCGGCTCCTACGACGGAGTGCACCGCGGGCACCAGCTGATCATCGGCCACACCGTGGACAAGGCGCGCGAGCTGGGCGTGCCGTCGGTCGTCGTCACCTTCGACCCGCACCCCAGCGAGGTCGTCCGCCCCGGCAGCCACCCGCCGCTCCTGGCGCCGCACCACCGTCGCGCCGAGCTGATGGCGGAACTGGGCGTCGACGCCCTGCTCATCCTGCCGTTCACCCTTGAGTTCTCGAAGCTGTCGCCCGCCGATTTCATCGTCAAGGTGCTGGTCGACAAGCTCCACGCGCGCGCGGTCATCGAGGGCCCGAACTTCCGCTTCGGCCACAAGGCGGCCGGCAACGTGGCCTTCCTCACCGAACTGGGCGCCACCTACGACTACGAGGTCGAGGTCGTCGACCTCTACGTGCGGGGTGAGGCGGGCGGCGGTGAGCCGTTCTCCTCCACCCTGACCCGCCGCCTCGTCGCCGAGGGCGACATGACCGGCGCCGCCGAGATCCTCGGCCGCCCGCACCGCGTCGAGGGCGTCGTGGTGCGCGGTGCCCAGCGCGGCCGCGAGCTCGGCTTCCCCACGGCGAACGTGGAGACGCTGCCGCACACGGCGATCCCGGCGGACGGCGTGTACGCGGGCTGGCTGACGGCCGACGGCGAACGGATGCCGGCGGCGATCTCGGTGGGAACGAACCCGCAGTTCGACGGCACGGAGCGCACGGTCGAGGCGTACGCGATCGACCGGGTCGGACTGGACCTGTACGGCCTGCACGTGACGGTGGACTTCCTGGCGTTCGTGCGCGGCCAGGAGAAGTTCGACACGATCGACGCGTTGCTGGTGGCGATGGCGGACGACGTGAAGAAGTGCCGCGAACTGACGGCCTGATGCCGTGACCGGGCGGCGGGCGCAGCCCCCGCCTCGCCTCAGCGTGCCGCGTCGACCCAGCCCCCGCCTCGCCTCAGCCCACCGCGTCGACCCAGTGGCACGCCACCCGGGTACCCGGCGTGTTCGGGAGGACCGGGAGGTCCTTGGTGCGGCACAGGTCCGCGACTCCCGCCTTGGCCGCCTCGCCCGACGACAGGACCTGGCAGCGGGCGTGGAAGCGGCAGCCCGGCGGGACACGGGACGGGTCCGGCGGCTCGCCCGTCAGCACCACCGGGTCGCCCCCGGACTCCGGCAGGACCGACAGCAGCGCCTTCGTGTACGGGTGCCGGGGCGCCGTCAGCACCTCCTCCACGGGGCCGGACTCCACGATCCGCCCCAGGTACATCACCGCGACCCGGTCCGCGATGTTCCACGCGAGGCCCAGGTCGTGCGTCACCACCAGCGCGGACAGGCCCAGTTCGTCGCGCAGACGCAGCAGCAGCGCGAGGATCTCGCCGCGTACGGAGGCGTCCAGCGAGGCCACCGGCTCGTCCGCGACGATCAGTTCGGGCTCCAGCACCAGCGCCCCGGCGATCACCACGCGCTGCCGCTGACCGCCCGACAGCTCGTGCGGATAGCGCAGGAAGAAGCGCTCCGGCGGACGCAGCCCCGCCCGGGCGAGCGCCCCGGCGACCGCGTCCCGCTCGTCGCCCTCGTAGCCGTGGATGCGCAGACCTTCGGCGACCGCGTCGTACACCGTGTGCCGCGGATTGAGTGAGCCGCTCGGGTCCTGGAGGACCAGCTGCACCCGCCTGCGGTACTTCTTCAGCGCGCGGGAGGCGTAGTCCAGCGGCCGACCGCCGAAGGTGATCCGCCCCGACGTCGGTGCCACGAGGCCGAGCAGCGAGCGCGCGAGCGTGGTCTTGCCGCAGCCGGATTCGCCGACGAGCGCGACGATCTCACCCGCGCCGATGTCGAGATCGACGCCGTCGACCGCCCGGGCCGGAGCCCCGCCCCGCCGCCCTGGGAAGGCGATGTGCACACCGGCGGCAGACAGCAGGGGAGGGG
The DNA here is from genome assembly GCF_056436245.1 of Streptomyces sp. NPDC043812. Taxonomy (NCBI): domain Bacteria; kingdom Bacillati; phylum Actinomycetota; class Actinomycetes; order Kitasatosporales; family Streptomycetaceae; genus Streptomyces; species Streptomyces sp. NPDC043812. Next base: position 68,815 of record NZ_JBWKCY010000030.1, read on the forward strand.
TGGTCATGACCGGCTCCTCGGTACGTGCAGACAGGCGGCGCGGTGCCCCGCACCGGCCGGCACCAGCACCTGGTCCTCGTCGGCGCAGGTGTCCACGGCAACGGGACAGCGCGGGTGGAACGTACAGCCGCCCGGCAGCGACGCCGGATCCGGCGGGTCGCCCGGCAGACCGCGCGGTGCCCGGCGCGAGGCAGGGTCGCCGATCCGCGGGAAGGCGGCCGACAGCGCCTTGCCGTACGGATGCCGGGCCGCGCCGTACACGGTGCGGGCCGGGCCCTCCTCCACGATCCGTCCCGCGTACATCACCGCCAGCTCGTCGCACGTGTCGGCGAGGACCCCCAGGTCGTGACTGATCATCAGCAGGCTGATGTCCTTCTCGGCGACGAGCTGTTCGATGAGCCGCAGGATCTGGGCCTGGATCATCACGTCGAGCGCCGTGGTCGGTTCGTCGGCCACGATCAGCCGGGGATCGCAGGCGAGCGCCATCGCGATCATCACGCGCTGGCGCTGTCCGCCGGACAGCTCGTGCGGATAGGCGTCCGCGCGCGAGACGGGCAGGCCCACGTGCTGGAGCAGCTCACCGACCCGTCTCCGCGCCTCGGCCGCCGTCGCCCTGCGGTGCAGCAGCACCGGCTCGGCGATCTGGTCGCCGATGCGGTGCACGGCGTTCAGCGAGTGCATCGCGCCCTGGAACACGATCGACGCCCCCGCCCACCGCACCGCACGCAGCCGTCCCCACTTCATGGTGAGCACGTCCTCGCCGTCGAGCAGGATCTCGCCGGTCAGTCTGGCGGACGCGGGCAGCAGCCGGAGCAGCGCCAGGGCGAGCGTCGACTTGCCGCACCCCGACTCGCCCGCGATGCCCAGCTTGCGCCCGGGCGCGAGCGTGAGGTCGACGCCCCGTACGGCGGGCACGGCCGCTGCCCCCGAGCCGTACGTCACATGAAGATTCCTGACGTCGAGCAGGCTCAACGCGCCACTCCCAGCCTCGGGTTGAGTACGGACTCGATGGCGCGTCCGCAGAGCGTGAACGCGAGCGCCACGACCGCGATCGCGATTCCGGGCGGTGCCAGGTACCACCAGTGGCCCGAGGAGACCGCGCCCGCCTCCCGTGCGTCCTGGAGCATTCCGCCCCACGAGACGACCGTCGGATCGCCCAGCCCCAGGAACGCCAGGGTCGCCTCCGTGAGGATCGCGCTGGAGATGCCCAGCGTGGTCTGGGCGAGGACCAGCGGCATCACATTGGGCAGCACATGACGGTTCATGACGTGGCCGTGGCCGCCGCCGAGGGCGCGGGCGCGCTCGATGTACGGCCGCGACTCCACGGCGATGGTCTGCGCCCGCACCAGCCGGGCCGTGGTCGGCCAGCTGGTGACGCCGATGGCGACGACCACGGTCCACATGCTGCGCGACATCACGGTGGCCAGCACGATGGCCAGCACCAGCGCCGGCATCACCAGGAACCAGTCGGTGACCCGCATCAGCACGGTGGAGGACCAGCCGCCGTAGTGCCCGGCGACGACGCCGACGAGGGTCCCGATGGCCACTGACAGACAAGCCGCCAGCAGCCCCACCGTGAGGGAGATCCGCGCCCCCCACACGAGCAGGCCCAGCAGAGAACGCCCGAACTGGTCGGTCCCCAGCGGGAATTCACCGCTCGGCCGTTCCAGGGCCGCCCCCGGGGCGTTCGTCACGCTCTGCACGTCCGCGCCGACCAGCAGCGGCGCGGCGAGCGCCGTCGCCGCGATCAGCGCCAGCGCGGCGAGACCGAAGAGACCCGCCCGGTGCGAGCGGTACTCCTTCCAGAAACGGGCCGCCGAACGGCGGCGGCGCGCCCACGCCAGCGAGGCCGCGGACTGTGCGGTCTTCGTGACCGGGGTCGTCGTCATCGGCCCACCCGGGGGTCGAGCAGCGGATACAGCAGATCGGCGAGGAGGTTCATCAGGATCATCGCGCCGGCGAACACGACGAACAGACCCTGCACGAGCGGCAGATCGGGCACGCTCAGAGCCTGGTAGAACAGCCCGCCGAGCCCTGGCCAGGAGAACACCGTCTCCACCAGGATCGAACCGGCCGCCACATGACCGAGGTTGATGAAGACCATGGTCACCGTCGGCAGCAGGGCGTTCGGCACGGCGTGCCTGCGGCGCACCACGTCGTCCCGCAGCCCTTTCGCACGGGCCGTCGTCAGATAGTCGCCGCCCATCTCGTCCAGCAGCGAGGACCGCATCACGAGCAGCGTCTGCGCATAGCCGACAGCGACCAGCGTGATCACCGGCAGCACCATGTGGTGGGCGACATCGGCGACGTACGCGAAGCCGGTCTCGTCGCCCGACTCCATGCCGCCGGTCGGGAACAGGCCCGGGATCGGACCGACACCGACCGCGAAGGTGATGATCAGCAGCAGTCCCAGCCAGAAGGAGGGCACCGACCACAGCGTCAGCGCAACGCCCGTGTTCGCCCGGTCCAGGGTGCTGCCGTGCCGCCAGGCGGAGCGGGTGCCCAGCCAGAGCCCGAGGGCCGAGTAGATCACCACCGCGACACCGGTCAGCAGCAGCGTCGCCGGCACCTTCTGGGCGATCAGCTCGCCGACGGGCGCGTGGAACTGGTACGACGTCCCGAGATCGCCCGACAGAGCCTTGGCGCAGTAGTCGGTGAACTGCTGCCACAGCGGCAGGTCGAGCCCGAACTGCCGGCGCAGCGTGGCCATCTGTTCCGCCGACGTCGGCATGCCGTGGGTCATGGCCTTCACCGGGTCGCCGGGAATGATCCGGAAGAGGAAGAAACTGGTGACGAGCACAGCGAGCAGGGACACTGCCGCACCGCCGAGCCTGCCCGCAGCATGGACGAGATAGGCGCGTGCGGTGCCGCTGGTGGCGCGGGCCTCGGGAACCCGCGCCACAGCGGTCGTGCCGGTGGTGCTCGTGGTGGTCATCGGCTATTCACGGTCTTCCGCGGTGGAACGGCGACGCATCGCGACGAAGAATCCGAGTGCGGCGGCGAGCACGGCGACCGCACCGATCCCGACCACGACGCCCGTCGAGGAACCGCCGCCGGATCCACCGTCGTTCGCGGCCGGCTCGGCCGACCACCAACTCCAGTAGCCGTCCTGGCCGTAGATGTTGCCGGCCGCCGCCGGCATCGTCGTGATGGACTTGATCTGGTCGGTACGGTACGCCTCGAGTGCGTTCGGATACGCGAGGACATTCATGAATCCCGTGTCGTACAGCCGCGATTCCATCTTCTTGACCAGTTCCGTACGCCTGTCCGTGTCGTACTCCACGGCCTGCTGCGCATACAGCTCGTCGAACTGCTTGTCGCAGATGAAGTTGTCCGTCGCCCCGGTGTCCTTCGGCGTGGCCGGCAGCGCCGCGCAGGTGTGGATCGACAGCACGAAGTCCGGGTCGGGGTTGACGGACCAGCCGTCGAAGGCCAGGTCGTAGTCGCCCTTGAGCCAGGGGTCGGAGACGTTGTCGAGGCACTCGACCTTCAGCCCGATGCCGAGTGCGCCCCACCACTCCTGCAGATACTTGCCGACGGCCTTGTCGTTGGGGTCGGTGGCGTGGCACAGGATGCGGAAGTCCAGCGGCTTGCCGTCCTTGCCGACGCGCTTCCCGCTGCTGTTCTTGCGGTAGCCGGCGCCGTCGAGAAGGCTTGCCGCCCGCCCAGGGTCGTAGGAGATCCGCCGGCTCGCCTCCGGCTTCCAGAAGTACGGCGCGAAACGCGGCGGGATGTACCCCTCGCCCTCCACCGCGTGCCCCTGGAAGACCTTGTCGACGATCGTGCTGCGGTCGGTCGCGTGGAAGAGCGCCTTGCGGACGGCCGGATCGAGCAGGGCCTTGTGCCCGTTCCCGAACCTCTTGCCGTCCTTGGACCGAGCTCCCGGGTTGGCGGCCAGCGCGAAGAACCGGCGCCCCGGCGCATCGTTGACCTTGATGTCGTCGGCGCTGCGCAGCGCTGCCGCCTGTGCCGGGGTGAGCCCCTGCACGAAGGAGACCTCGCCCTTGCGCAGAGCGGCGACGGCGGCGTCACCGTCCTTGTAGTACTTGAAGACCAGTTCGTCGAACTTGGGTGCACCGCGCCAGAAACCCTTGTTCGGCGCGAGCCGCACGTACTGGTCGACCTTGAAGTCCGTGATGACGAACGGGCCGTTGCCGACGACGGGGAACTGCTTGTCGTTGTTGAACTTCGAGAAGTCGCCGACCTTCTCCCACACATGCTTCGGGACGATGGGCACATCCAGTGCCGTCATCGTGGCCTGGGGCTTCTTCAGCTCGATGACGAGCGTCCTCGGATCGGGCGCGGTGACCTTCTTGAAGTTGGCCGTGAAGCTGCCGTTGGCGGTGGCGGCGTTCGCGTCCGTCATCATCTTGTTGAACGTCCAGGCCGCGTCCTCGGAGGTCGCCTGCCGGCCGTCCGACCATTTCGAGTCGTCGCGGATGGTGTACGTCCACGTATGCTTGTCCGCCGACGGTTTCCATGCGGTCGCGAACCCGGGGACAGGACGGCCGTCCTCGGGGTCGTAGTTCGTCAGGTACTCGTACGCCAGACGGTGGATCGACGTGCTCACCAGGCGCGCGGCGAGGAACGGGCTCAAGGAGTCCACGCTCTGCGACACGGCGACGGTGAGGACCTTCTTCCCCCCGTCGTCGGCCTTCGCCTGCACCGGGGCGGGAGCGCGGTCGGGGGGCGTTGCCCGGGCCTGTGGGGCCACCCCGCCTGCCGTCACCAGCACGCAGGCGGCGGCGCCGGCGGCGAGGACGAGTCGGGGGTGGGGAGGATGCCGGAGGAGGTGGAGCGGAGTCTTCATGCCCATAGGAAGGTGACCTCGCGTCATGACTCGCGTGCAGAAGGCGGGTTGATACCGAGTGTTCGCCAGCTGGTGAGCGAAGGTCTACCAGGGCGTTCAGGCCGCGTCAACGATCCCTGAAACCCCGCGTGGGCTGCGGGAATACGCCGAGGGCCCGCACCGGTGAACCGGTGCGGGCCCTCATTGGGCGAGACCTCTGCCGCCTTACTGCTGAGAGGCCGGCGGTGCCTGTGGAGGCTGCTGCTGCCACCCGGCGGGCGGCTGCTGAACCTGCGGATCCTGCTGCCCCGGCGCCCCGGGATGCGCGGGCGGCACCGGCGCCCCCGGGTGACCCGGCGCCTGCGGCGGCCCGGCCGGCGTGGCGGGGGACTGCGCCTGGGACGGCGGCGACTGCTGCCACCCCTGCGGCGGGTAGCCCTGCTGCGGACCGCCGTACGGGGGCTGAGGCTGCTGCTGGGGGTGGTTCGGCTGCTGCGGGTAGGGCTGCCCCGGCATGGGCTGACCGGGAATCGGCTGGCCGCCCTGTCCCTGCGGCTGCCCGTACGGCTGGCCCTGCCACTGCTGCTGACCCTGGTGACCCGGCATCGGCGGTGCGGCCTGCGGAGGCGGATTGCCGTTGGCCGTCCACAGCCCCTGCTGCTGCTGGGCGCGTACGAAGTCCTCGGCGATGAGCGCGGAGAGGTTGAAGTAGGCCTCTCGGGTCTTGGGACGCATCATGTCGAGGTCGACCTCGGCACCGGCGGCCAGGTGCTCGTCGAAGGGCACCACGACCACACCGCGGCAGCGGGTCTGGAAGTGCTGAACGATGTCGTCGACCTTGATCATCTTGCCGGTCTCGCGTACCCCGGAGATGACCGTGATCGAACGCTGCACCAGCTCGGCATAGCCGTGCGCCGACAGCCAGTCGAGAGTCGTGGACGCGCTGCTCGCACCGTCGACGGACGGTGTCGAGATGATGATCAGCTGGTCGGCGAGGTCCAGAACGCCGCGCATGGCGCTGTACAGCAGTCCGGTTCCGGAGTCGGTGAGGATGATCGGGTACTGCTTGCCCAGCACGTCGATCGCGCGGCGGTAGTCCTCGTCGTTGAACGTCGTCGAGACGGCCGGGTCCACGTCGTTGGCGATGATCTCCAGGCCGGAGGGCGCCTGCGAGGTGAAACGGCGGATGTCCATGTACGAGTTGAGGTACGGGATCGCCTGGACGAGGTCACGGATGGTGGCCCCGGTCTCGCGGCGCACCCGGCGGCCGAGCGTGCCGGCGTCCGGGTTGGCGTCGATCGCGAGGATCTTGTCCTGCCGCTCGGTGGCCAGCGTCGAGCCCAGAGCGGTCGTCGTCGTGGTCTTGCCGACGCCGCCCTTGAGGCTGATGACCGCGATCCGGTAGCAGGAGAGCACCGGCGTCCGGATCAGGTCGAGCTTGCGCTGCCGCTCGGCCTCCTCCTTCTTGCCGCCGATCTTGAAGCGGGCGGCGTTGGACGGGTTGCGGCTGGACTTGGGCTTCTGCCTGTTGTTGCGCAGCAGCCGGTCGGACGAGAGCTCCACCGCCGCGGTGTAACCGAGGGGGGCACCCGGGACGGAACGCTCGCGCTGGTCGTGCGTGACCGGCGTGGGCCAGGCCCCGCCGGTACGGGGATCGACGGGAGCGTCGGGGGCGCCAGGAGCGCCGTGCGCCTGGGGAGGCATCTGCCCGGGCTGGGGCTGTGCCTGCTGTTGTTGCGGCTGGGCGGGCGGCTGCATGTGCGGCTGCCCGGGCGCCGGCTGCTGCTGGGCCTGCGGGGGAACGGGGGCGTGGGGAGCGGGCTGGGGCTGGCCGTGCTGTCCGGGTGTGCCCGGCTGTCCCGGCTGGGGGAAGCCGTAGCCACCCGGCTGCTGGCCCACCGGGGCTTGCGGCGTCTGGTCCGTCTGCTGGGGGAAGCCGTAGCCACCCGGCTGCTGGCCCACCGGGGCTTGCGGCGTCTGGTCCGTCTGCTGAGGGAAGCCGTAACCGCCCGGCTGCTGGGCCTGCTGCGGGAAGCCGTAACCGCCCTGCGGGGCAGGAGGGTTGACGCCGGGCTGGGGCTGGGGCTGGGGCTGGGGCTGCGGGTGGGGCTGAGGCTGCGCGGGCGCGGGCGGCTGCGGGAAGCCGTAGCCGCCGGGCTGCCCGGGTGCAGCCCCGGGCCACTGGGCTGCGGGCTGCGCCTGCGGCGGCGCGGACTGGTCCGCTGTCGGCGCGGGGGCGGAGACGGGCCATTGCGGTGCGGCAGCGGGAGCGGCGGGCTGGTAGGCGGGCGGCAGCGGCGGCAGTCCGGCCTGCGGCGCGGCCGGAGCCGGGGCCGGGGCCGGAAGAGCGTCCTGGGGCTCCGGGGCAGCGGAGGGCACGGCGTCCTGGACGGCGTCGGTGGGCACGGCACCGGCAGGCACGGCGTCGGACGGCTCGTCGTCGGCCTCGGCGCCTTCCTCCGTGTCGCCGGCGGCGTCAGCGACGGACACGTCGTCGGTGGCGTCGGGCGCCCCGCCGGTCTCGTCCGCGTCATCCATGTCGGAAGGCGTGGCGACCACGTCCGGAGCGGTGACGCCCTCAGCGGCTCCCTCCGGTACGTCGTTGTGCGCGTCGGCGTCGGCGTCGGCGTCTGCGTCTGCGGGGTCGAGTACGAAGTCGCCGCCGGCCGAGGGCCGGGCCTCGGCGGAGTCATCGGCCTCGGCGGCCGGCCCGGCCGCTTCGGCGTCCTGGGCGGCGGCTCGCTCGGCCATCTCGCGCTTCAGAGCGGCGGGGGAGAAGCGCATGGTGGCGCCGCTCTCCAGGTCACCTCCGCCGAACGGCTCGGGGGCGGCCTCGGGTGCCACCGGCGGGACGGGGGCGGGTGCCACCGGCTCCGGAGCGGGCTCGGGCGCCGGCGCGGGAGCCGGAGGGGCGGGCTGAACGGCAGGTTCCTGGGCGACGGGCGGCGCGGGCGGCCCCGGCGCCCAGTTCGGCTCGAACCCGCTCCCGGCAGGCAGTCCGGGCACGGCCACGGGCGCTCCCTGCGGGGGTGGGGGGCCCTGCTGGGCGGAGCCTCCGCCGGAAGTGTCGCCCGACGCGTTCTGCGTGTACCAGGCAGGCGGGGTGTAGTCGATGGTGAACTCACCCGTCATCTCTGCGGGCTCCGCGTCGGACTCGTCGACGGGAAGGTTCCAGCCCCCGTGGATGTCGTCCCGATCGCCGTTCACTTTGCCTCCTGGTGTGGTCGAGCACCCTTGTGCCGTCGTGGGTGGGGGCCACCGTTGACTTCCGATCGGCCCGGCTCTCCCCCTGGGACGCTGCGGACATGCCCGAAGGTTCTTCTGCCGCGCCCTGACCCACCCTAATCGTCAACGACGTCGCTCCGGCAGGCCCGCCCACCCCTGGCCGTTGTCCCGTGCGTCACGCCCTGCCCCCACGTGACATCGGCACGCCGGAGCGTAAAGTCCCGCACGGGTCAAACCGGCACAACTGTGCACGGAACCAAGGCTGATCGGCCCATCGGACGGGCGCTGCCCAACAATCCGGTCTCGGCGTCGGTGGCCTGTCCTCGGTGACCCGTCTCGGCGGCCCGTGAGATGACGAACCGGCGGCCGCGACCTCGCGAAGGTCGTCGGAACCGCCGGCTCCTGGTCCGGATCGTTGTCGCCCCGGTCTCAGCGCAGATCGAACTCGCCGTCCCGAGCCCCGAGCACGAACGCCCGCCACTCGGCCTCGGTGTAGCGAAGGACCGTGTCCGGGTCCAGTGACGAGCGCATGGCCACTGCTCCCCCCGGCAGGTGAGCGATCTCGACGCGCTCCTCGTCCGGGCTCGTACCGGGGGCGCCCTGCCATGCGACGCCGGAGATGTCGAGGGCGTACAGCTCGTCCTTTTCCTGCTGGCTCCCCATCAGGGTTCCTTTCGCTCACAGCCGGATGAACGGCCCAAGTGCCGCCTGGCGCTTCACCGTTCGGCGTCGCTCTGCGTCACTGAACGCATACTAGGACAGCTCGGCGGTGCTGCGAGGGGCACTTCTGCCGGCCTTCCGCCCCCGGCAACCGACTGCCCCCGCCGCGGTGTCGTCGCCCGCGAATGTTCTCGGCGCCGCGCGAGACGACCTGTCCGTCGACGCGGATGACCGACTCCTTGTTCACCTTGTGGAGATCCGGGAACGATTCGGTGTGCGGGATCAGTCCATCCGTCGGGCCACACCGAGCAGCCCCGACTCCGCGTCCGTCGCGCTCGTCATGACCCAGTGCCGCTCCCGCCCAGCGCACCACAGCGTCACACCGTCCGCCAGGGTGGGCAGAGCGTCGACCTCGCTCTGGGCCAGGCCCAGGATCTGTCCGATCTGCTGGGCCTCCTGCGGTGACACCCGCTGGATGCCGACGAGGGTGGCGGCCCTCAGCATCCGCGGTGCCACCGGGCTGAGGTAGGGCAGCAGCGTCAGTACGGATTGCCACGGCGACGAGACTACGCGGCCGCGCGGCGGCCGCATTCCGCAGTCCCGAATCACCACGACCGGGCTGCCGACCGTCGCACCCATGGGAGGTACCCGCCCCACGTCGTGCAGTGTGATGCACTCCAGGCCCGCCCCTGCCGCCTGAGCCAGCACGCTCCACTCCCGGGCGCGTCCCGTCTCCACCGCCACACGGGCTCCCGTGCCCGCCGCTCGGAGCGCCAGCACCTGGGCGGTCCACAGGCCGCCGATCAGCAGTACGTCGTAGGGCGTCGACCGGTGGAAGCCCACCATCTGGGGGCGGCGCTCGGCGTCCTCGCCGATGACCACACCGTCGTCGCCGACGGGCAGGGACAGTGCACCGAGGTGGTCCGCGGGCATCGTGTGCCCCGCATGCCGCGGACCGATGAGTCCGCGCAGTCCCTTCGTACTCGCCGTACGACCCATCACCGAGCTCCCCCCAGGGGCATTGTCGCCAGTACGCCCGGCAGTTGTTCGCGGTCCAGCCGCAGCAGACCGACCTTCGCCGTGCGGGCTGCCTGCTCCAACGCCCGCCGTACGCCTACCAGTTCGGTGTCCGATCCACCGGTGATCCGGACATGGCCACTCACGTCCATGGCGCCCTGGCGTACCCCGTGCCGCACCGTGAGGCTGAACGTGGTCGCATACGCGGGCACTGCCGTGAGCAGGGAGACGAGCTTGGGCAGGGGTGATGCACCCCGGCCGAGTTCGGGCCAGCGGCCGACCGCGTAGGTGGTGTGCCAGCGGTCGTCGCACCGCCAGACCCGCGAGGTCTCGGCGGTACGGCGCTGAGGCGCCGAGTCGGGCCTGGCGGTACGGGCGGCCGCACGGGGACTCGCGCAAGCCGCTGTGGCCACGGTGGAGTTGAGTTCGTCCTGGTCCAGCACGACGGCCTGGAACCCCGCTCCGGTGATCCGGCTGGCGACATGGTCCGCCACGCGCACCAGGCAGCGCTGAGCGCCCTCGATTCCGCCGCCGCGAGCCTCCACCGCCTCGGCGCACAGCTCCGGATCGAGCTTCACGGCCACCCATGTCATCCGCAGAGCGGGCGCACCGGTCTGCTCCTGCAAGGGGGCGTAGGAGAGTCGGGCAACGGACTGCGCCGGCAGATGGGGCGCGGGCGCCGCACGTACCTGCTGCACCAACTGCACCGACTCCACCACGATGTCGTCCACGGTGAGTGCGTTGCCCAGCAAGGACAACGGCAGCGCGCGGGCGCCGAAAGCGGGTCGCAGCGCGGAGCCACTGGCCTCGACCCGCACCACAGCAGTCAGGAATGTGCCGTCGCCCAGCATGCCGACGGTACGGCGCTTCCGGTCGACGAACGGAGCAGGGCGGAACCCGGGCATGCTCTCGCTGACCGGCGCCAGGGAAGGATCCGTACCCGGGGCGGCGGGACCCGCCATACGCCTGCGCCCACGTAGCGCGACGGCGGTCGCCAGCCATTCCTGGATGGCGTGCCCGCGTCTGCGGATCACGGCGAACAGCGCAAGGGAGCCGGCAACGATGCAGGTGGGGACGAGCCAGAGCCCTCCCAGCACGAGGCCCACCGCGACGAGAGCCAAAGCCAGTTCCACGAGCACCAACTGGCGCAGCTGCACCGGGCCGATGCGGCTCGTGCGCGACAGAGGGCGCAGAGTCGTGGAAGCGGGGACGCCCTGCGGCGGTGCCCCTCGCTCATTGCTGCGTTGCCGCCGGGAAGATTCAGGGGCCTGACCCGTGGTCCGCCCATTTCGCGCACGCGTCGCCGTACCCATCGCCGCGATGCCCCCTCGTGTCCGTAATTACCAAATTCTTATGGGCGTTGACCGGGCGATCACCCTACCTGAGCAGTAAGACGCAAGCGCCAGCAGGCATAGTAGGGGCGGCACGACACCAGGCCCTCCTGAAGGGTGTGGGAACCTGGTCGCCCAGCGGGGAGAGGGACAGCGAACAGATGGCATCACGACGGGACGAACTGAACGCCTACACCTTCGCGAAGCGAAGGTTGATTGCACAGTTCGTACAGCCGAATGCGACCGGCTCGGAGGAGGGTGCACCGCGTCCTCTGCGAGCGGTGGTTCCCGGAGCCATCGTCGGCGTGGTGGTCCTCGCGATTTTCGGCGCATGGGGAATGTTCAAGCCTGTCGCACCCAAGCTCTGGGACAAGCCGGGCGAAAACGTGATCATCGCCAGCAAGTCGACCACTCGCTATGTGGTGTTGCGGACGGGGAAGAAGACTCAGCTCCACCCCGTCCTGAACATGTCGTCGGCCAAGCTGCTGCTCGACCCCGACAAGGGCAAGGTCATCAACGTCGACGAGTCCGTCCTCGACAACGGCAAGATCCCGCACGGCGCCACGCTCGGTATCCCGTACGCCCCCGACCGCCTGCCCGACTCCAAGGAAGCCGGCGCGGCCAAGCGCTGGGCCGTCTGCGAGCGGCCGGGCGAAGGGGGCCGGGCCATCCAGAAGGCCGCCTTCGTCCTTGCCGAACGCGAGGAGAAGAAGACGGAAGGCGCCAACCGCCTTGGCAGCGGTGAACTCCTCTACGTGGAAGGGCCCGACAAGACCCGCTACGTGGTCGACGCAGGAGGCACGGCGTACAGCGTCGACCAGGACGACGAACTGCTCCAGCGCGCGCTGGTCGGCCAGGGCCGCGTGGCCCAAAGGGTGTCGGCCGCCTGGCTCGACACCCTCCACAAGGGCGACCCCATCGCCTTCCCCACCGTCCCCGGACAGGCCGGGACGCCCGCCGGTGTCCCGGGCGACCTCGATCCCGAGGTCAACAAGGTCGGCATGGTCCTGGTCGCGACCGACGGGACGCGGCAGCAGAAGTACGTCGTGCTGCAGGGGCGAGTGGCGCCTGTGTCCGACTTCACGGCGAAGCTGCTGCTCTTCAGCAAGCAGCTCGTCCAGCTCGATCAGGCCGGCAAGGCGCACTCCGTGAGCGCGGGCGCGTTCCAGCCGGGGCAGGGGTTCGGGCAGGAGTGGAAGTGGCCCCGCTTCGAACCGGCGGCCGTCAACGACGCGAGCACGGGGGACGGCAGCCGCAACACCGTGTGCAGCGTTCTGCGGAACGTCGACTCGGACAGCGGCGCCACCACGCTCAGCACGTGGGCGGGCACCGACTTCCCCGCCACGCTGCCCACCGGTTCCAGCAGCGCGTACGTCACGCCCGGATCCGGGCAGCTGTTCCGGCAGGTCAAGGGATCCACGACGGACGCCGGCTTCCTCTTCCTCGTCACGGACACCGGCCTGCGGTACGCGATGCAGTCCAACGGTGACAGTGCCACGGACGACTCCGGCATCGGCTCCTCCGGCTCGGCGAAGGAGCGGGAGCAGCGCCAACAGGAAGCGCAGCAGGCCCAGAACCGGCTCGGTTACAAGGATGTCGACCCGCTGCCCATCCCGGCCGAATGGTCGACGTTCCTGCCGACCGGGCCGCGTCTGTCCACCGGGGCGGCGCGTCAGCCGCAGGGCTCGTGAGCGGCGGGGCCGAGATGACGCACACCTACCGACGCCTGCTGACGGCAGCCGCCGCTGCCGCCCTCGCCGTCGTCGCCCTGCCGGCCGGCACGGCAGCGGCGGACGACAGCACCCAGTGCACCTTCGGGGGCAAGAAGTACGAGGGGCGTCCCTGGTCCCTCCAGCGGGTTCTCCTCGACGAAGTGTGGAAGCAGTCCACGGGCAAGGGCGTGCGGGTCGCCGTCATCGACACCGGAGTCGACGTCAAGAACCCGCAGCTGGCGAAGGCCGTCGACGCCAAGAGCGGCGTGAACCTGATTCCGAAGAACGCCAAGGACGACAACGGAAACAAGATCGAGCGGGGCAAGGAGAACGGCACCACGGACACCGTGGGCCACGGCACCAAGGTCGCCGGCATCATCGCGGCCCGCCCTGCCAAGGGCACGGGCTTCGTCGGGCTCGCGCCGGCCGCCACGATCATCCCGGTGCAACAGAACGACGCGGACGGCCGCGGCACCACGGGGACGCTGGCCCAGGCCATCCGGCACGCGATCGACAAGAAGGCCGACGTCATCAACATCTCGCAGGACACGGCCAATGCGGTCGAACCTGCCCCTGCGCTGAAGCAGGCCATCGACGCGGCCCTCGCCGAAGAGATCGTCGTCGTCGCCTCGGCGGGCAACGACGGTCTGGGCGGCAACGTGAAGCAGACGTACCCCGCGTCGTACGAAGGCGTCCTGGCTGTCGCCTCCTCGGACCGCAACAACGAGCGGGCGCAGTTCTCGCAGTCGGGCGATTTCGTCGGCGTCGCCGCCCCCGGAGTGGACATGGTCTCCACGGTCCCCGGCGGCGGACACTGCGTGGACAACGGAACGAGCTTCTCCGCGCCCTATGTTGCAGGAGTTGCAGCGCTGATCAAGGCCAAGCACGGCGAGTGGACGCAGGAACAGATCGTCGCCCAGATCCAGCAGACGGCCGAGCGTTCCATCCCCGGCCACGACCGCCTCGTGGGCTGGGGCGTGGTCGACCCCGTCCGCGCGCTGACCGAGGACGACAAGCCCATCGACAAGCCGGTGGCCGACAGGGGAGCGGCAGGCGCGAAAGCCCCGGTCCCGGCCGCACTCCACCTGGGGGAGACCCCCGAGGAGCGCACGGCCCGCCTGGCGACGTACGTGATGGTGGGCGGCGGTGTCCTGGTCGCGGCGATCGCGGGCGGAGCGGTGGCCTTGAGGGACGCCCGCCGGAGAACGAGAAGGATCGCCCGCGGGCAGTCCGGCTGACAGGTTGTGTCAAGATCCGTACGAGACCGTGACGATTGCAGCCGCACACCCCGCCGACGGGCCGAACTGTCGAAGTCTCGTGACGTATAAGACACTTGGCCTGTCAGAGCCGGTGGATAGACTGGGTTCCACGCGATTGGTGAACGGCGGATCACCGCGAACGCAATGCGTGACAGCTGTAGCAAACGGGGAGGAAAGACTCGTGGTCGAGGTAGTGCGGTACGGGGGCGGGCATGGCTGACCTCGAGACCGGTGTGGGCGAGCTGAGAAAGTTCCGCGACCGGGTCAACTCGGTCCTCACGACCCTGGAGAGCAGCGCCGGGGGCAAGAGCAAGGTTGCCGCCGAGCGCGTCACGCGCGGTTCGTTCGGCGTCGGGCTGCAATTTGATGAGGCCGAGACCTTCTACAAGGAGTACAACCGCGTCCACAAGGCGCTGGTTTCCCTGTCGAAGTCGCTCAGCGATCAGATCGAGCTGCTCACCATCGGCGTGCACGCTGCCGACGTCGGCTACGGCAACGTCGAGGAGGAACAGCGCGCCCGCTTCCACGAGATCAAGTCGCGCCTGGACAAGGAGCGGGACGAGGCGCTCGAGCGCGAGCAGGCCCG
>NZ_JBWKCY010000031.1:0-81860 GCF_056436245.1 Streptomyces sp. NPDC043812
AGCACCACCGGTGGGATCTTCGGCCCAGGACGACTCGCATCAGTCACACCAGACCAACGACGAATCTCCGACTCAGGTCACTAGGTCCTGTCCGGCGGATCAGGCCCGATCCGAACGAGAGGCCCTGGGGCCCCGGTTCACGGGGGCCCGGCGGCGGCGAAGGGGCGCCACGCTATGCGGTTGCCGCCCCCACCGCCGCCTGTGGCCTGATCGGCAGGCGGTTGACCGGCCGGCCCGTTGCCGCGCGGACCGCCGAGGCCACCGCCGCCGGGGACGTCACCACCGGGACCGCGCTCACCGGCTTCGCGCCGAACGGGGCCACCACGTCGCGTTCCTCGACCAGTTTGACGATGCGGATGTCAGGGGCGTCGAGGGCCGTCGGGAGCGCGTAGCCCGTCAGGTCCGGGCGGCGGATCAGGCCGCGGGCCGTGCGGAGGTTCTCCGTCAGCGCCGCGCCGACGCCCTGGGTGACGCCCGCCTCGATACGCGCCGCCAACTGGGCCGGGTTCAGAACGCGTCCGACGTCCTGGGCCACCGCCATCTCCACCACGCGGACCGAGCCGAGTTCGATGTCGACGTCCACCACCGCGCGGATCGCGCAGAACGCCAGGCCCACGAACGCGTCGCCCTGGCCGGACTCGTCCAGCGGCTCGGTGGGGTGCGGGCGGCACTGGGCCGTCGCCCACAGTTCCTTGCCGTCCATCGCCTCCGTCACCGTCGTCGACAGCACTCCGTCGTACGACGTGATCTTGCCGTCCGTGATCTGGAGCAGTTCCGTGGACATGCCGAACTTGTGGGCCAGCGGCTGGAGCAGCTGCGTGCGCACCATCTTCGCGGCCCGTTCCACCGCGCCGCCGGACACCCAGGTGTGGCGGCCGTGGGCGGCCGGGCCCGCGGGGGGCTGGTCGGTGTCGACCGCGGCCACACGGACCTCTTCGACACCCAGCGTCTCCTGGACGATCTGGCGCGCGAGGGTGGAGAACCCGGACCCGGTCTCCACCGCGGCGCAGATGACGGTCGCTATGCCGTCGTGGACCTTGACCGTGGCCGTCGAGACCTCGTCCGTTCCCTCGGCCCCGAGCATGTGCACCATGCCCAGCGCGTAGCCGACGCCGCGGCGTACCGCGCCCGGCTCCCCGGCGCCCTCCGGGCCGCCCGGCAGGAGCCAGTCGCCCTCGGGGGTGTCCTTGGGCAGGGAGGGCAGGGGGAAGTCCCGTACCGCCTGGAGGAGTTCGGCCACCGGCGCGGGGCAGGTGACCGTCTGGCCGGTGGGGAGGATGTCGCCGGTCGCCAGGGCGTTGCGCAGCCGGAGTTCGACGGGGTCCACGCCGAGCCTGGCGGCCAGTTTGTCCATCTGCGCCTCGTACGCGGCGCAGACCTGCATCGCCCCCTCGCCGCGGACATGGCCCGACGGCGGGTTGTTGGTGCGCACCGCCCAGCCCTCGATGAAGGCGTGCGGGACGACGTAGGGGCCGCAGGCGAACGCGACCGCGGCCGCCAGCGATTCCGAGGAGGCGTCGGCGTACGCGCCCGCGTCGAGCAGCAGTTGGGCCTCGACCTTGACCAAGTGCCCCTCGGCGTCCGCGTGGTGGCGGTAGCGCAGCAGGGTGGGGTGACGGTGCGCGTGCCCGAGGAAGGACTCCTCGCGGGTGGCCGTGAGCTTGACGGGGCAGCCGGTCCGCAGGGCGAGCAGCCCCAGCGGGAGCTGGAATCCCGGGTCCTCGCGGTCGCCCGTCGCGCCCGGCACGCCGGTGACGACGACCTTGACCCGTTCCTGCTCCAGGCCGAAGCAGGCCGCGGCGAGGGCACGGTCGGCGTGCGGGTCGGTGGACGCCATGTACAGCTCGACGCCGCCGTCCGGCCGCGGTACGGCCAGGCCAGCCTCCGCGCCGATGGGCGCGGGGTCCTGGCGGCCGATGCGGTACAGCCCCTCGACGACGATCTCGCCGGTGACGTCCGGGTCGCCGTAGCGCAGCGGGATGTGGCGGATGAGGTTGCCGTCGGGGTGCAGCGGCTCGGCGGCGAATGCCTTCTCGGGGTCGGTGACCGGTTCGAGGATCTCGTACTCGACGGCGATCGCGGCCGCCGCGAGGCGTGCCGTGTCCGGATGGTCGGCGGCGACCGCGGCGATCGCCTCGCCGTGGTGGCGGACGATCTCGGACGCGAACACCGGCCGGTCGGCGATGCGCCTGCCGTAGGCCGCGTCGCCCGGGATGTCCTCGTGAGTGATCACGGCTCGTACGCCCGGCATCTCGGACGCGGCGGAGGTGTCGATGGACACGATGCGCGCGTGGGGGTGCGGCGAGCGCAGCAGCGCCGCCCACAGCAGGCCCTCGGCCCACAGGTCGGAGGCGTACGGGAAGGTGCCCTCGGTCTTGGCACGGGTGCCTGCCGCGGGGAGGGACGCTCCGATTCCGCGCGGGGGCTGTTCCGGCCGGGGGCCGTCGACCGCCTGCGTCGTCGCAGTGGTGGCCGCGTCGTTGCTCACGCCATGCCTCCGTCGTGCGGGTGGGCCTGCACACTACCCGCGCCGGGCGGCGCCTGGTGCGGGATGCGGACCTCGTCGTGCGCTGCCCCCGGCCCTGCGGCGTGCGCTTCGTCGCCCGCGGTGGCGGCAGCCGCGCTCGCGGCACGTTCGGCGACCACCTCCCCTACGGCGTCGAGCACGCCCCGGTAGCCCGAGCAGCGGCAGAGATTGCCGCACAGGGCCTGCCGCGTCTCCAGCTCGGTGGGGGCGTGGTTGCCCTCCAGCAGGTCGTGGACGGTCATGGCCATGCCGGGGATGCAGAAGCCGCACTGAACGGCGCCGCAGCCGGCCAGCGCCCGCTGCACGTCCGACGGTTCGCCGTCGCGCGCAAGGCCCTCGACCGTACGCACCTCGGTCCCGGCGGCCGTCGCCGCGGGAACGAGACAGGACGCGACGAGCCTGCCGTCCACCTGGACGTTGCAGGCGCCGCACTCGCCCTGGGAGCAGCCGTCCTTGGCCCCGGCCAGGCCGAGGCGCTCACGGAGCACGTACAGGAGCGACTCGCCGATCCACGCGTCGGACACCGGGCGTTCGGTGCCGTTGACGCGCAGGACGTACGAGGTGGGCGGGTGCTCGTCGTTGCCCGCGGGCGCCCGGTCCGCCGAGGCTTCGTCGGGAGCGTCGTCGGGGTGGGTCCCGGAGGCATGGTCCTGCGCGGCGCCCGGCTCCGGAGTGTCGGACTCCGGCGCGGCGGACCCGGACGCATCGGGATCGGGTGCCGAGGGCTCGGGCGCCTCGGCTCCGGCGGCCTCCGGAGCGTCGGGCTCCACGGCGCCCGCCGGGGCCTCCTCGCCCTGCTGGGCCCACGGCGCGGCGGCGCCGCCCGGCAGCGTCGCCCAGGGGGCGGGCGCACCGCCCGGAAGCGTCGCCGGGGCGTCCGCGGCGGCCCACGGGGAGTCCGCCACGGGACGCTCGGAACGCGCGAACTCGCCCGATTCTTCCGGAAGGTCGCCGTCGGCGATCGGGATCGACCACTGCCCGGTCATCTCCTGCGCGGATGCGGCGGACGCCGCGGGACCGGGCTCCTCGGGGAACGCCCACTGCCCCGTCGCCTGGGGGTCGGCCGCCCGTTCACCGGGTTCGGGCCACCGCACGGGCGGAGGCACCGCGGATCCGTCGGCCGCGGGATGCCCGGCGGCGGACTGCCCGTCCGCCTCGGCCTGCGGCTGCTGCACCGCCCAGCTCCCGGTCGCCCCGGGGCCGGGCTGGGTCTCCGCGGAGGGCGAGAGCGGGGTCAGCGGCACGATCATCGGGGGCACGTAGCCGTGACCGGGCGCCTCCAGCGGCGCGGCGTCCAGCGACAATTCGGGCGGCAGCTGAAGGAATGTCGTGGACTCGCCGTCGTAGTCCGAGCCCTGGGTCGGCTGCCAGCCGCCGTACTCCTGCCCGCCCTGCCCGTACCCCTGGCCGTGGTCGGCGTAGTCCTGCTGCGACCCGTCCTGGAAGTCCTGCGGGTACCCGTACGACCCGCCCTGCACGAACGAGTCGGGCAGGTCCGGGCGGTCGCCGTGGCCGCGACGGCCCTCGTGGTCCGGCGGCTCGGGGTGCCGCCCCTGCTGGTGGTCCTCGTTGCTCACGACAGCGCCCTCCCCAGTGCCCGTCGGGCCAGCGCGGCGACGGTGCGCCGCAGATGCAGTACGGCCGGCGGCAGCACCTCCTGCTCCTCGCCCGGAGCCGCCGGGACCGGGTCGGGAATGCATGCCGCCGCCACGTATTCGCCGAAGGCAGCCAGTGCCTCGCCGGTGAGCCCGCGCTCGCCGTCCCAGTCGATCAGCGACGCGATCCACCGCTCCGCCTCCAGCGGGCGCAGCGGCATCGGCGCGATGGCGCCGACCGCGCAGCGCACCCCGCGCCGCGCGGGGTCGAGGACCACGGCGACGGATGCGGTGGCGCGGCCGGGGCCGGTGCGGCCGGTGGCCTTGAGGAACACCTGCGGGGCGTGCAGGAGCGGGACCCGCACGAAGCCGATGAGTTCGGCGGGGCCGAGCATGTCCCGGCCGGCGAGCAGGTGCGAGACGGGAATCTCGCGGCGCGCGCCGTCGGGCCCCGCGACGACCAGGTCGGCTTCGAGGGCGGCGAGGACGGGCAGGCTGTCCCCGGTGGGCGCCGCGGTGGCGATGTTGCCGCCGAGGGTGCCCGCGTTACGGATCTGGGGCGGTCCTGCCGCGCGTGCGGAGGCCGCCAGGGCGGGAATGAGGGCCGCGAAGTCGGGGCGGCCCATCCGGGCGTGGGTGAGGCCGGCGCCGAGGAGCGCGTGGCCGTCCTGGTAGCGCCAGCCGCGGATCTCGCTGATGCGGCCGAGGCCGACAAGACCTGCGGGGCGGAGCTGACCCTTGTTGACGGCGGCCATGAGGTCGGTGCCGCCGGCGACGGGCACGGCGGCAGGCATGGCGGTGAGCGCCGCCACGGCCTCGTCGAGCGAGCCCGGCAGCGTCACCGACTGTGCCGTCTGCGGTGCGTGCGTGGTCACCCAGCTGCCCCTTCCCGGTGTCCCGGCTGTCCCGCCTGTGTTGCCGTACCGTACGTGCTCACAGGCCGGACGTGGCAACTCTGGCACATCTTCCGAGCCGACCGCCGAGAGGGTCCACGAAGGGCCACTTCGCCCCGCAAGTCCGGTTTCAGGGCGATAGTTCGCTTTCGCATCTCGTTCATCACACGTGTCGCCGTCGTCCCGCGGAGGCAGGGAACAGGCAGGGGAAGCCTCCGCGGGACCGGGCTCAGACGACTGGCGGCGCGCCCTCGATCGGGCGGCCGAGGCTGCCCGCCATTCCGTCCGGGGCGGGCCGGCGCTGCCAGGGCCGCGGGCCGCCGGGGGGCCGGTAGTCGACACCGAGGGCGTCCAGCCGCGCGTAGTGGGCGGCCATGCGGCGCTCGAATCCGGCGAAGTCGCGTTCCGCGGGGGCGGGGAGGTCGGACCAGGCGACCTCGGCGAAGGCCGCGAGGCGCGGGAAGACCTGGTAGTCCACGCGGGAACGGTCCTGCATGACCTCGGTCCAGACGTTGGCCTGGGTGCCGATGACATGCGCGGCCGCCTCCGGTGTCAACGAGGGCGGTACGGGCTCGAATCGGTAGACGTCCTCCAGGGTGCGGACATATCCGATGGGCATCGGCTCGTCGTCACCGGCCGCCTGGCGGTGGTCCAGATACACCTGCTGCTCCGGGCACATGACGACGTCGTGCCCGGCCTCGGCGGCGGCGATGCCGCCCCGGTAGCCGCGCCACGAGGAGACGGCCGCGCCGGGCGCGAGACCGCCTTCGAGGATCTCGTCCCAGCCGATGAGCCGGCGGCCGCGATCGGCGAGCCAGCGGTCGAAGTGCCCGATGAACCATGCCTGGAGAGCGTCCTCGTCGGCGAGCCCGAGCTCCTCGATACGGGCCTGGACGGCCGGCGAGGCCCGCCACTGGTCCTTGGCGCACTCGTCGCCGCCGATGTGCACGAAGTCGGACGGGAAGAGTTCGAGGACCTCCTCCAGCACGCCTTCGTAGAAGCGCAGGGTGTTGTCAGTGGGTGCGAGTACGTTCTTGCTGATGCCCCAGTTGTCCCAGACCGTCAGGGAGGTCGTGTCGATGACATCGGTGTTGCCCAGCTCCGGATACGCGGCGATGGCAGCCTGCGAGTGCCCGGGGATGTCGATCTCGGGGACGACGGTGATGTGCCGCTCGGCGGCATAGGCGACGATCTCGCGGATGTCGTCCTTGGTGTAGTGGCCCCCGTGCGGCTTCTCGTCCCACAACGGCGAGGCGCGGTGCCCGTATTTGGTACGCGCCCGCCAGGCGCCCACCTCGGTGAGCCTCGGGTGGCGTTCGATCTCGATGCGCCAGCCCTGGTCGTCGGTGAGGTGGAAGTGGAAGACGTTGAGCTTGTGCGCGGCGAGCAGATCGAGGTAGCGCAGGACGTCGTCCTTGGCCATGAAGTGCCGTGAGACGTCGAGCATCATGCCGCGCCAGGCGAAGCGGGGGCTGTCCTCCACCGTGACCATGGGGAGATCCCATTCCCGGCCCGGTGCGAGCGGCGCCCTGCGGTAGGCATCGGGTCCGAGCAGTTGCCGCAGCGTCTGCGCCCCCCAGAACACCCCGGCGGCGCTGCCTCCCTCGAGACGGACGGCGGACCCGTCGACCACGAGACGGTAGCCCTCCGCCGCCAGTTGGGGGTCGATGCTCAGGACGATGCGGTTGTCGCCGGCGTCACCGGCGGGGAGGGGCAGTCCGGTGGCTGCTCCGAGGACCGCCCGCAGCCATCGTGCGGTGCCTTCCGTGCCGGGGCGCGCGTCGAGCAGCGTCTCCTGGTCGAGCGCGCGCCAACCGGGCGCGGGGGGCGCCCACGCCGTACGGCGGGGCGCGGGAATCAGGTCTGTCATGCCGTCAGCCTTTCAGGGGGCGTGCCCCCACCGTCAGTCCTTGACCGCGCCGCCCAGTCCCGAGACCAGGCGCCGCTGTACGAGGACGAAGAAGACGAGCACGGGCACGGTCATCACGGTCGACGCCGCCATGATTCCGCCCCAGTCGTTCTCGTCGGGTTTGAAGAAGACCAGCAGTGCCATCGGCAGCGTCGACTGCGAGGTGTCGCTGATGAGGAAGGACTTGGCGAACAGGAAGTCGTTCCACGACGAGATGAACGAGAAGACGCTGGTCGCCACCAGCCCCGGGAAGACCAGGGGAAAGAGGATCTGCCACAGGAATCGGGTGCGGCTCGCGCCGTCGATGTACGCCGCCTCCTCCAGTGCTTCCGGGACCGCCTTCACGAATCCGCGCAGCATCCAGATCGCGAACGGCAGGGAGAAGGCGATGTGCGGCAGGATCAGCGAGCCGAGGGTGTTCAACTGGCCGAAGTCGCGCATCAGAAAGAACAGCGGGATGGTCAGCGCCTCGATCGGCACCATCTGCGCGACGAGGAACATGATCAGCAGCGTCGTGCGGAAGCGGAAGCGGAATCGCGTCACCGCTGTCGCCGCCAGAAAGGCGATCAGCGCCGACGCGACGACGACCGTGCCGGCGACGATCAGACTGTTGAGGAAATACCGTCCGAATTCCTCCTGTTGGAAGACACGCCGGAAGGAGTCCAAGGAGGGGGCGAGCGTCCACGGCCTGGCCTCGGTGGACTGGATCTCACCGGCCGGTTTGAAGGCCGAAAGGACCATCCAGTACAGCGGAAAGGCCACGACGGCGGCGATCACCAGCGCCGCCGCCTCCGCGGCGAGCCGCCCCGGCCGACGAATCCGCAAAGAGCTTGTGCCGAGGCTCATATCTCTTCTCCCTGGCGTCGCAGCAGTCGCAGGTACACGAGCGTGACCGCCAGCAGAATCAGCAGCATGACCACGCCGATCGCCGATCCCAGGCTGTACTGCGAGGACGCGAACGCCTTCTGGTACGCGTACACGTTGAGCACGAGGTTCTGTCCGGCGATTCCTCCGCCGTTCGTCATCACGTAGATCTGCGTGAAGACCTTGAAGTCCCAGATGATCGACTGGATCGTGACCACCACGAGAATGGGCCGCAGCATCGGCGCCATGACGGAACGCCAGATGCGCCACTGCGAGGCACCGTCCAGCGCGGCGGCCTCCAGCACCTCCCCCGGGATCGCCCTGATGCCCGCGTAGACCGTCACCATCACGAACGGGAACGAGCACCAGACGACCTCGAAGAGGACGAGCGCGAACGCGCTGAAGCGCCCGTACGTCCAGGAGAAGTCGCCCAGCCCCAGCAGCCTGTTGACCGGGCCGAAGTCGGGGTCGAAGAGGAAGACCCACACCGTGGAGCCGGTGATCGCGGGGGTCGCCCAGGCGCCGAGAGCGGCCATCATCAGGGCGAGCCGCGGCAGCGCCCGGATCCGGGTGAGCAGGACGGCCAGCGCGCAGCCGACGGCGAGCGTGGCAAGGACGCAGGCGGCCGCGAAGAGCACGGTCGCGAGCAGCACCTGCCAGAACTGGCTGTCGGCGAGGAGCGTGCGGTAGTTCCCGATGCCCTGGAAGCTGGTCGGCTCGCCGCCGGAGACCTGGGCCTGTGTGTATTCGAGGAACGAGATGAGACCGAGTTGGTAGATCGGGTACACGAGCAGTGCGGCGAGCACCACCAGCGCGGGGGCGAGGTACAGCCAGGGGGTCCAGCCCCTGTGCCGCGCCCGGCGTGTGCGCGCGGGCGACCCCGGCCTCGCCGTGGACCGGGGGGCGGGGCCCGGTGCGGAGCCGCGCAAGCGTGTCCGGCCCTGTGTGCCCGGCGCTGCCGGCGCCGTCGCACCGGCCGCGTCGGCAGCCGGGGCCGTGGGGGTCCCGGTCCGCCGAGTCGTGCCGTTCGTAGGGTGCGTCATCGGCGTCAGCCCGCGTCGGCGAATGCGGTGTCCATCTTCTTCGCCGCGTCGCCCGAGGCCGCCGCCACGTCCTTCTTGCCGCTGACGATCTCCTGGAACATCGTGGGCAGGACCAGGGAGGCGTCGATCTGGCCCCAGGCCGGGGAGGCGGGCACGAACTTGGCTCCCGCGCCGAGCGTCTCGATGAACGGCTCGACGAACGGGTCCTTCTTCGCGGCCTCGTCACGCACATCGGCGTACGTCGGCAGGAAGCCCATCGCGTCGAACAGTTTCGCCTGGGTCTCCTTGCCCGCGAACTGCTTCATCAGGTCCACGGCCAGGGTGCGGTGCGAACTGCTCTTGAGCACACCGATGTTGTTGCCACCGGCGAAGGCCGGCGCGATCTCGCCCGCCTTCAGACCGGGCAGCGGCACGACCGCGTACTTGCCCTTGACCGATCCCGCCTCGACGGCCTGGTGGCTGAAGTCGCCGCCGATCGCCATGGCCGCCTTGCCGGAGGCGAACGCGGTGACGGTGGCATTGCCTCCCATGGAGGCGCACTTGGCGGCCGGGCAGTTGTCGTCCCCGAACAGGGACGTGTAGGCCTTGATGCCCTTCCGGGCGGCGGCGCTGTCGATGGCGGATCGGTAGGAGCCGCCGCTCTCCTCGGCGAGTTCGCCGCCGTTGGCCCAGATGAAGGGCATCGCACCGTAGGTGTAGGCGCCGCCGACGGCGAGCCCGTAGAGGTCCGGCTTCTCCTTGCGGATCTTCTTGGCGGTCGCGATCAGCTCGTCCTGGGTCTTGGGCGGCCGGATGCCGAGGTCCTCGAAGACGTCGGTGCGGTAGTAGAGCGCGCGGACGCCGACGAACAGTGGCGCGCCGTAGATCTTCCCGTCGACGGTGACGGACTCCTTGGCCGTGGGGTCGGTGTCCGCGGCCTCGTCCCACGCGCCGAACTCGGCGCTGACGTCGGCCAGTCCGCCGTCCTTGACATAGCCCGCGGTGTCGGTGTTGCCGTACTCGATCACGTCGGGGGCGCTCTTCGGGTCGTTGAAGGCGGCCTTGATGCGCTGGGCGCGGGTCTCGACGGGTATGTACTCGACCTCGACCTGCGCGCCCTTGTGCGCCTTCTCGAAGGCGGCGACCGCGGCGTCGACGACCTGCTCCTTGGGCTTGTTGTTGACCTCCTGGAAGAGCCAGACCCGCAGGGTGCCGCTCTTGTCGTCCTGCTCGGCGCTGTTGTCGGAGGTCTGGGGGGCGCAGGCGGTGGCGGTGAGACCCGCCAGAGCCAGGGCGGCGGCCGGCGCGGCGAGTTTGGCGATGAGCTTCATGCGGTGTCCCCTACGAATCGGCAAGCATCGGTGTTGCAGCATGCGCAACGGGCGTTTCGTAATGCACAACACGCAGGAGGCTAGAGGCGGCCGAACAGCCGGACAAGAGGTCTCAACCACTCTGTGACCGGCAGCTGCACCCCGTGCAACGCCAGAGGGCCCGGACACACGAAAACGGCCCCCGGGGCGCGCACGTGGGTGCGCGCCGGGGGCCGTCGAGTCTGCGAGCGGTACGGCCGAGCGTTACTTCTTGTCGCCGTCCTTGCCCTTGTCACCACCCGAGCCCATGGACTCGTAGATCTCCTTGCACATCGGACAGACCGGGTACTTCTTGGGGTCGCGCCCCGGCACCCAGACCTTTCCGCACAGTGCCACCACCGGAGTGCCGTCGAGGGCACTCGCCATGATCTTGTCCTTCTGGACGTAATGGGCGAAGCGCTCGTGGTCGCCGTCGCCGTGCGACACCTGCGGTGTCGGCTCTACGAGGGTCCCGGTGCCTGTCCCACGCTCGGGCTCAAGAGTGCTCATGAGCTCCAAGGGTACTCACGCGCGCACCGGTACGGGAGCGAGACCCCGCCGGGCGGGCGTGCCGTCAGTTGAGGCTCGGATCGTCCGGATACGTCGCGAACATGGCCAGTTCGTTGCGCTGGCGCCGCAGGACCGCACGCCAGAGCATCTCCGGCTGCGGCGAGGACACGTCGCCCGGCTCGGACTCCACCACGTACCAGGCGCCGTCGTCCAGCTCGGTCTCCAGCTGGCCGGGCCCCCAGCCGGCGTACCCGGCGAAGATCCGCAGCGAGCCGAGGGCCGCGCCCAGCAGCTCCGGCGGCGCTTCCAGATCGACCAGTCCGATCGCCCCGTACACACGCCGCCAGCCGAGTGGCCCCTCGTCGCCGGGGATCACGGCGACACCGAGGGCCGAGTCGAGCGAGACGGGGCCGCCCTGGAAGACGACCCCCGGCTCCCCCGTCAAAAAGGCCCAGGGTTCCAGGATGTCCCCGACACCCACGGGCGTCGGCCTGTTGAGCACCACGCCGAGCGAGCCCTCGTCGTCGTGATCGAGCAGCAGGACCACCGCGCGGTCGAAGTTCGGGTCCGCGAGGGCGGGTGTGGCGACGAGCAGCCGCCCTGTGAGCGAGGACACCTCGGTCATGCGAGACATGATCCCGCATCTTCGCCCTCCGCGGGGGCGGAGCCGCACAGTGTGAGTGGGCGCAGGTCGGAGCACGCCCGGCGCCAGGGCGCGCACGCGGCGGGGCGGTGACGGTGCGCGAGCGGTGGCGAACGGAACGTGTTGTGCCCAATTCATTACGTTCCTGGGGCCCCCCGGCCCATACAACGCAGGGCCTCTCGCCCCTTACCCTTTTCCCTGGCCCCCCGTCCGACGGCCCCCCTCGCTCCTCCCCCGGACTCAGTCCGGGAGGTGCCCCCAGGGGCCCCCTCCGGAACGCGAGTTTCATGACCGGCACTGACGATGTACTGCTTGTCCACGGCGGCACCCCGCTCGAGGGCGAGATCCGCGTCCGCGGCGCGAAGAACCTCGTGCCCAAGGCGATGGTCGCCGCCCTGCTCGGCAGCGAGCCGAGCCGGCTGCGCAACGTGCCCGACATCCGCGATGTGAGAGTCGTCCGCGGACTGCTGCAGCTGCACGGCGTGACGGTCCGCCCCGGCGAGGAACCGGGCGAGCTGGTCCTCGACCCGTCGCACGTCGAGAGCGCCAACGTCGCCGACATCGATGCCCACGCGGGTTCCTCGCGCATTCCGATCCTGTTCTGCGGCCCGCTGCTGCACCGTCTGGGGCACGCGTTCATCCCCGGTCTCGGCGGCTGCGACATCGGCGGCCGGCCGATCGACTTCCACTTCGAGGTGCTGCGCCAGTTCGGCGCGACGATCGAGAAGCGCGCGGACGGCCAGTACCTGGAGGCCCCGCAGCGGCTGCGCGGCACCAAGATCCGTCTGCCGTACCCGTCCGTCGGCTCCACGGAGCAGGTGCTGCTGAC
The DNA here is from genome assembly GCF_056436245.1 of Streptomyces sp. NPDC043812. Taxonomy (NCBI): domain Bacteria; kingdom Bacillati; phylum Actinomycetota; class Actinomycetes; order Kitasatosporales; family Streptomycetaceae; genus Streptomyces; species Streptomyces sp. NPDC043812. The sequence goes on from NZ_JBWKCY010000031.1 coordinate 12,142, forward strand.
GGCCGTGCTCGCCGAGGGCGTCACCGAGCTGACCAACGCCGCGGTCGAGCCGGAGATCGAGGACCTGATCTGCGTCCTGCAGAAAATGGGCGCGATCATCTCCATGGACACCGACCGGACGATCCGGATCACCGGCGTCGACAAGCTCGGCGGCTACACCCACCGGGCCCTCCCCGACCGCCTGGAGGCGGCGTCCTGGGCGTCGGCGGCACTGGCGACCGAGGGCAACATCTACGTCCGCGGTGCGCAGCAGCGCTCGATGATGACGTTCCTCAACACCTACCGCCGGGTCGGCGGTGCCTTCGAGATCGACGACGAGGGCATCCGCTTCTGGCACCCGGGCGGCCGCCTGAAGTCCATCGCGCTGGAGACGGACGTCCACCCCGGCTTCCAGACCGACTGGCAGCAGCCGCTGGTCGTCGCCCTGACCCAGGCGACGGGCCTGTCCATCGTCCACGAGACGGTGTACGAGTCACGGCTCGGCTTCACGTCCGCACTGAACCAGATGGGCGCGCACATCCAGCTCTACCGCGAGTGCCTGGGCGGCTCGCACTGCCGCTTCGGCCAGCGCAACTTCCTGCACTCGGCGGTCGTGTCGGGCCCGACGAAGCTCCAGGGCGCGGACCTGGTCATCCCGGACCTGCGCGGCGGCTTCTCGTACCTGATCGCGGCGCTGGCGGCGCAGGGGACGAGCCGGGTGCACGGGATCGACCTGATCAACCGCGGCTACGAGAACTTCATGGAGAAGCTCGAGAAGCTGGGCGCGAAGGTGGAACTGCCGGGCGGTCCGATCGTCTGACGACGCCTCACGCCGACGGCCCCCGCGGGTTTCCCGCGGGGGCCGTCGGCGTACGTGGGCGGTCCTGTCCCTCCGGCGGCCCGGGGCGGAGCCCGGCTCAGGGACTCCCGCTCAGCGCCCACCGCCCCCGGGAAGGGGCCTGCACGGCGCGCAGACGTGACGAAGGGCGGTCACCCTGCCGGGTGACCGCCCTTCGTGCTGCCGGGGCCTTACTTGCCCTTGGCGGCTTCCTTGAGCTTCGAGCCCGCGGAGACCTTCACGCTGTAGCCGGCCGGGATCTGGATCGGGTCGCCGGTCTGCGGGTTACGAGCGGTGCGAGCGGCACGGTGGGTGCGCTCGAAGGTCAGGAAGCCGGGGATGGTGACCTTCTCGTCGCCCTTGGCGACGACCTCGCCGACGGTCTCGGCGAGAGCGGCCAGAACGGCGTCGGCGTCCTTGCGGGTCACCTCGGCGCGGTCGGCCAGCGCGGCCACCAGCTCACTGCGGTTCATTTCGTTACTCCCGTGTTCTTCTTGCCTGTGAGGCTTGGATCGAAGCCGATGCTGCCAGGGCCCTCGGACAGTCCCCGGACCCGGGTCTGCTGTCAGACCCCTCCGCGCCCGCGGGGGTCCCCCCAGGACGCAGGTCCTCGGGGAAGCATCCTGCCCCCACCAGCGGCGGGAAAGCCAATCCGGCACCCTCCGGGGTCACACGAAAAGCGCCACTGCCTCGTCGTGGTGACGTTCCGTCGATTCCCTTGAGACTCATTGGAGCGGCCGGGCCGCGGCCTGAGTGCGGCCACGGGCTCATGGTCCGCCACCCTAAAGGGGGGTTTGGGGCGCCGCGACTCGCGACGCGCCGTATGTCAGGCGGACGTGGGGCCTGTCACAGCGGCGCCGGCGGCCTTCGCGGCGTCCCGTACGGCGCCCGCGACGGCGCCCGCGACCTTGTCGTTGAAGACCGACGGGATGATGTAGTTCGGGTTGAGCTCGTCCTCGGTGACGACATCCGCGAGCGCGGCGGCGGCCGCGAGCATCATCTCCGTGTTGACGGTGCGGGACTGGGCGTCCAGCAAACCGCGGAACACGCCGGGGAACACGAGCACGTTGTTGATCTGGTTCGGGAAGTCCGAGCGCCCCGTGGCCACAACTGCCGCCGTCTGGCGGGCGATTGCCGGGTCGACCTCGGGGTCCGGATTCGCGAGAGCGAAGACGATCGCGCCGTCCGCCATGGCCGCGACATCCTCCGCGCCGAGCACGTTGGGAGCCGAGACACCGATGAACACGTCCGCGTCGACGACCGCTTCCTTGAGCGTGCCGGTGACGCCCTCGGGGTTGGTGTTGTCGGCGATCCAGCGCAGCGGCGAGTCGGGCGTGGCGTCCACCAGGTCCTCGCGGCCCGCGTGCACGACGCCGTGGATGTCGGCGACGACGGCATGCTTGACGCCCGCGGCGATGAGCAGCTTCAGGATTGCCGTACCCGCGGCGCCGGCGCCGGACATGACGACCCGCACGTCACCGATGGCCTTGTCGACCACGCGCAGGGCGTTGGTCAGCGAGGCGAGCACGACGATCGCGGTGCCGTGCTGGTCGTCGTGGAAGACGGGGATGTCCAGCGCTTCGCGCAGCCGGGCCTCGATCTCGAAGCAACGGGGCGCCGAGATGTCCTCGAGATTGATGCCGGCGAAGCCGGGGGCGATCGCCTTGACGATCTCGACGATGGCGTCGGTGTCCTGGGTGTCCAGGCACAGCGGCCAGGCGTCGATGCCGGCGAAGCGCTTGAAGAGGGCCGCCTTGCCCTCCATGACGGGCAGGGCGGCCTTGGGGCCGATGTTGCCGAGGCCGAGGACGGCGGAGCCGTCCGTCACCACTGCAACGGAGTTGCGCTTGATGGTGAGGCGGCGGGCGTCCTCGGGGTTCTCGGCGATCGCCATGCAGACGCGGGCCACACCGGGGGTGTAGATCATCGAGAGGTCGTCACGGTTGCGGATGGGATGCTTGGACTGCATCTCGATCTTGCCGCCGAGGTGCATCAGGAACGTACGGTCGGAGACCTTGCCGAGGACGACGCCCTCGATGTCGCGAAGGCCCTCGACGATCTCGTCGGCGTGCGTCGTGGAGCTGGCGGCGATCGTGACGTCGATCCGCAGCTTCTCGTGGCCGGACGCGGTGACGTCCAGGCCGGTGACGGAACCGCCGGAGGATTCCACGGCCGTGGTGAGCTGGGAGACCGCGGTTCCGCTCGCGGGCACCTCCAGCCTGACCGTCATCGAGTACGAGACGCTGGGCGCCGTTGCCATGACCGGGTTCCTCTGCTTTCCCTAGCTTCGTTGCTACGCGGCGCCAGGGGCCGGGGCCCGGCAGCGCCTTCCGATGGTGACACCTACCTGCCGGTAGCAGGTAATGCGGTCATTTAGTTTTCGGAAACTGTTTTCCACCATACGAGAAGTTGCAGGGAAACAGAAGAGGCCCGGATCACCGATACGGTGATCCGGGCCTCTTCTCCTCAAGATCAAGTGGCACCGACCCGCCATGCTCGCCTCGCGGCAAGTGGTCGCTCGTAGCGACGAAGGTTGGGCCCGGGGGCTTGGATCGAGCCGGTGCCACACCCAGGCTAACGCACCACCCCGGGAAGTGATTCCCATGCGTCCCGTTGACGTGTCGTCAGTCCCGCAACAGGTCCGGCACCCCGTCCCCGTCCGGCTGGTCGCGGACGTCCGAGACGACCGTGAGCTGCTGCGTGGCGCGGGTGAGCGCCACGTACAGCACCCGCAGTCCGGCCGGGCTCTCGTCGGCGATCTCGGCCGGGGAGACGACCACCGTGGCGTCGTACTCCAGTCCCTTGGCCTCCAACGAGCCGAGCGCCACCACGCGCTCCCCGAGTCCCGCCAGCCAGCGCGCCGCCTGCTCGCGGCGGTTCATGGCGACCACGACACCCACCGTGCCGTCCACCGTCTCCAGCAGCCGCGCGGCCTCCGCCCGTACGCTCCCTGCCAGGTCGCCGCCCGGAACGACGGCGAACCGGGGCCGCACGCCCGTCGAGCGGACCGCCGACGGCGCCTGCATCCCGGGCATGGCGAGGGCGAGCACCTTCGAGGCCAGCTCGGCGATCTCCGCCGGGTTGCGGTAGTTCACCGTCAGCTCGAACCGGCGGCGCGGACGGGTGCCCAGAGCCTCGTCGCGGGCCTCCGCCGCCTCGTCCGGGGACGACCACGAGGACTGCGCGGGGTCGCCGACGACGGTCCAGGTGGCGTGCCGGCCGCGGCGGCCGACCATCCGCCACTGCATGGGGGTGAGGTCCTGCGCCTCGTCGACGATGACGTGCGTGTACTCGGTCCGTTCGGCCGCCAGTCTTTCCGCACGCTCGCGCTGCGTCTCCTCGCGCTGCGGCATCAGCTCCTCGAGACCGGTGAGCTGGTCCAGCGGGTCGAGCTCGCGCCGCCTGCGCGGGCGCGCGGGCGTGCCGAGCAGGGTGGCCAGCTCGTCGAGCAGCGCCACGTCGTGCACGGACAGCGCCTCGCGGCGCAGCGAGCGGGCGAGCCTGCGCACCTCGCCGGGGTTGAGGATGCGGCGCGCCCAGCGGCCGAGCCTCCGCTCGTCGGCCATCGCCGACAGCACACCGCGCGGGGTCAGCTCCGGCCACCAGGCGTCCAGGAACACGAGGAAGCTGTCCTCGCCCGAGACGTCCTCGTCGAAGGACGACCGCAGCTCGGCGGCCAGTTCGGGGTCCGCGTGGCGGCCGGCGGATCCGGACTTCGCGTACAGGGCGTCGAGCAGCAGGCGCCGGGCACGCGGGCGCAGCAGGTTGACGGGCGTGGTGCCGCCGAGGACGTTGTTGCGGATGCGCTGGAGTTCCTCAGCCTCCAGCTCCAGGCGCCGCCCGAAGGCGACGACCCGCAGCCGGGTGGGGGTCGCCCGGGGGTTCGGCGGTTCCTCGCCGAGTGCGAGCTGTCCGCCGGCGGGCGCCGGGGGCTGGTCCAGCGCTCCCCTCGCGGCCTTGCGCAGCACCTTCAGCATCCGCGACGAGCCCTTGATGCGGGCCACGGCCGGTTCGTCGTACGCCGTCGCCTCGGCGCCGTCGACGAGTGAGCCGACCGCGCGGATGGCGACCTGCCCCTCCTCGCCGAGCGAGGGCAGCACTCCCTCGGTGTAGGCGACGAGCAGCGGCGTCGGCGAGACGATGAGAATGCCGCCCGCGTACCGGCGCCGGTCCTGGTACAGCAGATACGCGGCCCGGTGCAGGGCCACCGCCGTCTTGCCGGTGCCCGGTCCGCCCTCGACGTAGGTCACCGAGGCGGCGGGCGCCCGGATGACGAGGTCCTGCTCGGCCTGGATGGAGGCGACGATGTCGCGCATGGTGTGGCTGCGGGCCTGCCCGAGCGCCGCCATGAGCGCGCCGTCGCCGACGACGGGCAGCGTCGCGCCACCGAGGGTGGCGGTCAGCTCCGGGCGCATCAGGTCGTCCTCGACGCCGAGGACCTTGCGCCCCTTGGAGCGGATGACGCGGCGGCGCACGACCCGGCCGGGGTCGACGGGCGTCGAGCGGTAGAACGGCGCGGCGGCCGGGGCACGCCAGTCGATGACCAGGGGCGCGTAGTCGGCGTCGAGGACACCGATCCGGCCGATGTGCAGGGTCTCGCCGATGTCGGCCGTGCTGTCGGGCCGCACGGCGTCGTCGGCGGGCTCGACGGAGGTGTACGCGCCGTCGGGACCCTTCTCGCCGTCCTTGCCGTACAGCAGGTCGATCCGGCCGAAGAGGAAGTCCTCGAACTCGTTGTTGAGCCGGTTGAGGTGCACACCCGCGCGGAAGACCTGGGCGTCCCGCTCGGCGAGGGCACCGGGGGTGCCCACCTGGCCGCGCTGGGCGGCGTCGTTCATCAGGAACTCCGCCTCGTGGATCTTCTCCTCGAGTCGGCGGTACACCTGGTCCAGGTGAATCTGCTCGACGGCGATCTCGCGGTCTCGCACCGAATCGGCGCTCGATCCGACCACGGAATCGACAACGGAATCAGCGGCATCCTGCGCGGCCACCGAGGCCCCCTTCTGACGTGCACTGGGCAGCCGTCAACCGTACGCCAAGGGGGGCGGACATTGCACCTGTACGGGCCGTGGGCCGGGACAGCACTGTGTCCCGGCCCACGGCCGTTGTCCTGAGCGCCGGACGAATGCCTAGGCATTCACCTCGACGAGCCGCTTGCCGTCGAAGGTGCGCACCTCGAAGTGGTCGATGTCGTTGCGGTCCATCGCCGAGCCGCCGTGCACGTACAGCGGGTTCTTCCCGATCGGGTGCGAGCTGCCGGGGATGCCGTATCCCCACTTCGGAACGGCCCAGGAGGTCACGACCTCCTCCTCACCCGTCTTGGAGACGGCGATGAGGTTGCACTTCAGCGGGCCCTTGACGTTCTTCAGCTCCAGGACCGTGTGGGTGCCCCAGCCCTTCTTCTCCATGCCGATGGACGCGCTGACCTTGGTCGTCGCGTCCGTGGCCTGCACCTTCTCGTCCATGTGGTTGAAGAAGGCGTCCTCGGCCGGACTGGTCGGGTGCGGTTCGGCGGCCTGGAGCGTGTTCGGGTTCTCGTCGGACGTGACGACGACCGCGACCGCCGGGCCCCCAATGATCAGGGCCGCTGCTGCGGCAATCATGTACATGCCGCGCCGACGCTTGGCGGCACGCTTGGCCGCCACCTCGTTCAGCAGACCGCCGAGCACCCGGGGGCTCGGGGACGTCGGCACGACGGGGACCGCCGTCGGTGGCGGGAGCTGTCGTCCGGGCATGCCGGGCAGGCTGTGCACATTGCTCGGCGGTGCCGGAGCCGGGGCCTGCGCCAGCATTGCCAGCATCGGCTCCATCCCCGAGAACTCCTCGAGATGGGCGGCGCAGATGTCGCAGCCGGCCAGATGCGCCTCGAAGGCGGAGGCGTCCGCTTCGTCGAGCACGCCGAGCACATACGCCCCGACGGCGTCGTGTACGGACTCCTGCTCGTACATGGTCATGCCGAGACCCCCCTCTCCTCGAGTGCGAGCTTCATGGAACGGAGCGCGTAGAACACTCGGGACCGCACGGTCCCGCTGGGTATGCCGAGCGTTTCGGCCGCCTCATTGACCGTGCGTCCCTTGAAATACGTCTCGACAAGAACTTCCCTGTGGGCGGGCGTCAAATCATCGAGCGCATCTGAGAGCGTCATCAGCCACAACGCCTTGTCGATCTCGTCCTCCGCGGGCATGACCTCCAGCGGCGACGGGTCGACCTCCTGCGGCCGGGCCTGCCGGCTGCGGTGACCGTCGATGACGATGCGCCGGGCGACCGTCACCAGCCAGGGTCGGACAGAACCGGTCGCCCGGTTGAGCTGACCAGCATTCTTCCAGGCACGGATGAGCGTCTCCTGAACCACGTCCTCGGCGCGCTGGCGATCGCCGGCGACGAGACGCAGTACATAGGCGAGCAACGGTCCTGCATGTTCACGGTAGAGCGCACGCATCAGGTCCTCGTCGGGCACAGAGGTGTCGATGCGTGGCTTCTCACTGCGATGGCGGGCCCGTTGCGGACGGTCATCGGCCACGGCGGCATCCTTGCGCACCTGAACCTCCCGGTCGAGACCCTGTTTTTCACGGCTGGCTGTCTGTCCCCCTTCACTACGGGCGCCGCCGGTGGATCACTCAACGCGGGAGGGAAAAAGTTTCAAGATCTTTTTCAGAGTGCGGCGGACCGCCTCCGGTGACGCGCCACGCGCTCGCGATTGCCGCACACTTCGCTGGAGCACCAGCGCCGGCGGCGGCCGCGCGAGGTGTCCAGGTACACGCGGCGGCAGCTGTCCCCCTCGCACTGGCGCAGCCGGGACAGGGCGACGGGATCGGTGAGCAGCTCGACCGCGTCGCGCGCGACGGCCGCGAGCAGTGCCGCCCGCTCGGGAGCCGCGCACAGGGCCCGCACGAGCACCCCGCCTTCGGCGCGTACGGCTCTGATGCCCGGCGTCGCGCCCCCGGCGAAGGCGTTGACGATCTCCAACGCGTGCTCGGCGGGGCGCGCTTCGGGTTCGGTGCGCACCAGCCGGTCCATGCAGTCGCGGAGTTCGACGAATCCGGCGACCCAGGTGGCGTCGATGCCGGTCAGACAGGTCCCGGCAGGGATCAGTCCCGCGCCGACCAGCCAGCTGCCCAACCGCCCGGGGCCGGCGAGCGGTTCACCCCCGGGCCCGGCCGTCGGGACGGGTTCCTCCGCGGTCGCCAGCAGGTCCAGGCAGATCCGCCCGGAGTCGAACCGCCACTCTCCTCCTGGCCTCGCCGTGGGAACCTCCGGGCCCACGCGCGTGCCTGCCGCTGCCATGCCCCTGTCACCGCCTCGGGTTCACCGCCGGGTGTCCCCACCAGAGTGCCCGCCGACGCGTGCGGCCGGAAGACCGCGGAGCACCTGTGGCCGGGGCGCACCCCGCCCGCGGCTGCGCGGGCGCCGCCCGACGACGATGGTCGGGGCGCCGGCAGGGCCCCGTGCGACCACGACCGGCGCGCCGTCGGCAGCACGCTCAGGTGCCCGCGTACTTGGCGTCGGCCGCCGGGTCCAGGGCGAGCCGGTAGCCGCGTTTGACCACGGTCTGGATCAGCTTGGGCGCGCCCAGGGCGGTGCGCAGCCGGGCCATCGCCGTCTCGACGGCGTGCTCGTCCGTGCCCGAGCCCGGCAGCGCCCGCAGCAGCTCCGCACGGGAGACGACCCAGCCGGGGCGTGCCGACAGGGCGCGCAGCAGCGCCATGCCGGCGGGCGGCACGGGCCGCAGTTCGTCGTCGACGAGGACGGCGTGGCCGCGGATCTCGACGCGCCGGCCGGCGATGGGCAGCGTACGGGCGCGGGAGGGGAGTTCGGTGCCGAGCAGTTGGACGAGCGGGCCGAGGCGGAAGCGTTCGGGCTGGACGGTGTTGACCCCGGCGGACTGCAGCGGCAGAGCCGTGACGGGACCCACGCAGGCGGCCAGGACGTCGTGGTCGAGGGCGTGCAGCAACTCGGGCAGCACCCCGCGGCTCTCGGCCCTCGAGAGCAGGGACGCGGCGGCCGGGGCGCTGGTGAAGGTGATGGCGTCGAGGCCGCGGGAGAGCGACGCGTCGAGCAGCCGGTCGAGCGGGGCGAGGTCCTCGGGCTCCATCCAGCGATAGACGGGCACGAGGACGACGTCGGCGCCCGCGGCCCGCAGCGACTCGACGAATCCGGGCAGCGGCTCACCGTGCAGCTGCAGCGCGATACGGCGGCCTGCGACGCCCTCCCCCAACAGCCGGTCCAGGACCTCCGCCATCGACTCGGAGGCCGGGGACCACTCCTCGGTGAGCCCGGCGGCGCGGATGGCGCCCTTCACCTTGGGTCCGCGCGCCAGCAGTTCCACGCCGCGCAGCCGGGTGAGCAGCTGCTCGCCGAAGCCCCAGCCGTCGGCGGCCTCCACCCAGCCTCGGAAGCCGATGGCGGTCGTGGCGACCACCACGTCCGGCGCGTGGTCGATCAGCTCCTTGGTGGCCGCCAGCAGCTCGGCGTCGTCCGCAAGCGGCACGATGCGCAGCGCGGGGGCGTGCACCACGGCGGCACCGCGCCGGCGCAGCAGTGCCCCGAGCTCGTCGGCGCGGCGGGCTGCGGTGACACCGACGGTGAAGCCCGCGAGGGGGCCGTGCGGTTGGCCGTGGTCGTGCATATCGGTCGTCCCCACTGGATGTGCCCCATTGGGCGGCTGTACCCCATTGGACTGTGAACGGGCGACCGAGCCTGTCAAAAGCGCGTGACAGGCCCGGATCGCTCATATTTCGCCGTCGTTACGTACTCCGCCCGTTCACACCCTCGCGTAGACGGGCTCGGGCTCCGTTTCGGTCTGTGCGGTACGGACCGGGACCGTGACGGGCCGGCGAAGGTATACCGCCCACGTGACCACGGAGCACACGGCGTAGAAGACCAGGAAGGCGACGAAGGCGGCGGTGCCTGTGCCCGCGGTCTGGAAGGACTGGCGGAAGGCGAGGTTGATCGCCAGTCCGCCGAGCGCGCCGACGGCTCCGATGAGTCCCATCGAGGCGCCGGAGAGCCTGCGCCCGTAGGCGGCAGCGGTCTCACCGGTCATGCCCAGCGACAGCGCCTTGTTCTGGAAGATGCCGGGGATCATCTTGTACGTCGAGCCGTTGCCGAGTCCGCTGAGGACGAAGAGCGCGATGAAGCCGACGAGGAAGACGCCCAGGGACTTCTGGACGGAAGCGGCGATGACGACACCGGTGGCGACGGCCATACCGGCGAAGTTCCACAGGGTGATCCGGGCACCGCCGAAGCGGTCGGCGAGCAGACCGCCGAGAGGGCGGATCAGCGAGCCGAGGAGGGGGCCGATGAAGGTCAGCGACGCGGCCTGCAGCGGGGTCCGTCCGAACTGTGTCTGGAGGACGAGGCCGAAGGCGAAGCTGTAGCCGATGAAGGAGCCGAAGGTGCCGATGTAGAGGAACGCCATGATCCAGGTGTGTCCGTCCCTGGCGGCGTCCTTCGCGGCACCGGTGTCGTTCTTGACCGGTGCGAGGTTGTCCATCCACAGGGCGGCGCAGAGCGCGGCCACGATGATCAGCGGCATGTAGATGCCGAGCACGAGCCTGGGGTGGGCGGCCCCCGCCGTGCCGATGACCAGCAGGGCGACGAGCTGGATGACGGGGACGCCGATGTTGCCGCCGCCCGCGTTCAGGCCGAGGGCCCAGCCCTTCTTCCGCAGCGGGAAGAAGGCGTTGATGTTGGTCATGGACGACGCGAAGTTTCCGCCGCCCACACCGGTGAGTGCGGCGACCGCGAGGAACGTCGTGTAGGAGGTGCCGGGCTCCATCACCGCGTACGCGGCACCGGTCGGCACGAGCAGCAGCAGTGCGCTGAAGATGGTCCAGTTGCGGCCGCCGAACCGGGCGACGGCGAAGGTGTACGGCACCCGGATCACGGCACCCACCAGGGTCGCGGTCCCGATCAGGAAGAACTTGCCGGCCGGGTCGATGCCGTACTCGGGCCCCATGAAGAGGACCATCACGGACCACAGCGTCCAGACGGAGAACCCGATGTGCTCACTCAGTACGGAGAAGGCGAGATTGCGCCGGGCGATCCGCTCCCCCTTGTCCTGCCAGAAGGTCTCGTCCTCTGGGTCCCACTGTTCAATCCACCGGCCTGCCATCGCGCGCCTCCACCTGTGTCTGGTCGTGGGGACGACGTTATGGACGGCGCGTTTCAGGCCGGTGGCACGAGGTGACCGGTGCGGAACGTTGCTCTCACCCGGGCGCCGGACCCTGTGTGAGCCCGGCGCGGGACACGCCCGGCGCCGCGCTCGCACGGACCCGCCCGTCAGCCGGACTCCCGGGCGCGGCGACCGCCCCGACGGGCGCCGTTCGGCCACAGCCGCGGCCTGCGCTTGGCGGCGACATCCTCCAGCCAGCCGACCGACACGATCATGAGGCCGATCAGCGGCCAGACGACGATCAGCATCAGGGTGGTGTAGATGCTCTCCAGGAAGCCGGAGTAGGTGGGCCACACCCCTGGGATCTTCCACAGCAGGTCGATGACCGGGATCGTCGCCATGATCAGCAGGTTGTGCCAGAGGTAGATCGTCACGGCTCGGTTGTTGGAGAGCGTGACCAGCTTGTCGAAGCGGGCGAGACGGCCCGGCAGCTCCTGCCAGGAGGGGGCGTACTGGAGCAGGATCACGCAGAAACCGAACGACCAGGTCGCCTGTGCCAGCGGGATGTCGTTGAGGTCCCAGCCGTCGGGCCCCAGATGGCCGGAGGCCCACCACAGGCCGAATGCCATGATCAGCGCCGCGACGGATATCGACAGATAGCGCGGGATCCGCTCGAGCAGGCCCTCCTGATGCGCGAAGCCGAGCACCCAGCACGAGCCGTAGCAGGCGAAGTCGGTGATCACGTTGCCGGTTTCGCCGGGGATCGTGACGAGCCCGGATCCGACGATCGCGGTCAGCCCGAGCGGTGCCAGCAGGGTCGCCCACGGCACCTTGCGGAAGGCCCACAGCAGCAGGGGCGAGGCGATCACGAACCACAGGTACGCACGGATGTACCAGAGCGGGCCCGCGGCCTGTACGGCCCAGGTGTCCTCCAGCAGGCCGGCGTTGTCACCGCTGTGCCAGGGGTACGGCGGTGCGCCGACCGGCACGACGTACCAGGCCAGTTTGACGAACCACCACACCCCCTCCTCCTTCACTGGCTTCCAGCCGAAGTAGAAGATCACCGGCAGGACGAACGCCGAGAACGCCCACATCGGCGGCAGCAGCCTGCGGATACGGCCTCGGACGACCCCCCACGCCGGCCGCGCCAGCGAACGCGCCATCAGCGAGCCCGCGAGCGCGAACATCACGCCCATGGAGGGGAAGAGGACGGTCAGCCAGGCCCAGCCGAAGATGTGGTAGACGACGACGCGGACCAACGCGACGGAGCGCAGCAGGTCGAGATAGCGGTCCCGGCCGGGCCGCTTCCTCGTTGCGGCGGGCGGCGCCGACGGCCCGGTCTGCGCACCCTGTACGGCGTGGGTGCTCATGCGACGGGCCTCCGCTCGTCGCTGCGCCTGGGCTGTGCGGGCATTCCGCCCGGCGCCTCGACGACACCGGTGCGGCGCAGCTTCTGCCAGCGCAGCCGGCCGCCGGTGAGCGCGGTGATCCAGGACTGCAGCAGCACCACGTACATGAGCTGCCGGTACAGGAGTTGTTGCAGCGGCAGGGTGATCAGATGCGTCATGCGCTCCCGGTCGAGCCGGAAGGCGTACGCGGCGCAGACGGCCTGGACGGCGAGCACCCCGAGCCATGCGGCGATCGTCTTCCCCGTGGGCCCGAAGACCAGCCCGTACAGCAGGAAGACGTCGATCAGCGGAGCCAGCAGCGGGAACACGATCATGAACAGCGAGACCATCGGCAGGCCGACCCGGCCGAAGCGGCCCGACGGCCCGCGCTCGACGAGGGCGCGGCGGTGCTTCCAGATCGCCTGCATGGTGCCGTAGCTCCAGCGGTACCGCTGCGACCACAGCTGCTGGACGGACTCGGGGGCCTCGGTCCAGGCGCGGGCGTTCTCCGCGTAGACGACGCGCCAGCCGTCGCGGTGGATGGCCATGGTGATGTCGGTGTCCTCGGCGAGGGTGTCCTCGCTCATGCCGCCGACGCGGTTCAGGGCCTGGCGGCGGAAGGCACCGACCGCGCCGGGAATGGTGGGCATGCAGCCGAGCACGTCGTACATGCGGCGGTCGAGGTTGAAGCCCATCACGTACTCGATGTGCTGCCAGGCGCCGATCAGGCTGTCGCGGTTGCCGACCTTGGCGTTGCCCGCGACGGCGCCGACGCGCATGTCCGCAAAGGGCTTGATCAGTTCGCCGACCGTGGCGGGTTCGAAGACGGTGTCGCCGTCCATCATGACGACGATGTCGTACCGGGCGTGCCGGATGCCGTTGTTGAGTGCGGCGGGCTTGCCGGCATTGGCCTGCCGTACGACGCGGACGCCCGGCAGCCGCATCGACTCGACGATGTCGGCGGTGCCGTCCGTCGATCCGTCGTCGATGACGACGACCTCGATGGGATGCTCGCTCGCCGTCAGCGAGTTCACGGTGTTGGCGATGCATTCGCGTTCGTTGTACGCGGGGACCAGCACGGACACCGGTCCGGTGATCGGCGGCCCCCAGGTGAAACCGGGTCTGCGCACCTTTCGCGCGTGCGCGAAGGAGAGCACCAGCATCAGTCCGAAGCGGAGGAAGACGAGGACACCGATCGCGGCGAGGCCGACGACGAGGATCTCCGTGGTGTTCTCGGAGACGGCGACTGCGGCGACGAAGGCCTTGCCCTTCCACAGGTCGGGCCCGCTGACCTGGGTGTGGGCACTGGGTGCGCCGAGCGCCTCGGTCAGGTTGGCGAACCTGTAGCCGCGCTCCTTCATCTGCGGCAGGAACCGGTCCAGGGCCGCCACAGTCTGCGAGCGGTCGCCGCCGGAGTCGTGCATCAGCACGATCGAGCCCTTGGTGCCCCGGGGCGTGGCCCGCTCGATGATCGCTTCGACCCCGGGGCGCTTCCAGTCCTCGGAGTCGGTGTTGTTGAACGCGGTGATGTAGCCGCGGCTGCCGATGTACTGGGTGACCGGCCAGGACTCGTTGTCGAGCGCGTCGGAGAACGAGGAGTACGGGGGTCGGAACAGCGAGGTGCGGATCCCGGCGGCGCCGGCGATGGCCAGCTGGTTCTGCGACAGCTCCCAGTCGATGCGTCGCGTGGACTGGAAGGAGAGATCAGGGTGGTTGAAGGTGTGCAGCCCCACCTCGTGCCCCTCGCGCACCATGCGTTCCACCAGATCGGGGTGGCGCGAGGCCATGGTGCCCGTGACGAAGAAGACGGCGTGGGCGTCGTACTCCTTCAGCTTGTCGAGGACCTTCGGCGTCCACTCGGGGTCGGGCCCGTCGTCGAAGGTGAGCACGAGCCGGCGGTCCGGCACGCTCAGCGCCTTGGGCGCCTGGACGTCCCGCGCGTCGATGATGGGGCCGCCCTGGAGGATGCGCTCGGGGACCCGGTCGGTGGGCGCGGGTGGGCGGACCCGGTGGTCGGCGAGGATCTCGCTGTGCACATAGCCGCGCAGCATCAGCATGGCGAGCAGCGCGACGAGGAAGAGGACGGGGAGCAGATAGCGCATGGGCAGTCTGCGGCGTACGACGCGCTGGGGCCGCCGCCTGCGCGAGGCCCTCGGTGCGTGGTGGGTCATCTACAGAGCGCCTTCTTGCACGGGCTGTCCGGTGGGATCGTCGGTCGGCGTGGGGTCGGACGGGGAGGGGCCGGGCTCGCTGGCAGGCGGAGCGGGCTCGCTGCTGTCGACGGCGGGCGGCGGGTCGTCCGGCCCGGGGGCGGGCACGTTGCGGGAGGGCTCGGCCGGAGCGGAGTCGGACGCCGCGGGCGGGGGCACCGCGGGAAGTGACGCGCCGTCGCTCGTGGAGCCCGAGGGCCCCGGGAGAACGGCATCGGCGGATCCGGTGGCCGTGGGGGCGCCGGGGGTCGCCCCGGCCGTCGCCACCGAGGAGGGGCGGTCGGTCGGGGCGGGCTGTATCTCCACCTGATCGGCCTGCTGTTCGCCGGACTGTCCGAGGCCGGGCAGCCAGGGCGCGCTGGAGTCACCGCCGGCGAGGGCGGCGACGAGCGTGATCGCGTAGCAGGCACAGCCGGCCGCGAGGACCCAGCCGAGCCGCCGGAACTTCTTGCTGCGGCGGCCGCTCTCGTCGACGAAGACTGGGCCCTCGGCGCTGTCCGTCGCGACCACCTGGGCCATGCGGAGCGTGCCCGATTGGCGCCCGAGGCCGTCGAGTTGGACGGTCACCTCGTGCGGCTCATGTGTATGGCCGATACCGGCGTCTTCTTGCCATTTTTCCATGGCAGATTGCACATCCCCCCACTGAAAGTGATCGGGTGTGCGCTGTAACTGACCGGTGCTGTCCGATCGGGTTCCCCAACCTGTGTTCAGCGCCTCTGACCCACTCACCCACCCGGATGATGAATGTAGCGCACCCGCGTTGACCCCGGGCCCACGTCTCACGCCTTGTCACACATCAGGGACATATCACGTTCCGGCAACCATCCCGCGGGATCCCTATTCAGCCAGCCCTCCCGCGTCGCGAGCTCGGTGGCGGCCCGGCGCAGCGCATCCAGACCGGGGTGGTGCAGTCCTCTGCGCCACACCATCGAGAGGGGCGAGAGCGGTACGGGGTCCACCAGGGGCCGCCGCACCGTGCCGGGCATGGGAGCGAAGTCCACGACGACGAGCACGGGACGACTGACCTTCTCCATCAGCCGCCGGAACTCCTCGACACCCACCGCCATAGGCGCGGGCGGCGCCACGGAGATCCCCCGCCCGGCGAACAGCAGGCGTGCGAGATCGGTCCACTCCCGCGTCCGCTCGTTCCCTGCACCGGCATATACGGATTCCCCCGCGAGCGCGTTCAACGGAATGCGCTCCAGACCGACGAGCGGATGGTCCTCCCGCAGCAGGACGGCCATCGGCTCCAGCCGCACGGGAAGGTGGAGCAGCTGTGCCTGCACGGCGGGCTCCAGACCTGCGAACCGTCCGAAGGACACATCGAGCCGGCCGCTGAGGATGTCGGCCGCGGCACCGGTCAGCCCGCTCTCGTAGCGGGCCATCAGCTCGTATTCCGGGGCGAGTTCGCGGGCGCGCGCGAGAACGCGGGCGGACGTCATTCCCGGATCAGGAGAGTTGAGGTCGACCAGCAGCGGCCTGGAGCCGGCCGCAGCGGCGAGCAGTTCGTCCTGCGCGGCGAGCACCCGCCGCGCGTAAGGGAGCAGCCGCTCCCCGTCGACGGTGAGCGTGACCTGCCGGGTGGTGCGTACGAACAGCTCGGTACCGAGCTCCCGTTCCAGCCGCCGCACGTCGCGGCTCAGCGCCTGCTGGGCGACGTACAGCCGTGCGGCGGCACGGGTGAAGTGCAGCTCGTCGGCGACGGCGGCGAAGGCACGCAGCAGCCGCGGTTCCAGATCCCGGGTCACGAGGCATTCAACAACACAGATGCGTGAATGGCCATCGATCAGGTGTTGGACCCCCGACCTGCCGGGCGGCGAGGGTGGGGAGATGCCGCAAACCGCCCGGCCACGCACGGCCGTTCCCACAGCCCCGCCCGCGATCACGCCGGGCGCACCGGCGTTCATGCCGCGATTCGACGACGGATCGGGGCCCGCCCCTCGCCGCCGTACACCGGGCCCCTATCGTCGGCTCTTCGCCACGCCGGGCGCCCGCGCGTTCACCGCCGGAAATCTGATCGCCCGGCTGCCCATGGGGATGTTCAGCGTCAGTGCCGTCATCATGATCGCCGGGTCCCGTGGCTCGTACGCCCTCGCCGGCGCCGTCACGGCGGCCGGGCTCGCCGCGACCGCGCTCGTCGCCCCGTGGACAGCACGGCTCGTCGACCGCCACGGCCAGGCCCGGATCGCGGTGCCCGCCACCGCCCTGGCGGTGCTCGGCTCGCTCGCCCTGCTGCTGTGCATACGCTTCGACGCCCCCGACTGGACCCTGTTCGCCGCCTACGCGGCGACGGCGACCACCCCCAACACCGGAGGCATGTCCCGGGCCCGCTGGGCACACCTCCACAAGGGCGACCCGGCAGCCCTGCACACCGCGAACTCCTTCGAGCAGGCCGCCGACGAACTCTGCTTCATGCTGGGCCCGGTGCTCGCCGCGTTCCTGAGCTCCTGGCTCTTCCCCGGGGCCGGCACGCTGATCGGCGCGGCCCTGCTGCTCGGCGGCGTCCTGCTGTTCGCCGCCCAGCGCTCCACACAGCCACCCGTCGCCCCGCGTGCCGTGACGGGCACACCCCTGAGGGCACCGGGGATGCCCGCCCTGCTCGCCGTCTTCCTCGCCACGGGTGCGGTCTTCGGCTCGATGGAGGTCGTCACCCTCGCTTTCGTCGACGGACCGGCGGCCGGTGCGGTGCTCGCGCTGCAGGCGGCCGGCTCGTGCGTCGCCGGACTGCTGTACGGCAGAGCCCGTCGCACCGCCGGGCTCCTCACCTGCCTCACCGCGATGACCGCCCTGATGTCCCTGCCACTGCTGGCCGCGGCGGGCACCGGCTCGGTCCTCGCCCTCTCGGGAGCGCTGCTCCTCGCGGGCATGGCGACGGCACCGACGATGGTGACCGGCATGACCGCCGTGCAGCGCCTCACTCCGCAGGGCCAGGCGAACGAGGGCATGACGCTGGCCGTCACCGCGCTGCTCGGCGGCATCGCGGCGGGCTCGGCGAGCGGGGGCTGGACGGCGGAGCACATGGGCGCCGCCGCCGGGTACGTGGTGCCGGTGTGCGCGGCGGCCGTGGCGCTGGTCCTGGCGGGCATGACGAAGGCCCGGCAGCCGTAGCTGCCGGGCCTTGTCCACATGGGATGAGGGGGTATCGGGGGCATGGCCCCCGATGACCTCCATCGGTGGAGATGGCGGGAATCGAACCCGCGTCCAACGGTGCAGAACCAGGGCTTCTCCGTGTGCAGTCTGCTGCGATTTTCTCAGCCCCGGAGATCACGCAGACAAGTCTCCGACGGGCTCAGTCACTGTTTGATTTCCCTCCGGACCCCGTGACCGGGTCTAGAGGTTTAGTTCCCTAGTTGACGCCAGGAACCGGGTCGGGAACAGCCCCGGGCTGACGCTCCATTAGTGAAGGTTCGTCTCTACTGCCTGATCAGGCAGCGAGGGCGAAGGCTTCGGAGTTATCGCGCTTGGAATCGGCGATTATTGGTTGCGACATATGGTTAACGAGATCATTGCCGCTTCCTCGACACGCTTCCCCTGCCTCGACATCCGCTGTCGAAACCGATCATCCCCATGTTGATTTATCAAGCCCCTGTTGAGGGGGCTGTGCCATCGTACGTGACCAACGCACGCCGATGCCAGCGCATTCCCCGGGGTCGTCAGCCCCGCTGCTTGCGCCGGACCGCCGACATCGCCCGGTCCGCCTCGCGACGGTCCTGCTTCTCGCGCAGCGTCTGCCGCTTGTCGTACTCCTTCTTGCCCTTCGCCAGCGCGATCTCGACCTTGGCCCGGCCGTCCTTGAAGTACAGGGCGAGGGGCACGATCGTGTGCCCCGTCTCCTGCGACTTGGAATCGAGCTTGTCGATCTCCTCGCGGTGCATCAGCAGCTTCCGCCTGCGCCGGGCGCTGTGGTTCGTCCACGTTCCCTGGCTGTACTCCGGCACGTGAACGTTGTGCAGCCATGCCTCGCCGCCGTCGATCTGGACGAAGCCGTCCGCCAGCGACGCCCGCCCCTGACGCAGCGACTTCACCTCGGTACCCGTCAGCACGAGACCGCACTCGTAGGTGTCGAGGATGTGGTAGTCGTGCCGCGCCTTCTTGTTCTGCGCGATCAGTTTGCGCCCTGTTTCCTTTGCCATAGTGCGGTCATTTTCGCACTACGAGGCACCCCTGAGGCCACTCAATACCGTACGGGCCCGCTGTTCCGCGCCGTCGACCGCGACCAGGTCCGGGGTGATGCCCCGCCCGTCGACGCTGTGACCCGCCGGGGTGCGGTAGTGGCCCACGGTCAGCTCGGCCACCGAACCGTCCGGAAGCCTGCTCGGCATCTGGACCGACCCCTTGCCGAAGGTGCGCGAACCGACGGTGACCGCCCGGCCACGGTCCTTCAGCGCCCCGGTCACCAGCTCGGCGGCGCTCATGGTGCCCGCGTCGACGAGCGCGACCAGCGGCCGGCCGGTGTCCCCGCCGCGGTCCGCGTACAGCGCCTGCTGCTTGCCCCGCACGTCGTAGGTCGCCACCAGCCCGCCGTCCAGGAAGGCGGAGGCCGCCGTGACGGCCTCGGTCACCAGGCCGCCGGCGTTGCCCCGCAGGTCGAGCAGGACACCCACGCCCTCGGGGACGCTGCGCAGCGCGTCCCGCACCCGCGCGCCAGAGCCCTTCGTGAACGAAACCACCTTGATCACGACGCTGTCTCCGTCCAGCCGGCGCACGGTGACGGTCTCGGTGGTCAGCAGGGCGCGGGTCAGCGTCTCGGTCCAGCGGCGCCCGTCCCGCTCCAGGCCGAGGGCCACATCCGTGCCGTCGGCGCCGCGCAGCAGGGCCACGACCTCGGTCACCGGGCGCCTGGCGACCCCCTGGCCGTCGACGGTGTGAAGCCGGTCACCGGCCCGGATCCCGGCCCGGTCGGCGGGGCCGCCGCTCTTGACCTCGGCGACCTCCATCCGTCCGTCGCCGGTGCGTCTGGTCCGCAGGCCCACGCCGGTGTACTCGCCGTCGAGGGCGTTCTCGAACTCCTCGTACTCCCGGCTGTCGTACACCGCGCCCCATCGGTCGCCGCTGCGGCTGACGAACTCCTCGGCCGCTTCGGTCCCGGACTTGCCGTCGGCCATCGCGTCGGCGGCGGCGCGGGCCACTTCCTCGCGGTCGACGGTCACGGCG
This sequence comes from Streptomyces sp. NPDC043812, assembly GCF_056436245.1. NCBI lineage: Bacteria > Bacillati > Actinomycetota > Actinomycetes > Kitasatosporales > Streptomycetaceae > Streptomyces > Streptomyces sp. NPDC043812. Next base: position 31,825 of record NZ_JBWKCY010000031.1, read on the forward strand.
GCGGCGCGGGCCGACAGCTTGCGCGCCTGTTCATGCTCGTCGCGCGGGAGTCCGCCGGTGGCCGCTGCGGTCGCGAGAACGGTCGCGAAGACCAAAGTCAGGGCTGCCCCGCGGCGAATGCCGTGGGGCCGGGGACTGAACTCGGGGCCCGACATGGCGTTGAGTCTAGGACAAGCAAAGGGCGCCGTACGGCTGTTGACCGCACGGCGCCCGGGGCGCTTGTCACACCTTGAGGTACTTGCGCAATGCGATGAAAGCGGCCATGGCGGGCATCAGCAGACCGATCGCCAGCACCAGCGGGAGCTTGGTGACGACCGCGTCCCAGCCGATGAAGTTGACCAACTGCATCTTCTCCGCCAGCGCCAGCCCGTGGTCGATCAGGAAATACCGTCCGACGAGCAGCATCACGGAGGCGACGAGCCCGCCCAGCAGGCCGGCGAACGCGGCCTCCATGATGAACGGCATCTGGATGTAGAAGCTGGACGCTCCCACCAGACGCATGATGCCGGTCTCACGCCGACGGCTGAACGCCGATACACGCACGGTGTTGACGATCAGCATCAGCGCAATGACGAGCATCAGCGCCATCACGAAGATCGCGGCGATGTTCATGCCGTTCATCAGGGAGAACAGGTTCTCCAGGATGTTGCGCTGGTCCTGGACGGACTGCACGCCGTCCCGGCCGGCGAAGGCGGTCGCCACCACCTTGTACTTCTCCGGGTCGTGCAGCTTGACCCGGTACGACTCCTGCATCTGGTCCGGCGTGATGGTGGACGCGATCGGAGTGTCGCCGTACTGCTCGCGGTAGTGCTTGTACGCCTCTTCCGCCGACTCGTGATGGATCGTGTCGACGACGGCCATCTTATCGAGGTCGGCCTTGATCTGATCCTTCTGCGCGGTGGTGACGGCACCCTTCGCGCACTGCGCGGAGGTCGCGGCGTCGTTCTTGTTGCACAGGAAGATGGAGACGTTGACCTTGTCGTACCAGAAGTCCTTCATCGTGCTGACCTGCTCACGCATGAGCAGCGCACCGCCGAAGAGGGCGAGCGAGAGGGCTACGGAGACGATCACCGCGAAGGTCATCGTGAGATTACGACGGAGACCGACACCGATCTCCGACATGACGAACTGGGCGCGCATGGCGTGCTGTCAGCCTTTCAGTCTGGGCTCAGTGCTGGTAGCCGTAGACGCCGCGTGCCTGGTCGCGTACGAGACGGCCCTTTTCGAGCTCGATGACGCGCTTGCGCATCTGGTCGACGATGTTCTGGTCGTGAGTCGCCATGATCACGGTGGTACCGGTGCGGTTGATGCGGTCGAGCAGCTTCATGATGCCGACCGAGGTCTGCGGGTCCAGGTTTCCGGTCGGCTCGTCCGCGATCAGCAGCATAGGACGGTTGACGAACGCCCGGGCGATCGCGACGCGCTGCTGCTCACCACCGGAGAGCTCACCCGGCATCCGGTCCTCCTTGCCGCCGAGGCCGACGAGGTCGAGGACCTGGGGCACGGCCTTGCGGATCTCGCCGCGCGGCTTGCCGATGACCTCCTGCGCGAATGCCACGTTCTCCGCGACGGTCTTGTTGGGCAGGAGCCGGAAGTCCTGGAACACGGTGCCCAGCTGGCGGCGCATCTGCGGCACCTTCCAGTTGGACAGGCGGGCCAGGTCCTTGCCGAGGACATGAACGAGCCCCTGGCTGGCGCGCTCCTCGCGCAGGACCAGACGCAGGAACGTCGACTTGCCGGAACCGGACGAGCCCACGAGGAAGACGAACTCGCCCTTCTCGATTTCGAGGGAGACATCGCGCAGGGCAGGGCGGTTCTGCCTGGGATAGGTCTTGGAGACGTTGTCGAATCGGATCACGGGTGCACCACGGTCGGCCGGGAGTAGGTGTGCGTGACCTTACGCGAACCGGCCCGCGACGCGCAGGCACCGCCCTGACTTGCGCATTTTGTCCGGTCACGGATGGGGTGTAATCCGACGGGCCGCGCCGAAAAGCGCCCGAGCTGGCACAGTGGTAGGGGAACAGCCGCGTTTTCCGGTGCGTTGTCGGGAATGAAGTGTGCCGACGGTCCGCGCCTGCGGCTCCGGTGCGCGGGAGGAGGAGAGCGCATGACCTACGACCGATTGGTGTGCGCGAACTGCGCGGCACCTGTGGCCGAGGGCCGCTGCCCGGTCTGCCGGGCGAATCGTGAGCGCCTCCAGCAGGAGGGCCCCTTCGGCGGGCTGAACCCGCTGGCGCTGCTGGCCCTGCTGGCGATCCTCATCGCCGCCATGGCGCTGCTGGCGGTGTGAGCGCCGACCGAGAGTGACCGCAGACGTGGAAGGGCCCGGGGTGCTTGGCACCCCGGGCCCTTCTGTCACACGCTATGCCGTTCAGGCGGCGGCGCGGCCACCACCGACGAAGCGCGGCAGCATACGGAAGCCGATACCACCGGCGATCATCGTCGCGGCACCGATCAGCAGGAACGTGGTCTCGGCGGCGCCGGTCTCCGCCAGCTCCTCCTTGGCCTCGCCCTGCTCGACCGGCTTCGAGCCCGCGTTGTCGGTGTCCGTACCGGTGCCGGTGTCGCCGTCACCGTCGATCACGCCACCGTCGGGGTCGTTGTCGTTGCCACCGGTCTCGTTACCGCCGGTCTCGTTACCGCCGTCGGTGCCACCGTTCTGGTTGCCGCCGTCGGCACCGCCGTCAGCGCCACCGTTCTCGTTACCGCCGTCGGTGCCACCGTTCTGGTTGCCGCCGTCGGCACCGCCGTCAGCGCCACCGTCGGCACCGCCATCAGCGCCACCGTCCGCGCCACCATCGGCACCGCCATCAGCGCCACCGTCCGCGCCACCATCGGCACCGCCGTCGGCACCGCCATCAGCGCCACCGTCAGCGCCACCATCGGCACCGCCATCAGCGCCACCGTCCGCGCCACCATCGGCACCGCCGATCACGCCGCCGATCACGCCGCCGTCCGCGCCACCATCGGCACCGCCATCAGCGCCACCGTCCGCGCCACCGTCGGCACCGCCATCAGCGCCACCGTCGACGCCGCCCAGCGGGTCGCCGGTGGTGCCCTCGGTTTCGTTGATGCCGATACCGGCGTCGATGCCGTTCTCGTCGGCGTTCGCCGACACCTCGACGGGGCCGACGTCGACCCCGATACCGATGGCGCTCGCGGCGCCGGCGGCGGTCAGCGACGCACCCGCGGCAATCACCGCACCCGCGGCTATACGCGCGACACGAATCCGCGTCTTCTTGGTCATCTGGCTGCTACCCCCAGTAGCTATCTCGTCATTGGAGCAGCGTCCGGAGCCGCGGGCTCGGAGGTCGTTGCACTGTGCCCCCGCTCACACACACCCCAGAAATACGCATGCCGCGCGCCACCTTTCCTACTTGACGGGTAAACGTCAAGGTCGTTGCGCGTGCGATGTCCGAATTGCTGTCAGTTGACTGACCTGCGGGGATGCAACTGTGACATAAAAAGGAACTGCCGCCCCTGGGGCGGCAGTTCCCTTGTCGACAAAGCGTCCTTCTACTTCTCCTGCTGCTTGCGCCAGCGAATTCCGGCTTCGAGGAAACCGTCGATCTCGCCGTCGAGCACCGACTGGGGGTTGCCCACCTCGAACTCCGTACGCAGGTCCTTGACCATCTGGTACGGGTGCAGGACGTACGAACGCATCTGGTTTCCCCAGGAGTTGCCGCCGTCGCCCTTGAGGGCGTCCATCTTGGCCTGCTCCTCCTGGCGGCGACGCTCGAGCAGCTTCGCCTGCAGGACGTTCATCGCGCTCGCCTTGTTCTGGATCTGCGAGCGCTCGTTCTGGCAGGAGACCACGATGCCGGTCGGGATGTGCGTGATGCGCACCGCCGAGTCGGTGGTGTTGACGCCCTGACCGCCGGGTCCGGACGCGCGGTAGACGTCGATGCGCAGTTCGGACTCGTCGATCTCGACGTGGTCGCTCGACTCGACGACGGGCAGCACCTCGACACCCGCGAAGGACGTCTGGCGGCGGCCCTGGTTGTCGAACGGCGAGATACGCACGAGACGGTGCGTGCCCTGCTCGACGGAGAGCGTGCCGTAGGCGTAGGGCGCCTTGACCACGAAGGTGGTCGACTTGATGCCGGCCTCTTCCGCGTACGACGTCTCGTAGACCTCGGTGCCGTAGCCGTGCCGCTCGGCCCAGCGCATGTACATGCGCTGCAGCTGCTCGGCGAAGTCCGCCGCGTCGACGCCGCCGGCCTCGGCACGGATGTTGACCAGCGCCTCGCGCTCGTCGTATTCGCCGGAGAGGAGGGTACGGACCTCCATCTCGTCCAGCGCCTTGCGCACGGCCTCGAGCTCGGTCTCGGCCTCGGCACGGGTGTCCGGGTCGTCCTCTGCCTCGGCGAGCTCGAAGAGGACTTCGAGGTCGTCGATACGGCTGCGGAGGGCCTCGGTCTTGCGGACCTCGGCCTGGAGGTGCGAAAGCTTGCTGGTGATCTTCTGCGCCGCGTCGGGGTCGTCCCACAGGGACGGTGCCGCCGCCTGCTCCTCGAGCACGGCGATGTCTGCCCTCAGCCTGTCGAGGTCCAGGACGGCCTCGATCGACCCCATGGTCGAGGAGAGGGACTTCAGCTCTTCGGATACATCGACGACTGCCACGGGTCCAGCGTAACGGCTGAGTGGAGTAAGCCGTGCTGGCCCCGGACCCTAGGGCTCGGAGGGGGCCGACTGCTGGGAGTCACGCGGCGGCGGCTCGTTCTCGTCGCTGCTCGTCGCCAGCCAGCCGCCTACCCCCACCGCCGCCGCCACGACCAGGGCGGCCACGCCCAGGGCGATACGGCGCTTGCGGACCGAGGCAGCCCTGTTGCGGGCCGATCCGGGGCGGCGCTGGCCTGGGGCGCGAGGGGCACGGGCAGTGCCGTGGGCGCCCCCGGCGAGCTCGTCGGGGGCCGGGACGCGCATCGAGGTGTGGGTGTCGCGGTTGGAGTCCGCGGGGGCCGACCCGGGCACGAGAGGGACCGCCCCACGGCGGCGCGGCTCGCCGTGGGCGACCGGGACGACGTCCTCGTACGGCTCGGGCTCCGGTTCGGAGCCGGGCTCGTCGACGTCGAGCGGCGGCATGCCTGCCAGCAACGGCAACAGGTCGTGCAGCCGGTGGGCGAGCTCGGAGGCACGCAGCCGGGACGCGGGCGCCTTGGCCAGGCACTGGACGATGAGCTGCCACAGCTCGTCGGGGATGCCCGGCAGCGGAACCACGGTCTCGGTCACGTGGCGTCGCAGGACGGCGCCGGGGTGGCCACCGCCGAAGGGGGTGAAGCCGGCCAGCAGCTCGTACAGCACGGTGGCCAGGGCGTAGATGTCGACCGCGGCGCGCGGCGGCAGGCCCTCGACGATCTCGGGGGCGATGTAGTCGGGGGTGCCGATGATGCCCGACGGGTTCGGTGCACCGCTGCCGGTGGGACGGGCGGCCTTGGTGCGGCGCGGGGTGTCGATCAGCTTTGCCACGCCGAAGTCGGTGAGCAGCGCCGGATGGGACCCGGCGGGGCCGAGGGGGCCCTCCATGTCGAGCAGGATGTTCTCCGGCTTGACGTCACGGTGCACGACTCCGGCCGCGTGCGCCGCGGCGAGGCCCTCGGCGACGTCCGCGATGATCGCGACGGCCGCCTCGGGGGCGAGTCGGCGTTCGCGGTCGAGTCGCGTGCGCAGGTCGGTCCCGCGGACGAGGTCCATGACCAGGGCGAGGTCGTTGCCGTCCACGACGAGGTCGCGGACGCCGACGACCCGGGGGTGGTCGAGCCCGAGCAGGGCGGTGCGCTCCTGTACGAAGCGGCCGACGAGCTCCTGATCGGAGGCCAGGTCCTCGCGCAACAGCTTGACGGCGACGGGCCCTTCGGGTCCTTCGCCGAGCCACACCGTGCCGGCGCTTCCCCGCCCCAGGATCTGATGGGCCGTGTACCGGCTGCCGATATTCCGTGCCAAGACTGCTCCCTCAGCGGCTGGCGTTGCCCATAAAGTACCCCGGCCCGGGCCGCGGTGAGCCAGGGCTGGGGCCCTTGGTGGTTTCTCCCGGTGGGTGGTTTCCCCGGGGTCGGCCACGCGGGCGTTGGGGAGCTGTGTGCCCCGGATGGCGCCGACCTTCACTTCTGCGGGATAAATCGGCCCGCAGAAGTCGACAAATCCACGAAGTGGCGTGCGACAGGCCGCCCGTGGGGGCTACTGCTGGTTGTTGACCTCATCGCCGATCTGGTCGGCGGTGTCCTTCGCCTCACCGAGTTGCGAGACCCAGTCGGTCACCGTCGAGATCCCGTCGCCGATGGCGTCCCAGTAGCTCTTGCCCTCGGCGATCCAGCCCTGGAGAGGCGTGAGCTCCCAGATGAGCCAGCCGCCGACGAAGAAGAGCACCACCATGACGAGGCAGCCCTTGAGGCAGCCGAGCCCCGGGATGCGCACCGGGTTGGCGCTGCGCCGGCGCGGCTCGCGCGGCGGGCGCAGGACCGGCTGCTGGGGCGGCGGCTGCGGAGGCGCGTACTGCTGCGGCTGCGGGGCGTACTGCTGCGGCTGGTGCCGCTGAGGCGGCTGCGCGTAGGGCTGCTGCCGCTGCGGCGGCCGCTGCTGCTGGCGCTGGGGCGGCTGCTGCTGGCGCTGCGGCTGACGCTGAGGGCGCCGGCGCATGGGGTCCTGGCTCGGGTCCAGGTACTGCATCTGGGTCTGCTCGTTGCGGTCGCGCGCCGCCTGCAGCTGCGACTGCCACGGGTGCGGGTCCTCGGGACCGCCGGGCTGACCCTGCGGCATCGGCGGCATCACCGACGTGGCGTCGGCGCCACCGGACGGACCGGTCTGCGGCAGGACACTGGTCGCACCCGCCGGGTCGTACGCCGGGGCGCCGGTGTTCGGCAGGAACTGTGTGGCGTCGGCCGCACCGGGCGTCTGGGGGACGGGGGCCGGGGCGGGGTCCGGCGCGAGCAGGGCGGCCACACCGAGCGCGGCGTCGACCTGCGCGGCGTTGGAGTGCACCCCGATACCGGCCGCGACCGTACGCAGCCCGCGGGCGAGGTTCTCGGCGCTGGGCCGCTCGGAGGGCTCCTTGCGCAGACAGCGCTCTATGACCGTCCACAGCGGCTCGGGAACCGTCGTGGGGCGCCGGGGCTCCTCGCTCAGATGCCGGTGCAGCACCTCCAGCGCCGTGCCGCCCGCGAACGGGGGACGGCCGGTGACCAGCTCGTACAGCAGGATGCCCGCGCCGTAGATGTCGACGGCGGAGGTCTGCGGGCGGCCCTCTGCGGACTCGGGTGCGATGTACGCCGGGGTCCCGACGAACTCGTGGGTTCGGGTCAGACCCGGTGAATCGGCGAGCCGCGCGATACCGAAGTCGGTCAGCATCGGATGCATCTGGCCGTCGACGTCGGTCTTCAGCAGGACGTTCGCCGGCTTGAGGTCGCGGTGGACGACGCCGTCGGCGTGGCTGGCGGCCAGGGCGTCCGCGATCTGCGCGGTCATCAGCGACGCGGCGACCGGTGACAGCGGCCCGTTGTCCCGCAGATAGTGGTGCAGGTCGGGGCCGTCGACGAGGTCCATGACGAGGGCGAGCAGATCGCCCTCGACGACGAGGTCGCGCGTGCGCACGATGTTCGGGTGTGTGAGGCGGAGGAGGACCGAGCGCTCCCGGAGGAAACGCATCACCACGTCCGCGTCGTTCGCAAGCTCCTCCTTGAGGACCTTGATCGCGACGGTCTCGCCGGGCTGACCCGCGACGGCTGCCTCGGCGCCCGCGGTCTCCCTCTGACGTGCTCGCCAGACGGTGCCCGTGGCGCCGCGCCCGAGCGGCTCCTCGAGCAGGTACTTGCTGCCTACCGGCCGCACGTCGCGCTCCCTGCTGATCGGTCCTCACATGGTCCCCGCCCGCCCGATGATCCTTTGATCCTGGGGACTGCCGGGTGTCCGACCCACTTTAATGCCGCCGGACGAATGACCGGCAGGCTCGCATTCCGTCGTCTCTGTTCGAAGACAGACGCGGGCATCGTACGGATGGTTGCCGTACGGAAGTGCAGCGAACCTCACGATCGGGGGCGCGGACGTTCCGGATCTTGTCCCAACCAGGCATTTTTACGCCCAGAGCCGACCAATCAAGATCACTTATGGCTGGGCCCCGGGCGTGTTGTCAGTGGCAGGTGCAAGGATGCCCTCAAGCACACGGCCGCGGGAGGGAGCCCGTGGCGCGTGCCGACCTGCCGGGCGGGGGCGATCAGGGCAGTTCCCCTGCCGGGTGCCCCGCGCAGAAGGGATTGCTGACGGCGATGCAGATCCGGCTGACTGTCCTCCCGCCGCGCGGCGGACCGTCCACGACCGGGGGGCGCCCCTGCGACGTGCTGGTCACCGCGCCCGCGGGGACCGCGCTGGCCGCGGTGGCCTCCGGTGTCGCGGCCGCCGTCTCGGGCCCGGACGCCTCGGGCGCCGTCGTGCTCTACGCGGGACAGGAGCGGCTGGACCTCCAGCGGCGCACGCTCGGAGAGCCGCCGCTGGTGGACGGCGCGGTGCTCTCCCTCCAGTCCCCCGTCGACGACGAGTCCCACGGCACGGACGTCCCGGCCCAGCTCCATGTGGTGGCCGGACCGGACGCCGGTGGTGTCCATCTGCTGCACGGCGGCCGCATCAGCATCGGCCGCTCGGCGGACGCGGACGTGCCGCTGGACGACCCGGACGTCTCCCGCCTGCACTGCGCCGTCACGGTCGCGGACGACGGCCGGGTCACGGTCTCGGACCTCGGCTCGACGAACGGCACGACCGTCGACGGCACGACCGTCGACACCCGCCCCGTCCGCCTCCCGGTGGGAGCGCTGCTGCGGCTCGGGGAGTCGACGCTGCGGCTGACCACGACGGAGCCGGCTGCGCCGCGGCTGTTGACGGCCCCGGACGGCGAGGGCCACCTGCGGGTGGCGCGCGCGGACGGCCGCGACGGGGATGCGGAGGAGCCGTCGGACGGCGCGGAAGCACTCGGGCAGGGCGGCGGCGCGGGCGTCCGGGACCGGGCGGTCGCCGACGGTGTCACCGCGTCCGGACAGGGCGCCTCCGCGACGATGGGCAGCGCGCCCCATGGTGACGGGGGCGCAGGATTCCGTGGCGCTTCCGGTCATCGGGACGGCACCGGCAGGCCGGGCGGAGGGGGCTATCCCGAGGTCGACGAATCCTTGCCCCATGCCGGCGGTTCCGGCCGTGCCGAGCCATGGGAGCCGGCGAGCGGCTTCCCGTACGGCGCCGAAGGCACCACCCATCACCGCGGGACGGTCCGGCCCGGTCCCACCGACGCCCGGCGGAGCGCCGGTCCGCCGGCGGGCGCGCCGCTCCCGGACGGATCGCGCTCGGCCGACGGGACCGGCACCCCCGGCGGCTCCTGGAGCGACGAGGGACCATGGGGTCCTCACGACGCCGGCAGCGCAGCCTCGCGAGCGAACGGGACGTACGGGGCCGACGAGCCGTACGCGCGTGACACGGACGCGTACGGCGCCGCAGGCGCCCCCGCCGGCCCGGCAGGAGGGTCTCGGACCTACCGGGCGGACGGCGTCCACATCCCCGGTGCCCGCGCGGGAGCGCGCCGCGACAGCGGCCTTGGCGAGTACGGATCACCGCCCCCGTCGGCCGACGGACACGACCAGGACCGCCCCGGCGCAGCCGGTTCCGCGCGCGTCCCCGCGCAGTACGACCCCGGCGTCACACACGGCCGGTCCGCCGGCCCGACAGGCCCGGAGCCCACGCGCAGCCGCGGCCCCGAAGGGCCCACCGGCCGGCGACGCGGCATAGGAGCCTGGGCGCGGCGCCTCGCCGGGGGGCGCGAGGCGCGGGTGCCCGAGCAGGCCGGTGCGGTCGGCGCGGTGCCGGCCGCTGCCGCGCCCACCGCCCAGCGATGGCCCGACCCCGCCGCCGTGCTGCTGACCGCACTCGGCCCCGGCCCCCGGCTGTGGGAGCGCGGGCCCGGGCATCCGGAGTCCCTTGTCGTCCGGCTCGGCACGGCCGACCGCGCGGAGCTGCCGTCCGTACCGGTGACGGTCGCGCTGCGGGAAGCCGGTTCGCTCGGACTCGCCGGGCCGAGGGCGCGGCTCGCTGGCCTCGCCCGGTCCGTCTTCGCCCAGCTCGCCGCGCTGCACTCCCCCGCAGATCTGGAGATCGTGCTGATCAGCACGGACCGCTCGCGCAGCCTGGAGGAGCGGCGTGCGGAGTGGGCATGGCTCGGCTGGCTGCCGCATCTGCGCCCGGCGCACGGCCAGGACTGCCGCCTCCTCCTCGCCTACGACCGCGACCAGGCCACGGCGCGCACCGCCGAGCTGACGCGCCGGCTGGACGACGGTCCGCTGGGCCAGGGCTGGCCGAGCGCGGACCGCCGGTCCGTGGCAGAGGCCGCCGCACGCCACACCGGCCCGCGCACGGTGGTGATCGTCGACGGCGACCCGGGATCCGCCGCACTGCGCGAGACCACCGCCCGGCTGGCAGGAGCGGGCCCGGCCGCGGGGATCCATCTCGTCTGTCTGGCCGAGACCCCGGCCGCCTCTCCGCTGTCCCCCGTCGCCGCGACATACGAATCCGCCTGCGCCGCATCGCTCGCCTTCCGGGAGTGCGGCGCGGTCGCGCTGCTGAGCGGTGACGTGGCGACCGCCCTCCGTCTGCTGCGGGTGGCCGGCGGCCGGCCCGCCGGCCACGGCACGGTCGGCGCGGTGGACGCGGTGTCCCCGGCGTGGGCGGAGCGTTTCGGGCGGGCGCTGGCGCCGCTGCGAACCGAAGGCGCCACGACGCATCCCGGCCGTGCGGCGGTCCTGCCGCAGTCGGCCCGGCTGCTGGACGAGCTGGAGCTCGCCCGCGCGACCCCGGCGTCGCTGATGGCGCGCTGGGCCTCGGCGGACGACGGCACGATCGTCCTCGGAGCAGGGCCGCGCGGCCCGCTCGCCGTGGACCTGGCGCAGGAGGGCCCGCATCTGCTGATCGAGGGCCCGGCGGGCAGCGGGCGTACGGAGCTGCTGCGCGCGGTGGCCGCGTCGCTGGCCGCCGGCGGCCGGCCGGACCGCCTCGGGTTGTTGCTGGTCGACGGCGCGGGCGGCGAGCGCGGCGACGGCCTGTCGGTGTGTACGGAACTGCCGCACGTCACCGACCATCTGGTGGCCAGCGACCCCGTCCGGATGCGGGTGTTCGCACAGGCACTGGGCGCGGAACTGAAGCGCCGGGCCGAGCTGCTGGACGGCATGGGGTTCGCAGAGTGGAAGCAGCAGCGCGAGGTGGCGGAGCACATGGTGGGCCGGCGCGGTCCCCGCACCGCACCCGATCCCGCCGACCAGCGCGGCGATCTGGACTCCCCCGCTTCCGGGACGCTGCGGCTGCGCCCCGGCGGGCGTACGAAGAGCGAGGCGCCGGACCCGCTGCCGCGGCTGGTGGTGCTGGTGGACGACTTCGACGCGCTGGTCGCGCCGGCGCTCGGCAGTCCGGGCCGCCCCGCGGCAGGTTCGGTCGTACGGGCACTGGACGCGGTGGCCAGGGACGGTGAGCGGCTGGGCGTGCATCTGGTGGCGACGTCGTCGCGTCCGGAGCGGACCGCCGACACCCGGCTCGCGGAGGGTGCCCGGCTGCGGGTGGTGCTGGAAGCGGCCCCGGTGGCGCCCGGCCCCGACGATCCGGCACCCGGCCGGGGCAGGCTGGGGCATCCGGACGGCCGGGTGACGGCGTTCCAGGGCGGCCGCGTCACGGGCCGCATACCGAGGACGGCGACACTGCGCCCCACAGTGGTCCCACTGGAGTGGGAGCGGATGGGCGATCCGCCGACCCGTCGGCCCGTCCGCGAACTGGGCAACGGTCCGACGGACCTGGCGCTGCTGGCCAGCGCGCTGGAGCGGGCCGGTCGCTCGGTGAACGCCCGTGCGATGCCGCCTCTCGCCCCCGATGTTCCCTGACGCGGCCACCGCCCGGACGCGCCCGCACGGGCGCGTAGTTTGACCTGACATCACGTCACAAGGCCATCACGAAAGGCCGGTTGACGCAGGGGGCGGTATTGCGACACCCGTACCGCGGGCGTAGACCTGCTGTCACGGGACAGCAGTGCACGGGAGAGACGGGGCAGCAATGCGCACAACTCTTCGTACGGGCAGGGCCGCAGTGGTGTTCGCAGCCGTCGGCGCGCTCGCCCTTGCCGGTTGCGGCGGCGACAGTGACGACGACGGGGCACCGAAGGACGGCGAGAGCAAGAAGCCGGTCGCGACGGTCCAACTGCCGAAGTTGGACGGTGAGACGCTCCAGGTCGCCGCGGTCTGGAGCGGTCCGGAGCAGGAGAACTTCACCAAGGTCCTGAAGGAATTCGAGAAGCGCACCGGCGCCACGGTGACCTTCGTCCCCGCCCAGGACCCGATCGTCAACTTCCTCGGCACGAAGATCGCCGGCGGCAGTCCGCCGGACGTGGCGATGCTCCCGCAGGTCGGCGCGATCCAACAGGCCGTGCAGCGCAAGTGGGCCAAACCCGTGGGTCCGGAGGCCAAGGCGCAGCTGGAGAAGAACTACTCGCAGGGCTGGCAGGACCTCGGTGCGGTGGACGGGACCCAGTACGGCGTCTACTACAAGGCGGCCAACAAGTCCCTGATCTGGTACAACAACACCGCCTTCGAGAACGCGGGCGCGAGCGAGCCGAAGACCTGGAAAGAGTTCCTGACGACCGCCGAGACGATCTCCGCGTCCGGTGTCACCCCGGTCTCGGTCGCGGGCGCCGACGGCTGGACGCTCACCGACTGGTTCGAGAACGTCTATCTCTCGCAGGCGGGCCCGGAGAAGTACGACCAGCTCGCGAAGCACGAGATCAAGTGGACCGACCCGTCGGTGAAGGACGCCCTGACCACGCTCGCCGAACTGTTCGGCAAGCCGTCGCTGATCTCGGGCGGCACGGACGGCGCGCTGCAGACCGAGTTCCCCGCGTCGGTGACGCAGACGTTCAGCGGCGGTGACCAGCCCAAGGGCGCGATGGTGTTCGAGGGCGACTTCGTGACGGTCAACATCGCCCAGACCGACGCGAAGATCGGCACGGACGCGAAGGTGTTCCCGTTCCCGGCCGTCGGCGCGCAGGCGCCTGTGGTGACGGGCGGCGATGCGGCGGTCGCGCTGAAGGACAGCAAGGGCGCTCAGGCGCTGCTGACGTTCCTCGCCTCACCGGACGCGGCGGCCATCTCCGCCGCGGCGGGCGGCTTCATCTCGCCGAACAAGTCCCTGGACGCGGCCGCGTATCCGAACGATGTGCAGCGCGACATCGCGAAGGCGCTGATCGCCGCGGGCGACGACTTCCGCTTCGACATGTCGGACCAGATGCCGCAGTCGTTCGGCGGTTCGCCCGGTCAGGGCGAGTGGAAGGCACTGCAGGACTTCCTGAAGAACCCGAAGGACGTCGCGGGGGCCCAGCAGAAGCTGGAGTCGGACGCGGCCAAGGCGTACAAGAGCTGACGGCGTGCCTGCCGTGACGAAGGGGGGCCCGGCGCGTCCGGCGCCCCCCGCCGACAAGCGCAAGAGCGTGACAGGCACCCGCAAGGTCGCGGCGGCAGGCTTCCTGCTGCCCGCGCTGGTGCTCCTGGGCGCGCTCGTGGTCTACCCGATCGGGTACTCGCTCTACCGGTCCTTCTTCGACCAGTCCGGCAGCGGCTTCGCCGGATTCGGGAACTACCAGGAGATCTTCACCGACGACACGATCGTGACCGCGGTGAAGAACAACGCGATCTGGGTGGTCGTCGCGCCGACGGTCTCCACGGCGCTCGGTCTGATCTTCGCGGTGCTCACGGAGAAGATCCGCTGGGGCACGGCGTTCAAGCTGATCGTCTTCATGCCGATGGCGATCTCGATGCTCGCCGCGGGCATCATCTTCCGGCTGGTGTACGAGCAGGACCCGGAGCGCGGGGTCGCCAACGCGGTATGGGTCGGCGTCCACGACACGTTCAGCGAGTCGGCCGGATTCCCCAAGGCGCATCCGCTGCCGGTGCATCCGCTGAAGGCCGGCGGTGGCGGTGCGTTCGTCACCAAGGAGCCGGTGACGGCGGGCACCCCGGTCCAGCTTCCGCTGGTCGGTGTGGCGCCGGCGAAGATGCCCTCGGACGCGCAACCCGCGAAGGCGCCGGAGGCCGCCGACGGCACCGTCAGCGGCACGGCATGGCTGGACTTCACCAAGGGCGGCGGTGGCAAGCCGAACGTCGTCGACTCCAAGGAGCTCGGGCTCAAGGGCATCAAGGTCGAGGCGGTCCGGGACGGCAAGGTGGTCGCCGAGGCGCATGCCGGCGCGGACGGGCGGTTCACCCTGCCGGCGTCGGCGGAGGGCGCGCTGCTGCGACTGCCCGCGGAGAACTTCCGTGAGCCGTACAACGGCGTGAACTGGCTCGGCCCGGGTCTGGTCACCCCCGGGATCATCGGCAGCTACGTGTGGATGTGGGCGGGCTTCGCGATGGTGCTGATCGCGGCCGGGCTGGCGAGCGTGCCACGCGAACTGATGGAAGCGGCGCGGGTGGACGGCGCGAACGAGTGGCAGGTCTTCCGCCGCGTGACGGTGCCGTTGCTCGCCCCGGTGCTCGCGGTGGTCCTGGTCACGCTGATGATCAACGTGCTGAAGATCTTCGACCTGGTGTTCATCATCGCGCCCGGCTCCTCCCAGGACGATGCGAACGTCCTGGCGCTGCAGTTGTACCGCTCGTCGTTCGGCACGGACGCGGACCTGGGCGTGGGCAGCGCGATCGCGGTGCTGCTGCTTCTGCTGGTGCTGCCGGTGATGTTCTTCAATATCCGGCGGATGCGAAGGGAGGCCCGGCGATGAGCGCCGCCTGCCGCACGGCCGCCCCCTGCCGGGGGTCCGGGGGTCGCCCCCCGGGCAAGCACAGCAATATCCGGCGGATGCGAAGGGAGGCCCGGCGATGAGCGCCGCCTGCCGCACGGCCGCCCCCTGCCGGGGGTCCGGGGGTCGCCCCCCGGGCAAGCACAGCAATATCCGGCGGATGCGAAGGGAGGCCCGGCGATGAGCGCCATCCCCGCCGAGGTGCCGGCCGCCCAGCCGGCGCAGACCGTGGCCAAGGCCAAGCAGTCCGTCGCCACCCGGATCGCCGCCCGGACCGGCGGCGGTGTGATGCGGGTCTTCCTCGTTCTCGCCGCCCTGTTCTGGCTGATGCCGACCATCGGCCTGCTGCTCTCCTCGCTGCGCAGCCCCGGTGACATCGCCGAGAGCGGCTGGTGGGAGGCGCTGACCGCGCCTGCCCAGCTCACCACCGAGAACTACTCCCGGCTGCTGGAGAACGAGGCGATCACGGACTCCCTCCTCTCCACGATCATGATTACCCTCCCTGCCACGGTCCTTGTCGTGGTGATCGGCGCACTCGCCGGATACGCCTTCGCCTGGATGGAGTTCCCCGGCCGGGACTGGTGGTTCATGATCGTTGTCGGTCTGCTGGTCGTCCCCGTGCAGGTCGCGCTCGTGCCCGTGTCCGAACTGTTCGGCGTGATCGGCATCTTCGAGACCACGCTGGGCGTCGTGCTCTTCCATGTCGCCTTCGGACTCCCCTTCGCGATCTTCCTGTTGCGCAACTTCTTCGCGGAGATCCCCAGGGAGCTGCTGGAGGCGGCCCGCCTCGACGGCGCGGGCGAGATACGGCTGTTCACCCGTGTCGTGATGCCGCTCGGCGGTCCGGCGATCGCCTCGCTCGGCATCTTCCAGTTCCTGTGGGTGTGGAACGACATGCTGGTCGCACTGATCTTCGCGGACTCGAACTCCGCGCCGATCACGGTCGCGCTCCAGCGCCAGGTACGGCAGTTCGGGAACAACATCGACGTGCTCGCTCCCGGCGCCTTCGTATCGATGATCATTCCGCTGGCGGTGTTCTTCGCGTTCCAGCGGCAGTTCGTCTCCGGCGTCATGGCGGGCGCGGTCAAGTGACGTGACAGCAGCGGGAGAAGGGCGCCCGGTCACCTCGTGACCGGGCGCCCTTTCCCGCTCGTCCCCCGGATGCCACGTCCGGCGTAACCAAGTCACCCCATTGGCCGTTCTCGGGCCATCTGCCCGCGCCGACCCATGGATGTGCCGTGCCCCGGTTCAGCATCATCGTGCCCGCCTTCGAGGTCCAGGCCCACCTGCATGAATGCCTGGATTCGGTGCTGACCCAGAGTTTCGACGACGTCGAGCTGATCGCGGTGGACGACGGCTCCCCCGACACCTGCGGTGCGATCATCGACGGGTTCGCGGCGCGCGACCCCCGCGTACAGGCCGTCCATCTGCCGGAGAACTCCGGCCCGGGGCAGGCGCGCAACGCCGGACTCGAGCGGGCGAGCGGCGAGTACGTGCTCTTCCTCGACGGCGGCGACACCCTGACGCCCGGCGCGTTGCAGGCGGTTGCCGACCGGCTCAAGCACACCGAGGAGCCGGACATCCTGGTCCACGGCCACGCCCGCGTGTGCAGGACGGGCGAGGTGGAACGCGACGAGCTCGCCGCGCTGCTGACCGAGCAGGGCCCGGCGGCCTTCCGGCTGGAGGACCGCCCCGGGCTGCTGAATCTGCCGGCGGTGGTGTGGAACAAGGCGTACAAGCGGGAGTTCGTCGAGCGCGAGGGCTTCGCCTTCCCGCCCGGCTCCTACGCCGACGTCCCGTGGACGTTTCCGGCCCTGCTGACCGCCGCCACGGTCGCCACCCTGGACCGGGTGTGTGTGCACCACCGTCTGCGCCGGTCCGTCCTCGCGACCACGGGCCGCGGGCACTTCGACATCTTCGACCAGTACGACCGGGTGTTCGCGTTCGTCGAGGCGCGGCCGGAGCTCGCACCGTGGAAGCCGGTGCTGTTCCGCCGCATGGTCGACCAGCTCGCGATGCTGGTGACGACATCCGGCCGCCTCCCGCGCAGCGACCGCGCCGAGTTCTTCCGCCGCGTCCGCGAGCACTGCCTGCGCCACCGCGGCCGGGGCGCACGGCCGACACTGCGCCATGTGCTGCTCCGGCGCGGCTGTCACCGCACCCACCGGGTACTGCGTACCGCGGAGTTGCTGTGCGCGCGGGCACGCCGGACCGCGGCCGCCGGGCGCCGGTTGCTCCACGCCGGGGCGGTGCGGCTGCACTACCGCATCCAGCTGCGGCTGCCGGTCCGCGCGAATCTGGCCGTGTTCTCCGCGTACGGGAGCAGCGGCTACTCCTGCAACCCGGCGGCGATCGAGGAGAAGGTCCGTGAACTCGCGCCGCACCTCCGCACCGCATGGATCGCGGACCTTGCCCACCACCACACCGTCCCGGCGGGCACGCGGCGGCTGCGACCCGGTTCGTTCACGTCCTGGGCAGCGCTCGCCCGCGCCAAGTACCTCGTCAGCAACGTCGGCTTCGACCACGGGCTGGTGAAGCGCCCCGGGCAGATCATGCTGCAGACCCACCACGGCACCCCGCTGAAGACCATGGGTATCAATCTTGCGGAACGTCCGGCGGCGGCCCGCTCCCTGGACGTGGGGCAGCTCCTCGCCGACGCCGACAGGTGGGACTACTCCCTGTCCGCCAATCGGCATTCCACGCTGGTGTGGGAGCGGGCCTACCCCGCGGACCGCACCACGCTCGAGTACGGGCATCCCCGCAACGACGTCTTCCATCGCGCCACACCCGATGACGTCGCCCGCCTGCGCGCCTCGCTCGGCGTTCCGGACGGCTGCACGGCGATCCTGTACGCCCCCACCCCTCGCGACTACCGCCGTACCCAGCTCTCCCCGATCGGCCTGGAGCGGTTCGCGGACGCGCTCGGCCCCCGCTTCGTCGTGCTCGCCCGCGTCCCGAACGTCGCCGACGGCACGGCGTTCCGCGGTTCCGAGGGGATCATCGACGTCTCCGACCACCCGAACGTCGCGTCCCTCGCGCTGGCCTCGGACGCGCTCGTGACGGACTATTCGTCGCTGATGTTCGACTACGCGGTCCTCGACCGCCCGATCGTGCTGCACACCGCCGACTGGGATGCCTTCCAGGCGGCGCGCGGCACCACCTTCGACGTACGGGAGTGTCCGCCGGGCGCGGTGGCCCGCACGGAGGACGAACTGATCGACATCTTCACCAGCGGCCACTGGCGCGGCTCCCGCTCGGCCCAGCTGCGGACCGCGTTCAGGGAGCGTTTCTGCCCGTTCGACGACGGGCACGCGGCGGAGCGGGTCGTACGCAGGGTCTTCATGGGGGAGACCGCGGGACTGCCCGTGTTCGTCCCGCTGCGGGAGCGCCGCCCGGTGCCGGGCGCGTCCGCCGTACCGCTGCTGCCGGGAGCGCGTCAGGCCCCCGCGGGGCCGGTACCGGCGCCGCACGCCTGACGACCGCCGCCTCCGGGCACCCGGAGGCGCTCGGCGCCGCCTGCGGCCGCCCTCGCGGTGTCCGGGAGGGGAATCGCGGGGCTTCGGACGCGTCACGCCTTGAGTGCCGCCACCGCCGCCCTAGCGATGTCCGAGAGGGGAATCGCGGGACTTCGGACGCGTCACGCCCTGAGTGCCGCCACCGCCGCCCTCGCCATCCCGTCCAGGTACCCCTTCGGCAGCTCGCCCCGCACCACCACCAGGCGCCAGTAGAGCGGCCCCACGATCAGGTCCAGCGCACGGTCCGGGTCCGTGTCCTCGGGGAGCTCGCCCCGGGACACCGCCTCGCGCACCACCACGGCGGCGACGCCCTGCTGGCTGTCCAGCAGGGCCGCCCTGATCGCGTCGGAGATCTCCGGATTGCGCGCCGACTCGACCAGCAGGTCGGGGATCACCTGCGAGGCCACCGGGTGGCGCAGCGCATGTGCCGCCACTTCGAGCAGCGCACGGACGTCCCCGTACAGCGATCCCGTCGACGGTGCCGGCAGTCCCTGCACCGCGACGGCCGAGACCAGGTCCAGCACGAGCGACAGCTTGGACTTCCAGCGGCGGTAGACCGCCGTCTTGCCGACGCCCGCCCGCCGTGCGATCCCCTCGATGGACATGCGGGCGAAGCCGACCGCCGCCAGTTCCTCGAAGACGGCGCCGCGGATCGCGTCGGTCACGTCCTCCCGGAGTACGGCGGCTCCGGCGGGGGCGCGCCGCGGGGTTCCAGGGTGCGTAGCCATGCCCAGGAGCATACCCGTGACGACGATACGGTTGCGTTCCGACGCAGGCCCGTCCTACTCTCGGCGTAGCGACGAAACGGGACCGTCCCGTCGTCATCTCGAGGATCCTCCGCATTGCCCGTCACCCGCTTCGCGCCCTGACCACCGAAAGCGACCCTCGCGTGACCACAGCCGTGACCCCGCCCCCCACGTCGACCGCGCCGCCGCCCACCGACCTCGCCGCGCTCGCGGCCCGCCACGGCCTCACCGTGAGCGGCGCCCGGCCCACGCTCGGCGCATACGTCCGGCAGCTCTGGTCGCGCCGCCACTTCATCACCACGTTCGCGACGGCCAAGCTCACCGCCCAGTACAGCCAGGCCCGGCTCGGGCAGATCTGGCAGCTGGCCACGCCGCTGCTCAACGCGGCCGTCTACTACCTGATCTTCGGCCTGCTCCTCGGCACCGGCGACGACGTCCCCGACTTCGTCCCGTTCCTGGTCACAGGCGTGTTCATCTGGACCTTCACCGCGAACTCGATCATGGCCGGCACCCGGGCGATCTCCGGAAACATCGGACTGGTCCGGGCTCTGCACTTCCCGCGCGCCGCGCTGCCCGTCGCGCTCGCTCTCCAGCAGCTGCAACAACTGCTGTTCTCGCTCGGCGCGCTCGTCGCCATCCTGTTCTGCTTCGGCGAGTTCCCGCGCGCGTCCTGGCTGCTCGCGATCCCCGCGCTGGTCCTCCAGGCCGTGTTCAACACCGGTCTGTCCATGGCCATGGCCCGGGTCGCCGCCCGCACCCCGGACATCGCCCAGTTGATGCCGTTCCTGCTGCGCACCTGGATGTACGCGTCCGGCGTGATGTGGTCGATCGACAAGGTCCTCGGCGACGACCGGGGGCCCTCCCTCGTGGCGTCCCTGATCCGGTACAACCCGGCCGCCGTCTACATCGACCTGGTGCGGTTCGCGTTCATCGAGTCCTTCACCGCCGACCGGCTGCCGCCGCACGTCTGGGCCGCGGCCCTGCTGTGGGCCCTCGCCGCCGGCATCGGCGGATTCGTGTACTTCTGGAAGGCAGAGGAGCAGTACGGCCGTGGCTGAGCCGACCGAACCCACCCCCACCGTCGTCGTCGACGGCGTCCACATCACCTACAAGGTCAACGGCGCCCGCACCGGCCGCGGCAGCGCCACCTCCGCCCTCAACCGGCTCGTCTCGCGCCGGGCCTCGCCCGGCGTACGCGAGGTGCACGCCGTCAAGGGCGTCAGCTTCGCCGCGTACAAGGGCGAGGCCATCGGCCTCATCGGCTCCAACGGCTCCGGCAAGTCGACCCTGCTCAAGGCCATCGCCGGTCTGCTGCCCACGGCCGAGGGCAAGATCTACACCCAGGGCCAGCCTTCCCTCCTCGGCGTCAACGCGGCCCTGATGTCCGACCTGACCGGCGAACGCAACGTGGTCCTCGGCGGCCTGGCCATGGGCATGACCCGTGAACAGGTCCGCGAACGCTACGACGACATCGTCGACTTCTCCGGCATCAACGACAAGGGCGACTTCATCTCCTTGCCCATGCGCACGTACTCCTCCGGCATGGGCGCCCGGCTGCGCTTCTCCATCGCCGCCGCGAAGAGCCACGACGTGCTGCTCATCGACGAGGCCCTCTCGACGGGCGACGCCCGCTTCCGGCGCCGCAGCCGGCAGCGCATCGACGAACTGCGCAAGGAGGCGGGCACGGTCTTCCTCGTCAGCCACAGCAATTCGACGATCACCGAGAGCTGCGACCGCGCGATCTGGCTGGAGGCGGGGGTGCTGCGGATGGACGGCCCGGCGAAGGAAGTCGTCGCGGCGTACGAGGAGTTCACGCGCCGCAGATGAGGCAGCCCGGCTTAGGGGTAGGCTCCCCTGCCGTCGTGCGAGGGGGTTGGGATGGGCAGCAGTCGGGGGCCGGAGCCGCTGCGGGACGACGATCCGCGGGAGATCGCCGGATACACGCTCCGGGCGCGGATCGGCGAGGGCGGCATGGGGGCCGTGTTCCTCACCCGCAGCCGCGACGGCGCGATGCCCGTCGCGCTGAAACTGATCCGCCGCGAGCATGCGCAGAACGAGAAGTTCCGGCGGCGCTTCGCCCGCGAGGTGGCAGCGGCCGGCAGGGTGCAGGGCCGCCACTTGGCGCCGGTCGTCGACCACGACGCGACCGCGGACCGGCCGTGGCTCGCGACCCGCTACGTGCCGGGGCTCGCGCTGGACACGGCACTCGCCGAGTTCGGTCCGCTGCCGGCTTCGTGCGTCCTGCAACTGACGGCCTGCACGGCGCACGCGTTGAGCGCCGTGCACGCGGCGGGGCTGATCCACCGGGACGTGAAGCCGGCCAATCTGCTGCTGGCGGCGCAGGGACCGTGGCTGCTCGACTTCGGCATCGCACGGGCGGCAGACGGCACATCCGTGCTGACCACGGTGGGGCGGATGGTCGGCACGCCGAAGTACATGTCCCCCGAGCACGCGCTCGGACGTGATCTGACGCCCGGGTCCGACGTGTTCACGCTCGGCCTCCTCGCCGCGGAAGCGGCGGCCGGGCACCATCCGTACGGGGAGGGCGGCGGCCTCGTCGTCGCCACTCGCATCGCCGGCACCGCACACGAGCCGCCGGACCTGAGCGCCCACCCGGAGCCGCTGCGCCGGCTCCTGACCGCGACGCTCGCGGCCCGCGCGGAGGACCGCCCGACGGCCCGGGAGGTGGCGGAACTGTGCGAGGCGGCGTCCCCACGGGACACCCGGGACTTCGCGTCCTGGCTGCCGAAACCCCTCACCTCGGCGATCGCCTCGGTGACCCGTGCCTCTCTCGCCCCCAAGGACCCCCGCACCACCGGCTGGCTCAACCGCCTCCGCGGCAACACCTGACCGCCCCTCACGCTGCCCGCTCCGGGAGCCGCGCAGGGAACGCGCGCACAGCAAGGGGTGGCCCCCGCGCCGGACTCCGGCGCGGGGGCCCCCGACGTCTCACACGCGCGCGGCGCGCTCCGTCACGTGTGCGTCCGCAGCAGCTGCCGCATCGTCCGCATCGCCACCGACAGGTTCGCCAGGTCGAACGTGTCCGAGCCCTGGATCTCGTCCAGCGTCGACCGCGCCCGCCCCAGGATGGCCGCGTTCTTCTGCTGCCAGGCCTCGAAGCGCT
Organism: Streptomyces sp. NPDC043812; assembly: GCF_056436245.1. Classification (NCBI taxonomy): domain Bacteria; kingdom Bacillati; phylum Actinomycetota; class Actinomycetes; order Kitasatosporales; family Streptomycetaceae; genus Streptomyces; species Streptomyces sp. NPDC043812. The sequence goes on from NZ_JBWKCY010000031.1 coordinate 53,998, forward strand.
CCTCCGGCGTCGACGTCCCGTTGCCCACCGACAGCACGTCCGCCGTCAGCGCGGCGTGCGCCGCGTACAGGTCCTCGCGGATGGAGGCGCGGGCCATGGACTGCCACCGGTCGGCGCGCGGCAGTTCGATGATCCGGTCCATCAGCTGGGTGATCGACAGCCGGTCCGCCAGGTCGTAGTACACCTCGGCGACAGCCAGCGGCTCCTGCCCGGTGCGGTCCGCGATCGCGACGACGTCGAGCGTCGGGAACGCGGACGAGAACCCGGCGACGCGCATCGCGAGCTCCTCCGGGACACCCGCGGCGGTGAGCTCGTCCAGGATGCCCTGGTACCACTCCAGGTCCGCGCCGCGCAGCATCTTCGGCAGCGATCCCCACACCTGCTCCACGCGCTCCGCGAAGAACTCGATCGTCGCGGCGAGCTCCAGCGGCTGCGGCCGGTTGCCCAGCAGCCAGCGCGTACCGCGCTCGACGAGCCGACGCGAGTGCAGCCGGATCCGGGTCTGGACATCGGCCGCGACCTTGTTGTCCAGCGCCTCCACGGCGTCCCACACCGCGCTGAGGCCGAAGATCTCGCGCGCCGCGGTCTGCGCCCGCACGATCTCCTCCATCGACGCCCCGGTCTCCTCCCGCAGACGGTGCAGGAAGGTCGATCCGCCGGTGTTCACCGTGTCGTTGACCAGCACGGTCGTGACGATCTCGCGGCGCAGCGCATGCGAGTCGATCGCCTCGCCGAACTGCTCGCGCAGCGGCTTCGGGAAGTACGCGTGGAGCAGCCGGCGCAGATACGGGTCGTCCGGCAGGTCCGTGACGATCAGGTCCTCGGCCACCGTGATCTTGGTGTAGGCGAGGAGCACGGCCAGCTCCGGCTGGCTGAGACCACGGCCGGTGTTGAGCAGCTCACGGATCTGGCGGTCGTTGGGCAGGAACTCCAGCGCCCGGTCCAGATGCCCGTCCCGCCCGAGGCGCCGCATGAAGCGCTGGTGGGCGTGGAGCAGGGACGGCGACTGCGCAACGGCGTTGCTCAGGGCGACGTTTTGCGCGTAGTTGTTGCGCAGCACGAGCGCGCCGACCTCGTCGGTCATCCTCGCCAGCAGCTGGTTGCGCTGCTTGACGGTCAGATCGCCGTCCGCGACCAGCCCGTTGAGCAGGATCTTGATGTTGACCTCGTGGTCGGAGGTGTCCACACCCGCGCTGTTGTCGATGGCGTCGGTGTTGATCCTTCCGCCGTGACGGTCGAACTCGATACGGCCCAGCTGGGTCAGACCCAGGTTGCCGCCCTCGCCCACGACGCGGACCCGCAGATCCTCACCGTTGACGCGAATGGCGTCGTTGGCCTTGTCGCCGACGTCGGCGTGCGACTCCGTGGACGCCTTGACGTACGTCCCGATGCCGCCGTTCCACAGCAGGTCGACGGGCGCCTTGAGGATGACCTGCATCAGCTCGGCGGGCGTCACCTTGGCGACACCCGGCTCGATGCCCAGCGCCGTGCGCATCGCGGCGTTGACCGGGATCGACTTGGCGCTGCGCGAATGGATGCCGCCGCCCTGGGACAGCAGCTCCGTGTTGTAGTCGGCCCACGAGGAGCGCGGCAGGTCGAAGAGCCGGCGTCGCTCGGCGTACGAGACGGCCGCGTCCGGGGTCGGGTCGATGAAGATGTGCCGGTGGTCGAAGGCCGCGACGAGCCGGATGTGCTCGCTCAGCAGCATGCCGTTGCCGAACACGTCGCCGGACATGTCACCGACGCCGACTACCGTGAAGTCCTCGGTCTGCGAGTCGTGTCCCAGCTCGCGGAAGTGCCGCTTGACCGACTCCCACGCGCCGCGGGCGGTGATGCCCATGCCCTTGTGGTCGTAACCGGCCGAGCCGCCGGACGCGAACGCGTCCCCGAGCCAGAAGTTGTAGGCGACGGCGACCTCGTTGGCGATGTCGGAGAAGGACGCGGTGCCCTTGTCCGCGGCGACGACGAGGTAGGTGTCGTCCTCGTCGTGCCGGACGACCTGGGCCGGCGGGACGACCTCGCCCGCGACCATGTTGTCGGTGATGTCGAGCAGCGCCGAGATGAAGATCTTGTAGCAGGCGATGCCCTCGGCCAGCCACGCGTCACGGTCGACGGACGGGTCGGGCAGCTGCTTGGCGACGAACCCGCCCTTCGCTCCGACCGGCACGATCACGGTGTTCTTGACCATCTGCGCCTTGACCAGGCCGAGGATCTCCGTACGGAAGTCCTCGCGCCGGTCGGACCAGCGCAGACCGCCTCGCGCGACCTTGCCGAAGCGCAGGTGGACGCCCTCGACCCGCGGCGAGTACACCCAGATCTCGAACGCCGGGCGCGGCGCCGGGAGGTCCGGGATGACCTGCGGGTCGAACTTCATCGACACGTAGCTGTGCCGCCCGCCGTCCTTCGCCGACTGGAAGAAGTTCGTCCGCAACGTCGCCTTGATGACGGTGAGGAAGGAGCGCAGGATGCGGTCCTCGTCGAGCGAGGCGACCTGGTCGAGGGCTCCGTCGAGCTCCTCCAGCAGACCGTCCGTCAGCTCGGTGCCCGCCCGCTGGCGTTCCGGCGACATCCGGGCCTCGAAGAGGGAAACCAGGAGCCGCGTGGTGTGGACGTTGTTGTGGAGGGTGTCCTCCATGTAGTCCTGGCTGAACGTGGAGCCGGCCTGCCGCAGGTACTTGGCGTAGGCACGCAGCACCATCGCCTCGCGCCAGTCGAGTCCCGCCCCGAGCACCAGGGAGTTGAAGCCGTCGTTCTCGGCCTGGCCGGTCCACACGGCGGCGAACGCGTCCTGGAAGCGCTCGCGGGCGTCGTCGGCCAGGTAGTCGCCGTTCCCGCTGGGCAGCGGCATCCGCAGACCGAAGTCGTAGATCCAGGCGTGCGTACGGTCCGCGCAGCGCAGCTCGTACGGGCGCTCGTCGACGACCTCGCAGCCGAGGCGCTGCAGCACCGGCAGGACGGCGGACAGCGAGACCTGCTCACCGGTCCGGTAGATCTTGAAGCGGCGCTCACCGGGGGCAGCGCCCACCGGCTCGTACAGCGAGAGCGCGAAGTCCTTGTCGGCGTGCCGCAGCTCCTCGAGGCGGACCAGGTCGGCCACGGCCGAGCGCGGCGAGTGGTCGGCCTTGTAGCCCTCGGCGAACGCGTTGCCGTAGCGGCGCAGCAGCTCGGCCGCGCGCTCCTCGCCGAACTCGGCGTTCAGCGCCTCGCCGAAGCCGTCCGCCCACGAGCGGGCGGCCTCCACCAGGCGGGCCTCGATGCGTTCCTTGTCGGCGTCCGTGAGATGCGGCAGCACGGTGCCCGGCGCGACGCGGATCACGAAGTGGATGCGGGACAGGATCGACTCGGTGTTCCAGGCGGTGAAGTCGACACTGGTGCCGCCGAGCTCCTCCTTGAGGATGTCGATCAGGCGCAGCCGGACACCGGTGGTGTAGCGGTCCCGCGGCAGGTAGACGAGCGCCGAGTAGTAACGGCCGTACTCGTCCTGGCGCAGGTACAGCCGCAGCCGGCGGCGCTCCTGGAGGTACAGCACGCTGGTGACGATCGACCGCAGCTCGTCGACGGGCGTCTGGAAGAGCTCGTCGCGCGGGTAGGTCTCCAGGATCTGCAGCAGGTCGCGGCCGTCGTGGCTGTTGGGCGAGAAGCCGGCGCCCCGAAGGACCTCTTCGACCTTGCGGCGGATGACCGGGACACGTCGGACGGACTCGGTGTACGCCGCCGAGGAGAACAGACCGAGGAAGCGGCGCTCGCCGACGACATTGCCCTCGGCGTCGAACTTCTTGACACCCACGTAGTCCAGGTAGCTCGGCCGGTGGACGGTCGCCCGGCTGTTGGCCTTGGTCAGCACGAGCAGCTTGTGCTCACGGGCCTTGGCGCGCGCGTCCGCGGGCAGCCGGCTGAACGACGGGCTGACCGGGTGGTCCTCGTCCTCGCTGTGCTGCGGGTCTGAGCGCAGTATGCCGAGTCCGGTGCCGGCGACGGCGGCGAGCGCGTCGTTCTCGGTGAGCTCGTACTCGCGGTAGCCGAGGAAGGTGAAGTGGTCCGCGGCGAGCCAGCGCAGCAGCTCGCGCGCCTCCTCGACCTCCTGCCCGGGCAGGTCGTCGGCGGTCGGCTCGTCCGGGAGCCCGTCGGCGATGCGCAGCGCGCAGTCGCGCATCTTCTCCCAGTCCTCGACGGTCTCGCGGACGTCGGACAGCACACGCAGCAGATCGGCGGTGATCTGCTTCAGGTCGGCGCGGTCGGTCTCACGGTCGATCTCGACATGGATCCAGGACTCGACGAGGGCGTCGTGGGGAAGCTCGTTGCCGCTCGGCTCCGCCGGCAGCACCTCGATGAGCTTGCCGGTCACATCGCGCCGGGCGACGACCTGCGGGTGGATCACCACGTGGATGCCGCGGCCCTGGCGGGAGAGCTCATTGGTGACCGAGTCGACGAGGAAGGGCATGTCGTCGGTGACGACCTCGACGACGGAGTGGCTGCAGGTCCAGCCGTTCTCCTCGACGGTCGGGGTGTGGACCCTGACGTTCGCCGTGCCCTGCGGGCGGTTCTCCGCGAGCCGGTGGTGGGAAAGCGCCGCACCGAAGACGTCGACCGGGTCGCGGTCGGTGAGGTCCTCGGGAGCTGTGTGCAGGTAGTAGCGCTGGAGGTACGTGAGCACGGCGTCCCGGTCGGGACGCTTCCCCTGCTCGGCCCCAGTCGGAAGGTGCCCCCCGACCGGGCTGTTCTCAGCTACCCGGGCGGCCCGTGCGAGCAGCTCGGCCTTGGCTTCGTCCAGCTTGGTCTGCATGTCCTCTGGCTCCTGTCGCGCGCCGTTGCGTGACGTAGGTGAAAGATGCTGCGACGCAACGCCACGACGCGGGGTGTCCGGTCACAGTCGACGTTATGCCGCGATGAGAGATGTCCGAGCCATAATCGGCCGTATTGGGCGGGAAGGCCGGACAGAGAAGATCAGGTATCGCCCGGGCGCGGTGGCGCTCCGGGCGCAGGCCGGGGGCTTCGCTGCCCCCACGGCGTATCGCGCTGATCACGCCCCCAGGCTATCGCCACTGCCCCCCGAACCGTCATGAGCCGTATGTGTACAAAAGAGGGGGTGGAAGTTTGACACTCTGGACAGCGACACAGGCCCTCTTGGCACACACTCACCGGGAGCAGCCATGACCACGAAGATCCTCATCGTCACCGGGGACGCCGCAGAGTCGCTGGAAGTCCTCTATCCCTACCAGCGGCTGCTGGAGGAGGGGTACGAGGTGCACATCGCGGCCCCCACCCGCAAGAAGCTCCAGTTCGTCGTGCACGACGGCGAGCCGGGCTTCGACACCTACACCGAGAAGCCGGGCTACACCTGGCCCGCCGACCTCGCGTTCTCGGAGGTCGACGCCGGAGCGTACGCCGCGGTCGTGATCCCCGGTGGACGCGCCCCCGAGTATCTGCGCAACGACGCCGAGCTGCGCAAGATCCTGAAGGCGTTCTTCGACGCCGACAAGCCCGTGGCACAGATCTGCCACGGTCCGCTGCTGACGGCGGCGATCGGCGGTCTGGAGGGCCGCCGGGTCACCTCGTACCCCGCTCTGGAGCCCGACATGCAGGCGGCGGGGGCGTCATTCCGGGACACGGAGGTCGTTGTCGACGGCACGCTGGTGTCCTCGCGTGCGTGGCCCGACCACGCGGCCTGGATGCGCGCCTTCCTCGAGATCCTTCGGGAGAAGGCGCCCGTGGCACAGGACTGAGAGCAGCCGCCGTCCGCCTCGCGCGGGCGGCGGCAGGAAACGCGACGCGGAACGCCCCGGGAAGGCGGCGGCGAGCCGGGAACGCTGTGACCAGGCGCCGGCCCCTGAGCCATGGGCCCTCAGGCTCCGGCGACCAGTTCCTCGGCCACCACGACCGCCTCTTCCAGAGAATCCACGACGGGCACCCCCACCCTCTCCAGACTGCCCCTGCTGTGCGATCCCCCTGTGTACAGCACGGCGCGGGCACCGACGTGCGCTGCGGCGACCGCGTCGTCCGCAGCGTCGCCGATGACGACGATCCGGTCCGGTGTCACGCCCTCGAGCGCGGTCAGATGGCGCACCATGTGCTCCGCCTTGCCGGTGTTGGAGGCGCCGACGCGCCCGTCGACCCGGACGAACCGCTCCGCGATGCCGTGGCGGTGCACGATCGGAATCAGCTCCTCGTGGGGAGCCAGCGACAACAGCGACTGGGTCAGTCCCGAGTCCTGGCGTTGCACGAGCAGCTCGGCGGCACCTGCCGCGAGCACGCACACCTCGGCCCTCGCCCAGTAGTGCCGGTGGAACACGGCGTCCATGACGAGCCACTCCTCGTCGGTCGGCAGCCGGCCCATCAGACGCTCGTAGAAGCGCGGGACGGGCACGCAGTACAGCTCGCGGTACCGCTCGAGCGTGATCGGCTCGAGGCCTATCTCGTCGAAGGCCGCGTTGGTGGCCCCGATGACCGCAGATATGTCGTCGAGCAGTGTGCCGTTCCAGTCCCAGACCAGGTGGGCCCCGTGTTTCGCCGTCTTCCCCATGCCGACAAACGGTACCGGGCGGGTGCGACAGCGGTTCCGGCGTCAGCCGACGATGTTGGGGATCTCCTGCACACCGAACCACAGCAGCTCGTGGTCCTCGGCGCCGTCGACCGTGAACTGTGCGTCGTCGTCGCCGTGGTCGGCGGCGCCGAGCGCGTCCACCGCGGCGGCCACGTCGGCCACGGCGTCGTCGGCGTCGACATGGACGGCCGCGGCCTTGGCCATCGGCACGGCGGCGGCGACGCGGACCTCACCGAGCGCGCTCGCGTCGAGCGCGCGGTCGGGGTCGGCGACGGCATCCTGGTCCCGCACGTCCACGGCCACGACCACCCGGCGGCGGGCGGCGCCGGGGGTACCGGCCAGCAGACGCAGGGATGCGGCCGCGGCGCGGCTCAGCGCGGCGTACTCCAGCTCCTCGATGTCGTCCGACACGTACCACTCGCGCAGTGCCGGTGTGACGGCGTACGCGGAGAGCGGGCCGGGCCCCAGTTCGCCCGCCTTGGCCGCCTCAGCGAGACCGGGGAGGGTGAGGGGGACGTACACGCGCATGGCTGGCCGCTTTCGTAGTCGGAAATGCGCCCTCAGGATACGTGCGGCGTACCCCTTCGGGGTGCCCTTGGGCCCTCCGGAAACGTCCACTTCGCACACCCCGCGCACCCGCCGAAGGCTGCCGGGACATGGCCCCGCTCACCCTGATAGGTGATGTGCGCGGCCGGGCCCGCGGCGGTCCGTCGCGCATTGCGACACCCCTGCTCACGCCATAGAAGTTCCCCGTCGAAGTTACCTCCCGGTACCCAGTCGCTCAGTGACTCGGTCCGGGACCAGCAATCGGGGGCGATTCGCATGGACAGGACCAGGCCCGCGGGCCGACGCGACCAGAGCCGGCCAGCCGCGGCAGCGGCACTGACCCGCGCACGCGGCAGGCAGCACAAACCCCACTACTGGTTCGCCGACCGCCTGCTCGCGGTACTGAGCGGCCGGCGCCCGGTGCACTGGATGCTCGGACACACGATCGGCGAGGCGTACGAACAGCTGATCCGGCTGGCTCCGGGGGCACCGCTGCGCCCGGCGGAACGGGTGATGCCGGTCGTCCGTCACTGCGGCGAGTTCCAGCCGGGACCGGGGGTGATCGAGGCCTTCGCCCGTATCGGTTCGGGCGACCGCGTGAGCGCGATGGCCTTCCGCCTGGAACAGGGCGCCGACCGCCGCTGGCGCTGCGCGGCGGTGGAACTGGGCGGCGAACGCGAACGCAACGCGGCGGAGAGCGGCCGATGAAGCCCGCCGGGCCACCGGACGCCGAGCCTTACGGAACGGGTCACCGCGGCCGACAGGCGGACCGACCGTGCATCCGCGACAGCCGACCCACGCGCGCGCGGGCCACCGGACGCCGGGCCTCACGGAACGGGTCACCGCGGCCGACAGGCGGACCGTGCACGCCCGCACGTCCGCCACAGCCGACCCACGCACGGCTGACCTGCCGGAGCATCGCGGCACGGCCGCTGCGGACCCGACGGGACACGGCGTGCCGACCACCGGGGAACCCAGGGCGCCCCGGCCAGGATGCCGCGGCGCCGCCGGATGCCGACGCCGGCGCCGCGGGCCGGGACCAACGCAGCCGCGCGCGGCGTCGACGTCCTGCCTCCCGGCCGGTCGCCCGCGGCAGGCGACGGCTACCGCCACGACGGCCGCGGCGCCACGGCAGCATCCCCGTGCGCTCGCCCGGCGCGCTTTGCGCCATGGCCGATGAGCCTCACGGCCGACGAGTGCGCGCAGGTCCACCCAGCGCTGCGCGACTCCCGGAACCGGACCTGAGCGCGTGCGGGGTGAGCGCAGGCGCCCCGGGCGTCGCGCACGGGCGCACACGCGCGGCTGCCGCCCTGAGGGCCCCAGTGGAGCCGAATCCGCGCAGGTGCACCGCAGTCGGCGCTTACGCGGCCCTCCAGCGCCTCCACGAGGCGCACCGAGGGCGCTGCGCCTCCCGCCCACGCGCTGGGGTCCGGCTTCCTGGCGCCACGGCGGCGTCCCGGCGAGCGGCCCCGCCGCACAACGCGGCCGGGGCCGGACACCCCTCGGTGTCCGGCCCCGGCCGTCGGCGCAACCGCGTCTACTTCTTGCGGCGGCGGCCTGCGGTCTTCGCCGCCTTGCGGCGCTCCGCGCGCGTCATACCGTCCGACTCCGACCGCGCCGGGCCACCGTCGTTGTCGAAATCGCCCTCGATGACACCGCCCTCGCCGTCCACCGTCGGCGCGGAGAAGTGCAGGCGGTCGGGACGCTGAGGCGCCTCGAGGCCCTTCGCGCGGATCTCCGGACGCGCCGCACCCGCGGGCACGGCGTCGTCCTTGGCCAGCGACGTCTTCGCCGCCGCGTCCTGCACCGGGACCTCCTCGACCTGCTGCTCGACCTGGACCTCCAGGTTGAACAGGTAGCCGACGGACTCCTCCTTGATGCCCTCCATCATCGCGGTGAACATGTCGAAGCCCTCGCGCTGGTACTCGACGAGGGGGTCCTTCTGGGCCATCGCGCGCAGGCCGATGCCCTCCTGGAGGTAGTCCATCTCGTAGAGGTGCTCACGCCACTTGCGGTCGAGGACCGACAGCACGACACGGCGCTCCAGCTCACGCATGATGTCGGAGCCGAGCTGCTTCTCGCGCTCGTCGTACTGCTGGTGGATGTCGTCCTTGATCGACTCCGCGATGAACTCCGCGGTGATCCCGGCACGGTCGCCCGCGGCGTCCTCCAGCTCCTCGATCGTGATCTTGACCGGGTAGAGCTGCTTGAACGCGCCCCACAGGCGGTCCATGTCCCATTCCTCGGCGAAGCCCTCGACGGTCTCCGCCTGGATGTAGGCGTCGATGGTGTCGTCCATGAAGTGACGCACCTGCTCGTGCAGGTCCTCGCCCTCCAGGACGCGCCGGCGCTCGCCGTAGATGACCTCGCGCTGGCGGTTGAGCACCTCGTCGTACTTGAGGACGTTCTTGCGCGTCTCGAAGTTCTGCTGCTCGACCTGGGACTGCGCGGAGGCGATCGCGCGGGTCACCATCTTGTTCTCGATCGGCACGTCGTCGGGGACGTTGGCCATCGCCATGACGCGCTCGACCATCTGCGCCTTGAACAAACGCATCAGGTCGTCGCCCAGCGACAGGTAGAACCGGGACTCGCCCGGGTCGCCCTGACGGCCGGAACGACCGCGCAGCTGGTTGTCGATACGGCGCGACTCGTGCCGCTCGGTGCCCAGCACGTACAGACCGCCGAGGTCCGTGACCTCGTCGTGCTCCGCCTTCACGGCCGCCTCGGCGCGCTCCAGCGCCGCGGGCAGGGCAGCGGCCCACTCCTCGACGTGCTCGACCGGGTCCAGGCCGCGCTGGCGCAGCTCCGCCTCGGCGAGGTCGTCCGGATTGCCGCCGAGCTTGATGTCCGTACCGCGGCCGGCCATGTTCGTGGCGACCGTGACGGCACCACGGCGGCCGGCCTGGGCGACGATCGTCGCCTCCCGGTCGTGCTGCTTGGCGTTGAGCACCTCGTGCTGGATGCCGCGCTTGTTGAGCTGCTGCGAGAGGTACTCGGACTTCTCGACCGAGGTGGTGCCGACGAGGATCGGCTGGCCCTTTTCGTGCTTCTCGGCGATGTCGTCCACGACGGCCGCGAACTTGGCGACCTCGGTCCGGTAGATCAGGTCCGACTGGTCCATGCGGACCATCGGCCTGTTCGTCGGGATCGGCACGACGCCCAGCTTGTAGATCTGGTGGAACTCGGCGGCCTCGGTCATCGCCGTACCGGTCATGCCCGCGAGCTTGCCGTAGAGGCGGAAGAAGTTCTGCAGGGTGATCGTGGCGAGCGTCTGGTTCTCGTCCTTGATGTCCACCCCTTCCTTCGCCTCGATCGCCTGGTGCATGCCCTCGTTGTAGCGGCGGCCGGCGAGGATACGGCCGGTGTGCTCGTCGACGATCATGACGTCGCCGTCCATGACGACGTAGTCCTTGTCCTTCTTGAACAGCTCCTTGGCCTTGATGGCGTTGTTCAGGTAGCCGACGAGGGGGGTGTTGACCGACTCGTAGAGGTTGTCGATGCCGAGCCAGTCCTCGACCTTGGCGACGCCGGCCTCGTGGATGGCGACAGTGCGCTTCTTCTCGTCGACCTCGTAGTCGCCGGTCTCCTCGATGCCCTTGAGCTGGTTGCCCGCCTCGCCCCTGGTGAGGCGGGTGACGAGCTTGGCGAAGTCGCCGTACCACTTGGTGGCCTGGTCGGCCGGGCCGGAGATGATCAGCGGCGTACGCGCCTCGTCGACGAGGATCGAGTCGACCTCGTCGACCACGGCGAAGTTGTGGCCGCGCTGGACGAGCTCGTCCTTCGACCAGGCCATGTTGTCGCGGAGGTAGTCGAAGCCGAACTCGTTGTTCGTGCCGTACGTGATGTCGCAGTTGTACTGTTCGCGACGCTGCGCGGGCGTCATGTTCGCAAGAATGCATCCCACGCTCAGGCCCAGGAACTTGTGGACCCGGCCCATCATCTCGGAGTCACGCTCGGCCAGGTAGTCGTTCACCGTGATCAGGTGGACGCCCTTGCCGGAGAGCGCGTTGAGGTACGTGGGGAGGGTTCCGACGAGGGTCTTGCCCTCACCGGTCTTCATCTCGGCCACGTAGCCGAGGTGGAGGGCGGCGCCGCCCATCAGCTGCACGTCGTAGTGACGCTGGCCGAGGACGCGCTTGGCGGCCTCACGGACGGTGGCGAATGCCTCGGGGAGCAGGTCGTCGAGGCTCTCGCCGTCCTCGAAACGCTGCTTGTACTCGTCCGTGAGCGCCCTCAACTCGGCGTCGGAGAGGGAGACGAAGTCCTCTTCGATGGAGTTGACCTGGTCCGCAATGCGGTGCAGTTTGCGCAGGATCTTGCCTTCGCCTGCACGCATGAGCTTGTTGAAGACGGACACTGAGGTTGGTCTCCTTGCCGGTCGGGCCTGGCACTGGGTCGTGTGACGGACACTGGCGCGGGCACGGCAGGTGGGCCCCACCGCATCGGCCATCGTAAGCGAGGACCCCACCGTGCCGGGAGGTCCATCGCCACGCGGGCCTGCTGTCCGCCATCAGGAGAACGCACAGAACGCGCGGAAGGTGCCGGGGAGGGCACCAAAAGTGCTCGCATCCTGCCGCCGACCTGACCACAATCCCGGCATGGAGCCGATCACACTCACCACCGACCGCCTGCTGCTGCGCACGTTCACGGCCGACGACACGGAGGCGGTCCACCGGTCTTGCCAGGACCCGGACATCCAGCGGTGGACGACGGTTCCCTCTCCGTACGAGTGGCAGCACGCGGTCGACTTCACGGAGCACATGGTCCCGGACGGCTGGCGCAACAGCACCATGTGCACGTTCGCGGTACTGCCGCGGGAAGGCGGCCCACTGATGGCCTCGGTGGCGGTCACTCTGCGCACCTTCTCGGGCACGTGGGAGATCGGCTACTGGACGGGCAAGGAGCACCGCGGACGCGGTGTGATGGCCGAATCCGTGACCGCCGTCTCGCATTGGGCGTTCATGCGGCTCGGCGCCACCCGACTGGAATGGCGGGCCGAGGTCGGCAACGTGGGCTCGCGCGCGGTCGCCGAGAAAGCCGGATTCCGTGTCGAGGGCGCGCTGCGCGCCGCTCTGCTCAACAAGGAGACGCTCCGGGACGTCTGGGTCGGCTCGCTGCTCCCCTCGGACCTGGGACTGACCGGCGCCCACCCCTATCTCCCCGCGGGTTCCTGACCGCGCGAGAGGGGCCTGCTGTCAGTGGCGGCCTCTATCGTGCGGGACATGACGACGCTGCCGCCGCCCGCCCTCGACCTCTCAGCCGACGAGGCACGCCGCATCGCTCTGCGCGCCCAGGGATTCCTCGGTGCGCCCGACCGGCGCGGGGGAGTCCGGGGCGTGCTGCGCCACCTCGGCGCTGTGCAGCTGGACACGATCTCCGTGCTGGCGCGCTCGCACGAGCTCGTTCCGTACGCCCGCCTGGGCACGGTGGGCCGCAGGACGGTCGAGGACGCGTACTGGACCGAGGGCCACAGCTTCGAGTACTGGTCGCACGCCGCGTGCATCCTCCCCGTCGAGGAGTGGCCCCATTTCGCCTTCCGCCGCCGCGCCTACCGCGCCCGCCCGCACTGGCACCACGACCTCCCGGACGGGGCGTACGACGCAGTCATCAAGCAGCTGCGCGCCGAAGGGCCGCTCACAGCGACCGAATTGGGCGGCGCGAAGAACGGCGGCGAGTGGTGGGACTGGTCCGCCTCCAAGGTCGCCGTCGAGCGGGCGCTGATGTACGGCGAGGTGGTGTGCGCCGAGCGGCGCAGCTGGAAGCGGGTGTACGACCTCGCCGAGCGGGCCCTCCCGGACGCCGTACTGCACGACGACCTGGACGACACCGAGTGCCTTCGCCGTCTCGTCCGGCTGGCCGGGCAGTCGCTCGGCGTGGGGACACGGGCGGACATCGCGGACTACCACCGCCTCAAGGGCGAGCAGTTCGACGCGGTGGTCGCGGACTCCGGGCTGGTCCCCGTCACGGTCGAGGGCTGGTCCAAACCCGCCTGGGCCGATCCGGCCGCTCTGGCCTCCGCGCCCCGCGGAAGGCACCGGACGACACTGCTCTCGCCGTTCGACTCACTCATCTGGGAACGGGCGCGCACCGAGCGGATCTTCGGTTTCACCCACCGCCTAGAGGCGTACGTACCCAAGCCGAAGAGGGTGCACGGATACTTCGCGATGCCCCTGCTCTCCGGCGGGAGGCTCCTGGGCCGTGTGGATCCGGCGCGCGAGGGCAGGACCCTGGTGGCCCGGCAGGTGTCCCTGGACACCCCGAAGGCTTTGGCGCCCATGGCTCAGGCACTGCGCGAAGCCGCCGAATGGGTGGGGTGCGACTCCGTGCGCGTCGAGCGGGTCGATCGCCCGGAGCTTGCGGCGGAGCTGGTCAGGGCGCTGGGCTGAGCCCGGCGCGACGCCGCACGGACCGGGCCTGCCCGGCCGGCGGCCGAGCCGGACCATGCTCTGCCGGGCCTATCGGATCTCGAGGATCTTTTCGCGCATCGCGTAGACCACTGCCTCCATACGGGAGTGCAGCTGCAGCTTCTCGAGGATGTTGCGGACGTGGTTCTTCACGGTGTTCTCGGAGATGAACAGTTCCTTGGCGATGTCGCGGTTGTTCATACCGGTGGCGACGAGCTTGAGCACCTCCAGCTCCCGGTCCGTCAGCCGGGGCGCGGGAACGAGCCTGCGCTCGTCCGTGCGCTGGATCATCGACTTGAACTCGGTGAGCAGCTTCGAAGCCATCGACGGGCTGATCTGCGACTGGCCGTCCGCCACCGCGCGGATCGCGGTGGCCACCTCGTCCGTGGAGATCTCCTTGAGGAGATAGCCCGTGGCCCCCGCCTTGATCGCGTCGTAGAGGTCGGCCTCCTCGTCGCTGATCGTCAACATGATGATCTTCGCGCTGGGGGCCACCTCCTTGATCGAGGTGCAGGCCTCGATACCGCCCCGCTTGGGCATGCGCACGTCCATGAGAACGATGTCCGGCAGCAGGTCGGCCGCCTTGTCCACGGCCTCGGCGCCGTCCCCGGCCTCGCCGACGACCTGGATGTCCTCCTCCTGCTTGAGGACGATTTCCAGACCTCGCCGGAAGAGAGCGTGGTCATCCACCACGAGAACCCTGATCGGCTCCGCCATACGGGTGCCGTCGGTCTCCGCCGTCCCGGTGTCGACGACTGCGGGGTGGCCCGCCTCGCTGTGCACCGGCCCGAAGCTGTCCGCCATCGTTCCTCCCCCTGAAGGCCGTGGCCCGAAGATCATGTCTGGTCTGCCAACGTCGGTGCGCGGCACATCGGTTGGCTTGCACGCCATGCTGTCATGCCCTGGCGGCGGAGAGGTGACCCTGTGGACGCACGAGGGTGCCCCTGGGGCGCACGAGGCGCTCCAGGGGCACCGCTTCATCGCTGACGGGGCTTACCGGGCGCCGGGGTCACCCGCCGAGTGCACCCCCGGCGCCGCCGGCCTCGGATCCGGCCAGCGGGTCGGTCTCCAGGTGGATGACGCCGTAGTCGTAGGCGTGCCGCCGGTAGACGACACTGGGGTGCTTCGTCTCGGAGTCGACGAAGAGGTAGAAGTCGTGGCCGACCAGTTCCATCTCGTAGAGCGCCTGGTCGAGCGTCATCGGTGCTGCCGTGTGCAGCTTCTCGCGGACCACCAGCGGTCCCTCGCCCTGTACTTCGAGCGAACCGATCCTGGTGGTGGGAATGGGTTCCGTCGCCTCCGCGGCGAAAGGCTTGCCATTGGCGTTCAACTCGGCGACGCCGGGCACCACATCGGCGACTTCGGCGGCCGACAGGCGGCCGTTGCCACGCCTGTTGTGGCGCTTGTCGTGCTCCCTGCGGAGCCTTGCCTCCAGCTTGCCGGTGGCCAGGTCGAGCGCTGCGTACGGGTCGGCGGCCGCTGCTTCCGCCCGGATCACCGGTCCGCGCGAGCGGAGCGTGATCTCCACGCGGTCGGAACGGTCGGCCTGCCGCGGGTTGTGCTCCTTGGACACCTCGACGTCGAGGCTGATCACCTTGCCGTCGAGCTTCTGGATCTTGTCCAGCTTCAGCTTCTCGGCCACGTGCTTGCGGAACCGCTCGGGCACCTCGGTCTTGCGGCCCTTGACGACGATGTCCACGCAGAACTCCGTTCCCGGATCGCTCCGCCCGCTCACTGGCTGCGGAGCGTCTCCCTCTTGCACCAGGCTCCGGCGATCACCGGGGCCTCGGACTTGGCGACTTTCACCTCCTCCTCCCCAGTCGACAAGATCTCCACCCCACCCAATTTTCAGCCTTGGCGCTGTCCTGAATCCCTGGCCGGGAAATTCGACAGCGCATTCGACGAGGTCCGGGCTTCGCCATTCCTTACAACCGAACATAGCTCGCTGGGACCGGTGTCGGCACCCGCTACCAGAAGGTACCTCCGATCAGGGGTTTTTGCCCTCTCACTACCTGCAACGTTGCGAGTTCCCCGTCAGTTCCGGTTTATTTCGAAAGAGAGCGGCGGAACGGCGACAACTGCTGCGCCCTGCCGGTCGAATCGGCGTGCTTCCGGCTGTTCGACGGCACTCAGTGCCCTCGCAGCCTCCACCAGCGACGCACCCGTCGTCATGAGGTCGTCCACCAGAACGACTGTGCCGCCCGTCAGTAACCGTCCCGCCCCCGGCCGGACCAGCAGGGCACCCGACAGGTTGGCGTGCCTCTCACGGGCCGTGAGACCCGCCTGATCCGCCACCCGACGCCGCTGCTCAAGCACCGGCACGACCCGCGCAGGGCGACCCTCGCGCCGAAGCTCGCAGGCGGCGGCAAACGCGATCCGCCGCGCCGCGTCATGACCGCGCGCCCTGACCGCCCTGCGCGCAGACGGGACGGGCACCAGCAGAAGCTGCCCGGGCCCGCTCCCCGGGGCGGAAGCGCGCACGCATGCCCGTACCGCACCGGCAAGGGCACGGCCGAGAGGGGCCGCAAGCCCAATGGCCCCCCGCTCCTTGTGGGCCAGCAGTACGGCCCGTACCGCGTCGCTGTAGACCGCGGCGGCATGCACCACGGGCAGCCCGCCGGGCGGCTCCGGCACGGGTCTCGCACGGCGTGCCGGCCCGCCGTACAGCGCGTCGGCGCACCGCTCGCACAGTTGCCTGCCCGGTGCGCCGCAGCCGCCGCAGGCGACCGGCAGCACCAGTCCGGAGAACTCCCGCCACCACCCCCGCATGACCACCACTGTGCCGTTGGGGCAGTCCGGCTGCCACCCCTGTGGACAACCCCCGCCCCCTGCCGGGCGACAGGGGGACGGACGTGCCCAGGGCCCACCCGGCGAGGCGCGCAGCCCGGCCGGGCTTCAGCGGATGGTCCCGCGGTCAGCCCGGATAGACGGGCGACGAACCCTTCTTGACCAGCGTCTGCCAATTCGCACCGGCGGGCAGACGCACAATGCCGTCCTCCTCCGAGTGCGCCACGAGCGGCCTGCCCTCGTCGTTGGACGCGGCTACTGCCTTGACCTGGTTGAGCCCGGGCAGAATCGCGTTGGGTGAGGTGGAGCCGTCCGTCTGGATGTAGCGCACCTGCTGCACGCCTCCGGACTCCTTGCCGACCACCACCAGCCGGCTGGGACCGGCCCAGGAGACAGCCGTCACCGTCTCCATCTGCGGCGCGGCGGGCCTCAGATGGGTCACGGTGACAACGGGATCGTCGCCGGGGCCGTGCCGCTCCACGCGGCCGATCTTGAGCTCCGTCCGGCCGTCCTTGGTCAGCAGCAGTGCCATGCGCACACCGTCCGCCGACACCTTCAACGCCTCGATCCGCGCACCGTCGAGGCCGGGCACGATCTTCACGTCCTGCGGGGTGTCGGTGCCGTCCGGCAGCCTCATCAGCGCAGGATCGTCGGGATTCCGGTCCGCGACCCATGCATCTCCGCGGCCGTCCCAGCTCGGCGCCGACAGGCGGTTCTCGGCGGTCTTGCCACGTGAGGTCACGAGCGGGCCACCCAGTTCGGTGTCGGAGGCGATGGACCCCACGTACAGCTTGCTCTGGTCCTTGGAGACCACGGCGGCGGTGTGCTCGTCGCGGGAGACCGCCACGGTGTTCATCTGCAGCCTGCCGTCACCGAACGGCCCCGGCACCTTCCGCGGTTCGGCTATCTCCTCCGCATTGCCGTCCAGCACCGCCAGCCGGTGCTCCGCGTCGACGAAGTACTGGTTGTCGGGCCTTCTGGAGGAGTGGTCCGGTGCGTACTCCTCCGCCTGGCCGGCGCTCATCACACACAGCTTCGAGCCGTCCGACCGCTCCAGCTCCACCTGCTCGACCCTGGCCGAGGACAGGTCCTTGAGCGTGAACAGGATCTGCGCCGCCATCTTCGAGCACTGCGCCGTGCCCACACCGGACGCCTTGTCGTTCAGCGGGATCCTCAGCCCGTTGCGATCGTCGAACGACAGCGACCTGGTGCCCTTCTTCAGAGCAGTACCGGTCGGGAAGCGCGACTCGACGACCGGCTTCAGCCAGTTCGTCGGCCCCTGCAGCAACGCCGACACCGCCTGTGTGACCGGATCCTGACGGGTCACCGGGTCCTGGCGCTGCCGGATGTAGACGGGGTCGGCGACCATGACGCTCCGCCCCGAGGCGAAGTAGTACTTGTTCACCGCCACGTAGTTGCGCTCGAAGTCGGACGCGCCGAGCAGCAGCCCGGGCGGCAGAGTGTCGATCCGCCACTCCTTGCCGTCCCTGCCCTTCTGCTGCGACAGATGGATGTTCCTGCGGAACTCCGTCGGAGTCACCGGCAGATAGGCACGCTGGGCATCGACCGTCGCGACCTGCCGGCCGAAGAGCGGATAGCTCATGCCCACGCTGTCGCGGCCACCGAGGACCGGCGCGCCCGGGGCAGGGGCGGCCTCGAGCACGGTCGTGCCCGCCTCCGGCCGCCACTTCTCGGCCATCTCCCGGCTGAGGTAGGAGCGCGCTGTGGCGAAGTTCGAATCGTCACTGGTCATCGCCTCGAGGAAGCCCGTGACGATCTCGTCGGGCGTGGCGCCCTTGCGCGGTTGCACCGCGTACACCCGCACCTGGGAGTCGCCACGCTGGGACGCCTTCACCGGGTGCACGTCGCCGCTGTCCGGCATCGATGCGCAGCCGACGAGCACCACGCTGCTGCAGCCCAGCAGCGCGACCGTGCGCAGCACCCGCTCACGGCCCTTACGACGGGGGTCAGCGCCCACGAGTCGTGTCCTCCCGCTCCGAAGTGACCTGTCCCGCCGCGTCGTCGCGCCGGTCTTCCGCCGGCCGCGCCACGACGCGCGCCCCGTTGCCGGGGAGCGCCGCCGGATCCACTCCGGTGGGCGCCGCGCCGAGCGACGGCACGGGCAGGGGCGAGAACTCCGACGCGGATTGAACGGGCACGGACGTCAGCCGGTGCCCGTTCGCCTGTGGCTCACCCGACGACGGTGCACGCTCCTTGTTCCGCCTCGAGTCCTCGGGCTCCAGCGGTATCGGCGATCCGCGCAGCGGCTCGTCCGCCGTACGGGGCAGGGTCAGACGGAACTGCGAACCGCCGCCCGGCTCGCCCCAGGCCTGCAACCACCCGCCGTGCAGCCGGGCGTCCTCGACGGCGATGGACAGTCCGAGGCCGGTCCCTCCCGTGGTGCGGGCACGCGCCGGATCGGCGCGCCAGAACCGGTTGAAGACCCGGGTCGCCTCGCCCGGTTTCAGCCCCACCCCGTAATCCCGCACCGCGATGGCGACGGCACCGCCGGCAGCAGCCAGGCGGACCACGACGTCCTTGCCGTCGCCGTGCTCCACGGCGTTGACGACCAGATTGCGCAGCACCCGCTCCACTCGCCGGGCGTCCGCCTCGGCCACGACCGGCTGCCCGTCGCCGACCACCCGTATCCGTGAGCCCTTGCGCTCGGCCAGCGGCTCGGCACCGCCGATCACCCGGCGTACCACCTCGCGCAGGTCTATCGGCTCGGCTTCCAGCGCCGCGGCGCCCGCGTCGAACCGGCTGATCTCGAGCAGGTCGGACAGCAGCGACTCGAAACGGTCGAGCTGGTCCCCCAGCAGCTCGGCGGAGCGCGCCGTGACCGGGTCGAAGTCCATGCGTGCCTCGTGGATGACGTCCGCGGCCATCCGCACGGTCGTCAGCGGCGTCCGCAGCTCGTGCGAGACGTCCGAGACGAACCGGCGCTGCATCCTGGAGAGCTCCTCCAACTGCTGGATCTTCAGCTGGAGGTTCTGCGCCATCTTGTTGAAGGCCTCGCCCAGCCGGGCGATGTCGTCCTCGCCGGTGACCTTCATACGTTCCTGCAGCCTGCCTGCCGCGAGCCGCTCGGCGATTCCGGCGGCCATACGGACAGGCGTCACGATCTGGCGCACCACGAGCCAGGCGATGGCACCGAGCAGCCCGACCACGAACAGACCCGCCGTGGCCAGCGTCCCGCGGACCAGGTTGAGCGACTGCTCCTCCTGCGCGAGCGGGAACAGGTAGTACAGCTCGTACGGGTTGCCCTCGATGTCGTTCAGCCGGGTGCCCACGACCAGCCCGGGCTCCGCGTCGGAGGCGTTGTTCCAGTACCTGATGCTGATGTACGTCTCGTACGTCCCGGTCCCCTTGCCCACCGCATCACGCAAAGCCTGCGGAATGGACGCCGGGTCCACAAGACCCGAGGTGCGCGGCGCACGCCCGTAGCCTTCCCGGTCGGATTCGGCGCTGAGCGCGACCACGTTGTACGAGCCCTGCCCGCCGCTGGCGAGCTGGACCACGAGATCGGACCGCCAGGAGTTGGCGTTCCTCCCCCCTGATGCCGCGCCGTCCGGACCCACGGGACCGACCGGTGCGCTGGCCTGCTCCCTGGCGACGGCGAAACCGCCCGCGGCCTGGCTCTGCGCGGCCTTGCTCTTCGCGTCGAGCAGGCCGTTGCGCACCTGCCCGATGACGACGAAACCGAGCAGCAGCACCACACCGAGCGACATCAGCAGCGTGGTGGCGACCACCCTCAGCTGGATGTTCCGCCGCCACAGACGGGCAGCAGGCAGCAGCGGACGGCGCAGCCAACGCATCACGAGCCGAGGTATCGGCCCGCTGGACGCGGCACCGTCCTGGAGCAGCCGACCGCCCTGGAGAAGGCGGCCGAACCGCGAGGGCCTGGGCCCCCCTCCGGCAGCCCGCCCCGTACGGACTCCCGGCTCACCGGGCTTCGGAGCAACGCTGCCTCCGGACATGTCAGCTCGGTCCTGCCTTGTAACCGACGCCACGGACGGTCACCACGATCTCCGGCCGCTCCGGGTCCTTCTCGACCTTGGAGCGCAGCCGCTGCACATGGACATTGACCAGCCGGGTGTCGGCCGCGTGCCGATAGCCCCACACCTGCTCGAGCAGCACCTCACGGGTGAACACCTGCCAGGGCTTGCGCGCGAGCGCGACCAGCAGATCGAACTCGAGCGGCGTCAGCGCTATCGACTGTCCGTCCCGCTTCACGGAATGCCCGGCCACGTCGATGACCAGGTCACCGATGGTCAGCTGCTCCGGCGCAGGCTCCTCCGACCTCCTCAGGCGCGCCCGGATCCGGGCGACCAGCTCCTTCGGCTTGAACGGCTTCACGATGTAGTCGTCGGCCCCGGACTCCAGCCCGACCACCACATCGACGGTGTCGCTCTTGGCGGTGAGCATCACGATCGGCACACCGGACTCCGCCCGGATCAGCCTGCACACCTCGATGCCGTCCCTGCCGGGCAGCATCAGATCGAGCAGCACCAAGTCCGGTTTGCTCTCCCGGAAGGCGGCAAGTGCCTTGTCACCGTCCGCTACGAACGACGGCTCGAAACCTTCACCACGCAGCACAATCCCGAGCATCTCGGCCAGTGCGGTGTCGTCGTCGACGACAAGGACTCGTCCCTTCATATTCGACATCATCCCATTAGCTAATCGTTACCTGTCGTGACCTGGCACACAGCTCTGCTATTCCGCCGCCCGTGACCGGCGACAGCACACCCTCCTCGGTGACGAGGGCCGTCACCAGGTCCGGCGGCGTTATATCGAAGGCGGGGTTGTACGCCTGGGCACCGAGGGGTGCCACGGACACCCCACCACCACCTCCGGCACCTGCCACCACTGAAGGCACAGATGTGACCTCTGTCACTTCACTCCCGGAGCGCTGCTCCACCTCGATCGACGCGCCGTCCGGAGTCGCCAGATCCACCGTCGTCGTCGGCGCCACCACGATGAACGGCACATGGTGGTACTTCGCCAGCACGGCCAGCGGATAGCTCCCGACCTTGTTGGCCACCGAACCGTCCGCAGCGACCCGGTCGGCCCCGATCAGCACAGCATCCACCTCCCCCGCGGCGAAAAGCGAACCGGCGGCATTGTCCGTGAGCAGGCTGTACGGCATCCCGTTGCGCGCCGCCTCGTACGCCGTCAGCCGAGCCCCCTGCAGCAGCGGACGAGTCTCGTCCACCCACAGCCGCCGCAGCTCGCCTGCCCGGTGGGCAGCCAACGCCACAGCGAACGCGGTGCCCTCCCCACCGGAAACCAGCGCACCGGTATTGCAGTGGGTCAGGACCCTGTGCCCGCCTCCAGGCAGCAGCTCCCCCAGCAGCGCCAGCCCGTGCGCGGCCATCCGCCGGCTCGCCTCCGCATCGGCTCGATGCAGTTCCACCGCCGCCGCAAGAGCCGCAGCCGAGGCCTGCTCGGCATCCGCACCCGCCGCGGCAGCCGACCGGAACGCATCGGCCGCCAGCCGGACGCCGTACCCCAGGTTCACGGCAGTGGGCCGCGCCGTCTCCAGCAGCCCCGCGGCCTCCTCGACGTCATAGCCCCGGGCCGCGGCCAGAGCGACCCCGTAGGCACCGGCGATACCGAGCAGCGGCGCCCCACGGACGGCAAGCGTCTGGATGGCACGCACCAGCGCCGGAACGTCCGTGCAGACGAGTTCGACCTCCTCGCCCGGCAGCCGGGTCTGGTCGAGAAGAACCAGTACGGGGCCTTCGGGCGGCTCCTCCCAGCGCAGCACCGGCAAGTGCGGTGGCGTCGTGTCCGCCGGGTTTTGTACGTACTGATCAGCCATCCGCCCAGTCTGCCCGGTGCGGCCCCGACTATGAAGGTGCGAAGGACATACACGCCCCCGCCCACTGGGCGGCGCCGCGTGGCACGATGGCTGCCAACCAGCCGCCCCACCAGGCGGCGGACACCGTGAAGGTGCCGGCTGAGCAAGCCGGCCCCGCGAAACAATCCATGAGGTGGACCACCGTGAACGACACTCCGGGCTGGGCCTCGCCCGGATCGGCGCCCTCCGACGGGCAGAACTCCGGCGTGCCGCACCCCGCCGAGCCTGCCGACGGTCCCACCTCGAAGTGGTCCAAGCAGCAGCCTCCCCCCGGGCAGTGGGCCGCGCCCACCGGTCGCGCCCCTGCGCCCAGGCCCCCCGCCCCTGGTTGGGGTGGCGGAACGCCGCACGGCGGATGGGGCCGCCAGCCGGCCGCGGCAAAGCCAGGAGTGATTCCGCTGCGCCCCCTCGGCGTCGGCGAGATCCTCGACGGCGCGGTGTCGACGCTGCGCGCCCACTGGCGCACCGTCCTGGCCGTGACGGTCACCGTCTCCGTCGTCACCCAGATCGCCAGCATCCTCGTCGAGCGCTACCTGCTGCCCGAAGCAGCCCCCGTCGATCCCGACGCGACGCCTGAGGAAGCCCTGGAACAGTCCGTGGACTCCCTGCAGGCCAGCCTGATCGCCCTGGGCCCCACGCTCCTGATCATCGTGATCGGCACGCTCCTCACCACGGCGATCCTGACCGTGGTGATCAGCCGCTCGGTGCTCGGCCGCCCGGTCTCGCTCTCCGAGGCCTGGCAGGAAGCACGGCCTCGGCTTCCCCACCTGCTCGGTCTCACCCTGCTCGTACCGGCCGGCGCCGCTGTGATCATGGCGGTGGGCATCCTGCCCGGCATGCTGATCGGCGGAGCGGGGGCCATCCTCTCCGTGCTCGGCGGCCTCGCCGCTGTCGTGGTCATCATCTGGCTGATGGTCCGATTCGCCCTCGCCTCCCCCGCACTCATCCTGGAACGCCAGGGCGTGATCGCCTCGCTGCGCCGCTCCGCCAAGCTCGTCCAGGGTGCGTGGTGGCGCATCTTCGGCATCAGCGCGCTGACCATGCTCCTCGGGCTGCTCGTGAACATGGTCATCGCCATCCCGTTCACGATCGTCGCGTTCATCGTCGACGGCGTCGGAGTCAGCGACTTCTTCAACGGGACCAACCCGGACGTCGGCTGGCCCTTCCTCATCATCACCGGCATCGGCTCGGTCATCGCCTCGTCGATCACCTACCCGATCTCCGCCGGCGTGAGCGTGCTCCTCTACGTGGACCAGCGCATCCGCCGCGAGGCCCTCGACCTCGAACTCGCCCGCGCCGCAGGCATCTCCGGCTACGGATCCGAGCCGCCGGGCAACCACGCTGTCGGAGGCTGATGCGGTGTTGGGCGCGGGGGGCGTAACAACAGCAGCACTGCTGGTCCGAAGGAACGACGACATACCGGTGGACACACCTCGTGTCCCCGCCCGTGAGGCGGCGGAACGCGAACTGTCCAAGCCGATGTACCACGAGAACGAGCCGAGCCTGCTCCAGCGTGCGCTCGACCGGTTCTGGGACTGGGTCGGAAACCTCTTCGAAGGGGTCTCCGGAACCGGCCCCGGCGGGCCCGCCGGACTGGTCGTCATCGCCCTCGTCGTCATCGCCCTTGCCGCGGCGCTGTGGTGGCGCCTCGGCACACCGCACCGCACCACCGCCGCAGCTGACTCCCTCTTCGACGACCGTCCCCGCAGCGCCGCCGAGCACCGCACCGCCGCCGAGGCGCACGCCGCAGCCGACCGGTGGAACCAGGCCGTCCAGGAACGGATGCGCGCCATCGTCCGCTCCCTCGAAGAACGCACCCTGCTCACACCGCGCCCCGGACGGACCGCGGACGAAGCCGCAGCCGAAGCCGGCCGCTCCCTTCCGTCCCACGCCGACGAACTCCGCGCCGGCGCCCGAGCGTTCGACGACGTCACATACGGCGGCCGCACCGCCGACCGAGGCATGTACGAACGGCTCCGGGACCTGGACGTCGCACTCGAGCGCACCAAGCCGAGGCTGACCGAGCACGCCCAAGGAGCCGCCGAATGACCACGGCCGGCACCACGACCATGTCCCCCACCGCACATCAGGTGTGGACCCGCACCCGCGGACTGCTTCTCGCCCTCATCCTGCTGGTGACCGCCGGCATCGCCATGGCCGCCCTTCGCTCCGAAGACCAGCAGGGCCGCCTCGACCCCCGCTCCACCGGGCCGTCCGGCAGCAGAGCGATCGCCGAACTCCTCAAGGGCAGCGGCATCTCCGTCCGGCTCGTCACCACCCTCGACGAGGCGACCGCCGCCTCCGGTCCTGGCACCACCCTTCTCGTTACCGAGCCCGACCTGCTGACAGACCCTCAGCAGCAGGCGCTCCACGAGGCCGCGTCGACGTCCGGCGGCCGCACCGTCCTCGTCGCCGCCGGCCCCGCCTCCGTCAGCACCCTCGCCCCCGGCGTCCGTACCGACACCCAGGCACGGATCACGGCCCGCACACCTCGGTGCACCTACCCCGCGGCGCGCAGCGCGGGCGATGCCGACCTCGGCGGTGAGCGCTACAGCACCGCGAGCCCCGGCGCCGACGCCTGCTACCCGAGTGACGGTCTGCCGACCCTGCTCCGAATCGACAACGCCGCCGGCGGCGACACCGCCCTGCTGGGCGCGCCTGACATCCTCTTCAACGATCGTCTCGCCAAACATGGCAATGCTTCCCTCGCTCTCCAACTGCTCGGCTCCCAACCAGAACTGATCTGGTACATCCCCTCGCTCAGCGACGAATCGGCCGCCCAGAACAAGGACGGCAGCGACGACGGCGAGGCAGGCGACAGCGCCTTCATCGATCTGATCCCGCCCGGCTGGCTGTGGGGCACACTCCAGCTCGCCGTCGCAGCACTGCTCGCCGCCGTCTGGCGCGCCCGGCGGCTCGGCCCCCTGGTCACCGAGCCGCTCCCGGTGGCCATTCGCGCCTCCGAGGCCACTGAAGGTCGCGCCCGGCTGTACAGGAAGGTGAACGCCCGCGATCGTGCGGCTGCCTCCCTGCGCTCCGCCGCCCGTGCCCGTCTCGCCGGACTCCTCGGCGTCCCCACGGCCGAAGCCCACTCCCCCGATGCCCTGATCCCCGCAGTGTCCGCGCAACTGCCCGACACGGACCGGGACATCCGCAATCTGCTGTTCGGCCCGTCACCCGCCGACGACAGCAGCCTCATTCACCTGGCAGATCACCTCGACGCCCTCGAAAGAGAGGTACGTACCTCATGAGCGCCCCGACCCCCGAGACGGCCGAGAGCTCGGACCGCGCCCGCTCCTCCCTGGAGGCCCTGCGCACCGAGATTGCCAAGGCCGTGGTCGGCCAGGACCCGGCAGTCACCGGACTTGTCGTCGCCCTGCTCTGCCGGGGACACGTCCTACTCGAAGGTGTCCCCGGCGTCGCCAAGACGCTCCTGGTCCGAGCCCTCGCAGCGTCCCTCGAACTCGACACGAAGCGCGTCCAGTTCACCCCCGACCTGATGCCCAGCGATGTCACCGGATCCCTCATCTACGACACGCACACCTCGGAGTTCTCCTTTCAGCAAGGCCCGGTGTTCACCAACCTCCTTCTCGCCGACGAGATCAACCGAACTCCTCCCAAGACGCAGTCCTCGCTCCTGGAGGCGATGGAGGAACGCCAGGTCACCGTCGACGGAACGCCGCGTCCCCTCCCCGAGCCGTTCCTCGTGGCAGCGACGCAGAACCCCGTCGAATACGAAGGGACCTATCCGCTCCCCGAAGCGCAGCTCGACCGCTTTCTCCTCAAGCTCACTGTCCCGCTCCCCTCCCGAGACGACGAGATCAACGTCCTCACACGCCATGCCGAGGGCTTCAATCCCCGCGACCTCCAGGCCGCCGGCGTCCGCCCCGTGGCAGGAGCCACAGACCTCGAAGCAGCCCGCGCCGCTGTCTCCAAGACCTCGGTGTCGGCCGAGATCACCGGCTACGTCGTCGACATCTGCCGCGCCACCCGTGAATCGCCCTCCCTCACGCTGGGGGCATCCCCCCGAGGCGCAACAGCCCTGCTGTCCACCGCACGCGCCTGGGCCTGGCTCACGGGCAGGGACTACGTCATCCCGGACGATGTGAAGGCCCTGGCCCTGCCCACCCTGCGCCACCGGATCCAGCTCCGGCCCGAGGCGGAGATGGAAGGAGTCACTCCGGACTCCGTCATCACCGCGATCCTTGCCCACGTCCCCGTCCCCCGCTGAGGCACCTGATGGCCCTCACCGGACGGACTGCACTCCTCGCCGCTCTCGGCTCTCTCCCCGTGGGCATCCTCGCCCCCAGCTGGACGGGGATGCTCGCTGTCAACGCTCCCCTGTCACTCGCAATCCTGTGCGACTACGCCCTCGCCGCGCCAGTGCGAACGCTCCGTTTCACCCGAACCGGTGACACATCAGTTCGACTCGGTGACGCCGCGCAGGTCGAGCTGACTGTCACGAACCCGTCCAACCGCCCCCTGCGCGCCCTGCTCCGAGACGCCTGGCCGCCGAGCAGTTGGGCACCCGGCACGGAGCAGTCCGCGTCCCGCCACCGCCTCAGAATCCCTGCAGGCGAACGCCGACGCGTGACCACGCAGCTGCAACCAACCCGCCGCGGTGACCGCCACTCCGAGCGCATCACAGTCCGCTCGTACGGGCCCCTCGGCCTCGCCGCGCGCCAGGGCAACCACCGAGTCCCGTGGACCGTGCGCGTCCTGCCTCCCTTCAGCAGCCGCAAGCACCTGCCCTCACGGCTGGCCAGACTCCGTGAACTCGACGGTCGGACGAGCGTGCTCATCCGCGGACGGGGCACGGAGTTCGACAGCCTCCGCGACTATGTCCCCGGAGACGACACCCGCTCCATCGACTGGCGCGCCACCGCCCGCCGGAACACCGTCGCCGTCCGCACGTGGCGTCCCGAACGGGACCGCCACATCCTCATGGTGCTCGACACCGGCCGCACGTCGGCCGGCCGCGTCGGGAATGTGCCTCGACTCGATGCCGCCATGGACGCGGCCCTCCTTCTCGGCGCTCTCGCGTCGCGTGCGGGCGACCGCGTCGGACTGCTGGCCTACGACCGCCATGTCCGCGCCCAGATCCAACGTCGGTCCGCAGGAGACATCCTGCCCTCCATGGTCAATGCGTTCGCCACACTCGAACCGGAGCTCGTCGAAACGGACGCGAGCGGCCTCTGCGCCGCCGCGCTGCAGAACGCACCCCGCGGATCGCTCGTCGTCATTCTCACGAGCCTCGACGCAACCCCTGTCGAGGAGGGCCTGCTGCCCGTACTCCCTCAGCTCACCCGACGCCACACCGTCATCGTCGCCTCCGTGGCGGATCCGCACATCGAGCAGATGAAGACGGCAAGAGGAACCATCGAGGGCGTCTATGACGCTGCCGCCGGCACCCAGGCTCAGATTCAGCGCCGACGAACAGCCGAACAGCTCCAGAAGCACGGGGTCACGGTCGTCGATGCGACACCGGAGAGACTTGCCCCGGAGCTGGCGGACGCATATCTCGCGCTGAAGGCCGCCGGTCGTCTCTGACATTTCGAATATGCCTCGCGCGGCCGCCCGACGGGCCGCGCGACATCGACCGGATCTGTTTACTCCCGGCCGAAAATGGTCGGGAACGCAGAAAAGCCCCGGAACGGTGTTCCGGGGCTTTCCCACAATGATTGTTCGGCGGCGTCCTACTCTCCCACAGGGTCCCCCCTGCAGT